>CAZAHE010000039.1:0-19065 GCA_964484965.1 uncultured Acidiferrobacteraceae bacterium | reverse complement strand
TGGTCACCTGCTTTCAGACAATTGAGCATGTTGAGGATGCGAAAGCACTCGCTGACGGCGTTATGCGCTTGTTAAAGCCAGGCGGCTTGTTTCTTGTGGTGTGCCATAATTTTCGTGCTCTATCAGCGAGGCTGCTAAAGCACCGATCGCCGATCTTTGATATTGAACATCTGCAATTGTTCTCACCAGTTAGCCTGTTGAATTTCTTTCATCAGGCGGGATACCAAGACATTGTTATTGCCCCGTTTACGAATCGTTATCCAATTGAATATTGGTTAAAGCTTGCACCAACTCCTAAAGTCGCTAGCAGGATAATAGAGCGGGCAGTGTCTTTTTTCAGACTAGCTAAAATTTGTGTGCCTTTGAGAGCGGGTAATCTTTACGCGTACGGAGTCTCCAAATAGACTCACTAACAATTGGTTAGCGTCATTACTTGGCCTATTTAAGACGAGTCTTTCTTAATTTCTGCCCATGAGCATCAGATTATTCGACACGATCGATTAGAAAGTCCCTGTTGCCATAACCGTCTAGGTGTGTTGTTACATCGATCAGAAATATTCCGGTTTCTTTAGGGTCCGATCGGGATTATTCCCTTGCCGCTTGGCATAGTCCGTTTACAGATTGCCAGCCTGGCGTTGTGAAAATATTGAAAAAGGATCGTCGGTCAGGAATGGGCCAGTGGTAAGGCCGTGGTGTATTTAATTTGCTCCATTGCAAAGCCTGCAGTCACATTAGCGAGTGGCAGGCGTCCGATCAGTTTGGTATAGAAATCGTTGTACCCGGCCATGTCGGGAACAACCACCCGCAGCAAATAATCAACTTCTCCGGCCATGCGGTAAAACTCTAGAATCTCTGGCATGTCACTGACAGCACTTGAGAGTTCTTCGAACCACGCGCGGGTGTGTTGATTGGTTCTGATCGAAACAAAAACGGTAAATCCGACGCCTACTTTTTCTGCGTCTAGCAAGGCCACTCTTTTCCGGATTAACCCTTCTCGTTCCATACGACGAATGCGTTTCCAGCATGGTGTTGTTGACAGATGAACAGTCGAGGCGATCTCGCTGATGGCGAGACTCGCATCCTCTTGCAGCAGGTCCAGAATTTTCCGATCAATGTCGTCCATGAGTCGTGGTTTTGAGTTATCGCTAGTTGTAGAAAAATATTATCCCTTATTGCTCAAAACGTAGTCAAATAGTATTTTTTTCTTTTTATGTAGGTTAGTGAGTTAGTATTTCTCTATAATGCGGTCTATGTGATCGTCGGTATAGTGCTCCTAGCCGGCCGGCGTGTTGCCAGACAACCTTACGCTTCAATGTCGAATTCTCTCCATCATCAACTCGCAGACGAATTATCGTGGCCATCCAGCGAGGCTGATCCCGTGCCTATTACACCGAAACATTGCTGGCACATGATGAAGGAAAACACGAATGTACGGCTCATCGATATCCGCTCCACCCAGGAATTCTTGTTTGTGGGCCACCCGGTCGGCGCACTGCACATCCCCTGGTTAGATGAACCAGATTGGGTTCCAAATGCCGCTTTTGTTGACCAGGTCCGGTCCGTCATGTCTGAGGTTGAAGGAGATTCACAACACCCCCTTATGTTGATCTGTCGTTCGGGTGAGCGCTCCAATGAAGTTGGTCAGTTACTGAGTGGCGCCGGGCTCGTCAACATTTTTTCCGTTACGGATGGTTTCGAGGGGCCCTTGAATCAAAACAACCATCGCAGCCAGTTGGCTGGTTGGCGGTCAGAAGGACTGCCCTGGGAGCAGTGTTGAAGGGCGCTAAGCGCTAAGGTCTTGTTTGCAGTGAAGCGCTACCTTGTTGTGCCGGCAATATTGGCAGGCGGGCTGGACACCAAATACGGCCTGCCTCGCGCCAGAATTCTCGGACATTATCAGCATCGAAATTTTCCTGACCTAAAAACGACCATGCTTTGAGCAGTATGGGTAAGGGTTCGTCAAGGACGATCGGGTGGGCGGCATCTTTTTTTGAGAGTTTTCGACCGTCTTCGCCAAAGACGACAGGGGTATGGCCGTATGCTGGCCTGGAGAGACCGAGAAGTGTCTGCAGCAATTGTTGCTGCGGGGTAGATGACAACAAGTCTGCGCCTCGAACGATGTGGGTGATGCCCTCGTCATCGTCGTCGACGACAACAGCCAGCTGATAGGCGGCAAGGCCGTCGGTTCGAAGGATGACGAAATCCCCGACCTCGGTAGCCAGATTCTGTTCAAAATCCCCGGCAAACCGATCAGTGACTGTACTGATGGTATTTGGTGTTCGCAGGCGTACGCTTCTGCCTTGTCGACCCGGCGGCAGACCTTGGCGGCAAGTTCCCGGATAGATCAATGTGTCGTTGTGGCTACTTGCCAGCGCTCTAATTTCAGTTCGACTGCAGGCACAGTGAAAGGCTTCACCCCTCGCCAGTAATATGCCGATGATCTCAAGATAGCGAGAATGCTTATGGCTCTGGTAAGTAGGTGTACCTGCCCATTCGAAACCAAGGCGTTCTAGTGTAGACAGAATCAGTGTGTCGGCACCCACTACGGAACGCGTTTTGTCAACATCATCGATGCGCACACGCCATTCACCGGCATGCGCTTTGGCATCTGCGTAACTGGCCACAGCGGAGACGATCGAGCCGAAGTGTAATGGACCGCTTGGCGATGGTGCGAAGCGACCTCGATAAGAAGATTCGGATGACATTGGGGGCCGATAAATTTGCGGTCAAAGCGCCGTAATGGCGTGCCACCACGATTTCTGGTTGAGCAAATTTCTAAGCGGTGAATCGACGCCGCCAGGTGCATTGGTCACGTACCGTTTTGCCTCGCGCAAAGGGCGCTCAGCAAGGCTGAGTAGGTATCGTTCTGCGTTCTCAAGACTGAATTCTTGGCCGGTTCGATGAAAAAAATTGGGCGCAAGATCTGTCCATACAGCGGCGTCTATCGGAGATTGATCAAACCATGCCTTGATAGCTGCGAGAGTTGCCAGGGAGCGACAGTGACTATTCGAGCTGCTGCGGTCGATGAATCCGATCCCTTCCAGATGGCATCGCTCCCGTGCCGCGAGATCTGCTCTGGCGGCGGCTATCTCGTTACGGGTGCTGTAAATCGTCGACGATGGGGCGTCATTGCCATTTTCATGATCAATGGCGAGAGCGAGTGCACCCAGACGTTTGTTTGATACCAGTGAAAATTCTAACGGCAACCGGGGTCCCGAATTGACCAACCAGCGGTCTTTGACGAAAGGAGACAGGTTATCGAGGTCCCAGAGCAAGGATCCCCAACCAATGATGGCAATGCGAGTCACGGTAGTGAGATTTTACAAATTCAGTTAATGATCGCCATTTTGCCAGTCCGGCTCTATCTATAGCGGATGGATTCTTAATGATCAGGCCGACATTGATCTATCCGTTGGAAGCTTGTGCTAGCATGAAAGTGTCATGCGAAACGCATTTTCCCCCGGATTTGAGCAGCTACCCCTGACGCTGCCATTGTTTCCCCTTGAGGGGGCTGTTGTTCTCCCTCATGGCCAGTTGCCATTAAATATATTCGAGCCTCGCTACCTCAGTATGGTATTTGATTCAATGGCGAGTCATCGTCTGATCGGGATGGTGCAACCCTTGCCTGATTCAACTGACACCATACCGGCCCTACATCGGACGGGATGTGCTGGGCGGGTAGTGAGCTTCAGTGAGACCCGGGACGGCCGCTTACTGATCGTGCTTGGCGGTGTCTGTCGATTCGATGTTGAACATGAGAAAACCATCGAGCGGGGCTACCGCCTTGCAACTGTATCGTGGGACCGTTTCCAGCATGATTTGGAAGAGGACGAGGCAGAAATCGAGAGGGCGCGACTGCTGACCGCAGCCAAAAATCTGCTCGAAAGCCGTTCGATGACAGTGGAGTGGAGCGCTCTGGATCAACTGCGGGCGCCTGAACTAATCGATACGCTTGGTTCCAGTCTGCCGTTCTCGCCGCAGGAAAAGCAAGGCCTGGTAGAGACTACCGTGCTGCAAGATCGATTCGATCTGTTGACGGCATTGTGTGAACTGGCAAGCAAGTCGACCAGCGAACCAGGTCACCGGGCTCACTGAGCTGTCTGTGGTGCAGATGGTCGATCCGTGTCAGATGTCATAGGCCCATCGCAACAGGCTGATAGGATGTCGCGGGGGGTGTTCCTCACCCAGTCCATTCCATAGCTGGTTCGCTGCTATCGGGCAGTCACTGCCGTAATGATCGGCGCGGATTTCCTTGATACGCTTGATCACGGGTCTTGCAATCTTCATTGATGCTTCATGGGTTTCTGCCTTAATGGCATATGTACCATCGTGGCCCGAACAGCGCTCAATCGTGATTACTTCAGTGTTTGGAATCAGTTCTAATACTTGTCGGGTACGAGGACCAAAATTCTGAACTCGCTGATGGCAGGCGGCATGGTAGGCGACTGTTCCGAGCGCGTGCCTAAATTCAATATTGAACAGCCCGTGTCGATGGCGCAGATGAAGGTATTCAAACGGGTCAAAGATGTGCGATCGTATTCTGTGAAAGTCTTCGTCATCGGGAAACATCAGAGGCAGTTCCTGCTTAAACATCAGTACGCAGGAAGGGACGGGTGCGACAATATCCCAGCCGTTGTCGATCATCTCGAGCAACGCATGCTTGTTTTTTTCGCTGGCACGTGCGACCGCATCGAGATCACCTAATTCGAACTTGGGCATCGCACAGCACTGCTCTGAGCCCACCAATGTCATTGGTATATCGTTGTGTTCGAACACACGGACCAGGTCGGAAGCGATTTCTGGCGCATTGTAATTACCGTAGCAGGTTGCAAAGAGAGCGACTTTGCCGCGGGTTCGATCTGTCGTCACGGGTTTTACAGATGCCTTCGATTGGAGACCGCGTAATTGTTTGCGTACTGTTGGATTGGCATAAGGAGGGAGTTTGGCATTGGCATGCACGGCCAGTGCTTTCGCCAACAGCGTGCGCAGCATCGGCGATCGATTGGCTGCATTGACAGCGTTAACAACGATTGGAATGCTAGCCATGCGTCCGACTTGATCAGTGTTGGTGAGGATACGATCACGAAGGCGCGCACCTGACTGTCGGAAACGGACGGCCTTGGCGCGCAGCATTAGATGTGGGAAATCAACATTCCACTGATGTGGGGGTACGTACGGGCATTTCGTCAGGTAGCACAAATCACAAAGGTAACAATGGTCTACTACCTGTCCATAGTCCTTTTTGTCGACACCATCGACTTCCATTGTCGGTGACTCGTCGACCAAATCAAAAAGTGTCGGAAACGCCTGACACAGGCTGACACATCGCCGGCAACCGTGACAGATATCAAATACTCGCTCGAGTTCACCCTCGAGGTGTTGCTGGCTAAAGAATTCGGGATTTTTCCAGTCAATGGGGTGCCGGGTAGGGGCCTCTAAGCTGCCTTCCCGCGATGGAGCAGAATTCACCGTGTTAAATCTCCTGAGTTAGGTCAAGTACTGTGTCCCTCGTCAACCGCGATTTCTCGCGCTGACGCTGGACCGACATAGAGTCGTTCATCGAGTGTGAGGATAGGGTAAACGGTTAAATCGATTTCTGCTGGTTCATCAATTGCGCGGCCATCAGCGAAGCAAAAGCGGCTTCCGTGCAATGGACAGCGCACACAGTCTCCGTCAAGAGCACCTTGGTATAGTGAGGCCTCTTCATGAGTACAGGTGTCGTCCATGGCATGCAGGGCGCCGGCGATGTTTGCAATAAGAATAAAGGTGCCGTGAGCCTCGACTCTCCGCATCGATCCCGGCATCAGGTCATTGGGACCAACGTCCTCGAAGTCATTCATACGATTACTAGCCATGTCTGTTACTTGACTGTGGTTGTCTATAGAGGCTGATCGAGAGCCGAGCTGATTATTCAGTGTTGTTTTTATGGTCGGGTTGAAACCAGGCTAGCTGTTCGTGCAGTGTGACAACGCTGCCGATAATCAACAGCGTAGGTGCCTGAATATCTGCTGCCGCCACTTGTGTGGGCAATGTGGCCAGCGTACCCGTAATGACACGTTGCTGTGCCGTTGTGCCCTGTTCAATCAATGCCGCCGGACGTTGCGCTGGAGCACCATGGGCCTGTAACTGTCGACAGGTCTCCTCTAGTCCTGTCAGACTCATGTAGACGACTACGGTCTGCCCAGGCTGCGCAAGTGCGTGAAAATTCAGGTCCAGGAGACCATCCTTAACGTGGCCGGTGACAAATGTGCAGGATTGGGCGTGGTCGCGATGGGTTAGTGGTATTCCGGCATACGCGGCGCAGCCAGCGGCTGCGGTTATACCCGGTATCACTTGAAAAGGAATCTGGGCTTTGACGAGATCAGCAATTTCCTCTCCGCCACGGCCAAACATAAAAGGGTCGCCGCCTTTCAAACGCAGTACTCGCTCCCCTTGGCCAGCCAGTTCAACCAGTAGTTGGTTTATATCGGGCTGGGGCAGTGTGTGGTTGGACTTTTTTTTGCCAACGAAGATACGCCGGGCGTCGCGACGAACCAAATCAACAATGGCGGGGGCAACCAGCCGGTCGTAGAGCACAACATCCGCTTGCTGCATCAATCGTAGTGCACGGAAGGTCAGTAGGTCGGGATCGCCAGGCCCTGCCCCCACAAGGTATACCTCTCCGCGTGGCAGCGCCGCGGTGTCGGCGGCACTAAGGGTCTCGGCAAGAGATTGTTTTGCTTCAGCTGTACGCCCGGCAAGCATCAATTCTGCGATCGGACCTTGCAGGACATTCTCCCAGAACGAGCGACGGTCATTGGCGCGCGGGAACCGCTGCTTTACTTGCTCGCGAAATGCGCGAGCAAGTGTGGCAAGGTGCCCATACGCTGCAGGTATTAACGATTCGAGTCGTGCTCTGAGTAGTCGCGCGAGTATCGGTGATGATCCACCAGTACTGATAGCGATTACTACAGGTGACCGATCGACGATTGAGGGCACGATGAAACTGCACAGGCTGGGCTGGTCAACAGTGTTGACGGGAATGTTTTTTTCTTTAGCAGCCTTAGCCACGGATTTATTAACTTGAAGGTCATCGGACGCAGCGACAACCAGGACTTGTCCCTCAAGCCACTGCGCATTGAAAAGAGCTTCTCGATGCACGATATGGCCGTTGTCTTTCGCGATAGAGAGCGATTCGATCAGTTTGGGAGCCACGACTGTGACACGAGCGCCAGCCTTGAGCAGTAGTGAAATCTTTCTCTCAGCTACTGCACCGCCACCCACCACCAGACAGGGTGCATCGGTCAGTTTGAGAAAAACAGGAAAGTAGTCCATGCCTGCTGCGCCTGAATGCTCTGACGAAATCGATAGCTCTCTATCGCCGCGCTCAAATGCCTGCTTGACGATACAGCGCCTTTGCCTTTTCAACGTCAACCGGAACGCCTCGTCCGGTCTCGTAGAGCTGTGCTAGGACAACGAGAGCACCCGCGAGACCGTGTCGCACGGCTCGTTGCAGCCACTGCACGGCAGCCGGGTCATCCCGGTGCGTGCCCGAACCTTCAAGGTAACAACAGGCAAGCCCATGTTGCGCAGGGCCGTGGTCTTGCTCTGCAGCCTGCTGCATCCAGTCAAAAGCTACTGCTTCATTGGCGACCACCCCGAGTCCGTTCTGGAACATGATGGCCAGGCGGTACTGTGCTTCCTTGTGGCCGGCATCGGCGAGAGGCGAAAGGCACTGCATTGCCCTCGCGAAATGCTTTGCCTCAAAAGCCGCTAAGCCGCTGGCAAGATCAATTTCTATCGATTCATTCATCGGTGTAAGTCTGACACAAGGCGTCGCCCGGTTTTACAGCGGTCATACAGAATTCACAGACTCGGCATGGTTAGCTATTACGCAGTCAATGATTGCTTATTTTGCCCCATATATGTATACTGTATACCAGGAATTACAAGTTTTAATTGATTCCTGACCTCCTCCTTTCTATTAAGCCGTCACCGAAAAGTGGCGGCTTTTTTTTTAAAAACAATGAATTACAGGATATTCCCCCATAGGTGGGAGATTCAAGTTTATCAAAACCTGATGGGCAGTATCATTAGATAAACGATTGTTTATCTAATATCGAAAGTCAGCGCCGAGTTTGGGAAAGAAGGCGATGCAGCGGACGCTCCTAGCGCGAGACATCACGGGAGTTCGCCCTCGGAAATGTTGATGTCGTCGATACCAACGTCCAGATTCAATCGATCCCCCTTTTCAGCGAGGCGCCTTGCGGTAGATGGGCCCCCGATTGATGACCGGCTGCAGTAGATCGTCGGTGAAACAATCCCCTTCTTCGGCATCGGTAGCGGGCCGACTGAGCTGACCCGGGTAGCCGAGCCGCTGTTGTACCGCGGGCACGAGGTAGTAGGCCGACGTTGCCGCGAGAGCGATCACGCCGAGTGCGCTTGGGTCGTGCGCATTGAGATACGCGATCGCCTCGTCACAGTCCATATCTGCTACGGCGTCAAGGCCGCGGCACAGATTCTCATCGAGCTCAGGGCGCAGTTTCCGAATATGGTCGATGCCGGCAAGATGGACAGCGACCTGGCTAGCTGACGGCATGCCCTCAGCTTCGGGGATAAGCATGTCCGCGATACATCGGAATGTGTCGCGGTTGCGTTTGCTTAGCGCCCTTGTCATGACGTGGCCTCGATTTCGCCGCGGTGCTCGAGCATGTGATGCACTGAGCGCAGCGCCAACGCGCAGATAGTGGC
Source organism: uncultured Acidiferrobacteraceae bacterium (assembly GCA_964484965.1). GTDB lineage: Bacteria > Pseudomonadota > Gammaproteobacteria > Arenicellales > UBA868 > UBA11791. The sequence goes on along the minus strand of CAZAHE010000039.1, from coordinate 10,335 downwards.
TGTCGGGTTGAGGCCGGCCGATGTCACGAAGACGCTTCCATCCAAGATGTAAAGATTGGGCACGTCGTGGGCGCGACCCCATTGATCAACAACGGAACGCTCTGGGTCATTGCCCATGCGGCACGTCCCGAGCAGATGCCAGCCACAGTCACGCATTAGTGATGTTGCCGTGACGGCGTAGGCGCCAGATGCTTCGAGAGCGTCCTGTGCCCGCTCGAGGTGAAAAGCGAGCAGCGCCTGCGTGTTCCGTGAGTTGCGGTAGGCAATACGTGGTGCAGGCACGCCGTCACCATCTGTCAGCTTGTCATCGAGCTCTACGCGGTTCTCGGCGTCCGGCAGGTCTTCGGCATTGATGCCCCATTCTAGAGATCGTCCGACACGTCGCGACGTCGCGCGGTGCAACTCGGGGCCCCAGGCTTCTTCCAGGGGGCTACCACCGAGCGCGGCACGTAGGCCGAGCGGCCCCCCCGTCGGTTGCGCGTTCCACTTTGCACCGCGTAAAAAGCCACGTGCGGGATCTGTCTCGTAGAACTGCATGGATTGGATCGTGTGGCCGTTGGGGCCAAGCCAGCTCTCGAGCGGCTCATCAAAGTAGCCGACGGCCCCCGCCCACGGGTGCATCATCAGGTTGCGGCCAACGAGCCCCGATCGATTCGCGAGGCCGTTATTGTGCCGGCTGCCCCCCGAGAGCTGTAGCAGCCGGGGTGTGCCGACCCCATTGCAGCACAGGAGCACGATGCGGGCTGGCTGGTAGTGCTCGGTACCCTCCCGATCGATATACAGAGCCCCGTTTGCTCGGCCCTTCGCGTCGAGCGTCACCTCACGCACGCGTGCTCCCGTGACGAGTCGCGCGCCGTGGGCGATTGCGTCCGGCCAGTGTGTGAGATCGGTGCTCGCCTTGGCCTGCTCGGGGCACCCCAACATGCAGGTCGCCCGCCGCGTGCACTGGCTACGGCCACGATAGGGCCGTGACGGAATGGCCTGCGTGCCTGGCCACCAATGCCAGCCAAGCGCGTTCATTCCTTTGGCCGCTTTGCGTCCCAGTTTGCCAATGGGTAGGGGTGGTAGCGGCGGAGCGGATCCGGGGGGATAGGCCGGATCCCCGCCGAGGCCGGAAACGCCCATCTCTACGTCGATGAAGTCGTAGTAGGGTTCGAGGTCCTCGTACGCCAGCGGCCAGTCGTCCGCGATCGCGTCGAGAGTCCGCACGCGAAAATCCGAGGGCGCAAAGCGCATCCACTGCGCGGCATAGATGATGGTGCTCCCGCCGACAGCGTTGAACATGAGCGGATTGACGTCGGAAGCTGACGTGTCGACGGGATAATCGGACTCGAGACCACGCACGTTGGGATTGGGATGCCACAGCCGCTGGGCCATGACCTCCCATTCCGGCTTGTCGCCATAGAACTCCTGTGTCTCGATCTTGCGCCCCTGTTCGAGGCACACGACGCCTACGCCCGCTTCCGAGAGGTGCTTAGCCGCGACGGCACCGGAGGCGCCGGCGCCGATGATCAGCGCGTCGGCTTTGTCGTGCACTGTGGAGGCTGCAGCCATGTTTTATTCGTGGAGAGTTGGGTCTTGGCCCCAGCACTCATTGCGCGGCTGAGTTCGAAGCAGCTAATTTGGTTGACGGAAACCGTGAATTGGCGGCTCATGTCAGAAACGTACCAGAAATTGTCTGCGGGGAATACGCATTTCCTATAGAAGAAAAGTAGTCATTTGCAAAAATTCCATACGCTATCGGTTGAGTCGAGGGCGTCCGCAACGGTACATTGGGGGGCTGGGTGTGTTTCTAATAGTCAGACCGCGACGGGTGTGCCCATGGATTTAGTTGAATGACAGACATATCCCAGCACGCAGGCAGTGAGCAGCAGATCGATCTGGTTGCAACAGACATGCGACGCTTCCTGCAACAGGTTGCCACAGGTCCAGAGCTCAGCAAGGACCTTACTTTGGACGAAGCGCGTACGGCAATGGAGTACATACTCGAAGGGCGTGCTGACGAAGTGCAGGCGGCAGTCTTTCTTATTGCTCTTCGCATGAAGCGTGAAACACTTGATGAATTGCTCGGTGTATTACAGGCCTTGCTTGGTAGAACAAAGCATATCGAGGTGGATCTGCCCGACTTGGTTGATCTCGCTGATCCCTTTGATGGATACCAGCGCGGCATGCCGATAGCCCCATTTTTGCCACCTGTTTTGGCGGCCTGCGGCATACCGGCTGTCAGTAACGGTGTCGAGTCTCTAGGCCCCAAGTTCGGTATTACTGCAAGCCGCGTGCTGGCAGCTGCTTGTTGTTCGGTCAATCTCACGACACAGGCCGCGGCCGATCAATTGACCGATCCTGACATCGGATGGGCGTACGTTGATCAAAGGGAGTCTTGTCCAGATTTGCATCGCCTACTTGAGCTGCGTCGACGCATTGTGAAGCGACCCTGTCTGACAACCGTGGAAGTTCTTGTCGGGCCGTTGCGCGCAGTGCGCACCCATTTAATGACTGGTTACGTGCATAAGCCTTACCCACCAATTTACACAGCGCTTGCCCGTGCCGCGGGCTACGCCTCCGCGATGGTGGTACGCGGTGTTGAAGGCGGTGTGATTCCCTCCTTGAATCAAGCTTCCAAGTACTTCTCTTACCATGGTGATTCGAAGGATCGAGAGTTTCGACTTGATCCAGGTGCCGCGGGTATTCAGTCTGCAACACGGACTGCACCGTGGCCCGAAATAGAGACCCTCTCGACAACGGCTGACAGTGACAAGGCACAGGCTTGTGCAGAACAAGGAATCCGTGCGTTGTCCGGTGAAGCGGGCCCTTTCAGGGAAGGTCTTGTGTATGGCACCGCGCTATGCCTGATGCACCTTGGACGGGCAGCGGACTTGATGTCGGCGCGTGCTGCGGTAAGCGAGGTGCTGGATAGTGGTGCAGCATTGGCGCGGTTTGAGCGGGTGGTGGCACGCCGCCGGAGTCCGGTTCTCTCCGATGGCTGACCGCCGGTTGCAGGTTTTTTCGACTGTGGCGAGGCTGCTCAGCTTTACCAAAGCTGCCGATATGCTGCACATGACACAACCGGCCGTAACGTTTCAGATCCACCAACTCGAAGAGCATTTCAATACGCGCCTTTTTAACCGCACCCATAATCGGATCAGCCTGACAGACGCGGGTGAGATCGTAAAGACGTATGCAGATCAAATCATGACGCTACAGACTGAGATGGATAACGCTGTGCGTAATCTGACTGATGATCCGCGTGGACAACTTGTTCTCGGTGCCAGCATGACGATTGGTCAATATGTTTTGCCGACACTCCTGGGGCAGTATCAGTTGGAGTTCCCTGAAGTGGCACTGCGTCTTTTCGTGGCCAATACGGTGGGCGTTATAAACATGGTGGAAAATAATGAAATCGATATTGGCATTGTCGAAGGGCCTGTCGTCAACAAAAACCTAGTTACACAGGTATGTTGGGAAGACGAACTTGTGGTTGTGACCCCAGTTGGGCATCCACTGGCCGGCGCTAGTCCGTTGCGCATAGCGCAAGTCCTGGACTATCCATTCATAGCGCGCGAAGAAGGGTCGGGTACGCGGATAGTAATCAGTAATTATTTCGAGGCACAGGGTGTTGATGTCTCGGCTCTAAATCTAACCATGGAATTTGGCAGTCCGGAGTCGATTAAGGGCGCGGTTTGGGCTGGTCTTGGCATAACAATAATGTCCATAGCGACCATTGAAAAGGAAAGACTCCTTGATCGCCTCGTCGCCACTAGCCTTGATCCACCAATCAAGCGGTCCTTTACCATCGTTTATCAGCGTCAGAAATTCCGTCTGCGCGCAATCGAAGCGTTTGTCTCTTTCGCGACGCTGTACTTTAACGAACGGGCTGTTCTACAACCCAATTGACGCGCGTCGGCAGGGATGCTTGCACAATATTTCTTGTGCTCGTTTACCTATTTGGCTTGTCATGAAAGAATGACGCCTGCATGCATGTCGCAGGGAGCGTAGGAGGGCCTAGTGTTAGATCCCAAGTACCAGGATGGTTACCGTCGAGGCGTAGGCATTATCGTGTGCAACGCACAGGGACAGGTACTGTGGGCGCGGCGCACTCGTCACGATGGCTGGCAGTTTCCACAAGGAGGCGTCGAGGGCAGAGAGACAGTCGAGGCCGCCGCATTTCGCGAACTATACGAAGAGGTGGGTCTGCAGCCAGTCCATGTCAGAATGGCTGGCCGCACGCGCGAATGGCTTCATTACGACGTTCCAAAACGCTACACAGCGACTAGCAGAGTGACGTTTCTGGGTCAAAAACAAATCTGGTTCCTTATGCAGCTGGTTGGTAAGGACGGTGACGTTTGTCTTAATCGTGTTGCCGAGCCAGAGTTTGATAAGTGGTGTTGGGTCGATTACTGGGAACCAGCTGAACGTATTGTCGCTTTCAAGCGCGATGTTTATCGGCAAGCGCTACGTGAGCTCGAACCGTTTTTGCCACAGCATTCGGTTGGGCGGTCACACTGAGGGGCAACCAATTAGCCAAGTGGTCGAACTGCTAGTCTCTTTGTCTCCCAGTCAACTGCCGCGCAGCAATGATTGAAATTCTGATTGCCGACATCACGACATTGCAGGTAGATGCGATCGTCAATGCGGCAAACTCTTCGCTGCTAGGTGGTGGTGGCGTTGATGGAGCGATCCATCGCGCCGCCGGACCCGAGTTACTCGACTACTGCCGGAGATTGGGGAGTTGTCCAATCGGTGAGGCCCGCCTCACACCTGGGTTCAAACTGCCGGCGAAGTGGGTCATCCACACGGTTGGACCCGTGTGGAACGGTGGTCAAAATGGCGAGGCAGGATTTTTGCAGCAATGCTATGTCTCATCGATGGAGATTGCGCAGGCGAACGGTTTCAGATCGTTGGCATTTCCGGCTATCAGTACAGGGGCTTACGGCTACCCGCCCGAACAGGCTGCGCCAGTCGCGTATGCTGCCATGCAGCGCGAGATAGACCTGTTTGAACGCCTAGTTGTATGCTGCTTCAACCAGGCCGCGGCGGTGCAATACCTGGCGGTGGCAGAGCAGTCACTGCTTAACGGATGACTCAGGCGGGTTCAACCGATCTTCTTGGACAAGAGGATTCGATCAATCAACGCACTAGTTGAGACTGGGTGACGGATGGGCAAGCTGTGTACCTGCCCGCCAGTTTCCAACACCAGCGATGCACCGACAATTTTGTTGACGGCCCAGTCGCCGCCTTTGACGAGATGGTCAGGCTTGATGTGCTCGATCAGTGTTATCGGTGTGTCCGTTTCGAAAGGGACAACATAATTCACGCAGGCGAGGGATGCGACCACTGCCATGCGGTCGTCAAGGTTGTTGAATGGGCGACCGGGACCTTTATCGAGACGTTTTATTGACGGATCACTGTTGATTGCGACTAACAGCACCTGGCCAAGAGCAGCCGCTGTTTCGAGATAATCGACATGTCCCCGGTGGAGAATATCGAAACAGCCGTTGGTAAAGACCAGCGGTCGGTCAATCGATTCAAGTACCTGCGCCAGTTGCCGGGGTCTCGTTAGAATCTTTTCCGCGATTGTCCCCAAAGAGGTAATGTGGCTACTGCGGTTGTCCCAGATTGCCAGATGCTCAGTAGTATTCGAAAACCTTAACCACGCGTGCGACCCCTCTGACCGAGCGTGCGACTTCAGTCGCAGCCTTTGCTTCCGCTGCTGAGACAAGGCCCATCAGATAAACATTGCCCCGTTCGGTAACAACCTTGACGCGCAAGTGTTCGACGTTTTCGGCATGATACAGTGCTGATTTGACTTCCATCGTGATCCAGGTGTCGTTGGCGCGGCTTGTAAGTGTGGTAGCACCGGCGAGTTCAACGCGGTTGACTACCTTGCGCGTATGTTTAAACGAGTGAGCGATGTCAGAAATATGGTCGATGTTGGCCTGATTTGGTGCTTCTCCTGTTAATAGGACGACGCCGTTGATCACGGTGGTATTGACATGCACTTGTGGCGCCAGTGTCGCATCCGAACGGATTTCGTTACTGATCTTGGATTCTAATACGTTGTCATTGACGTAGGTCCCAACGGAACGATGGTCGCGCGACATATCAATCGCGATGGCTGATCCACCCACGAGCCCTAGGATGGGAAGGCCAACGCAACCGCTGGCTAAGATCATCGTAGCTATTACTATTAACGAGCCGAAGATACGGCCACGTCTTTTACTCCGCGCGCTCATCCTGGGGCCTCGGCAACATGCAGTTCGATCAGATCGCATAGACAATGGATGATTATAGCGTGAGCTTCCTGTATTCGGGCAGTAGATTCGCTGGGAACTCGTAGTTCGATATGGTCGTGTTTGAGTTCACCGGCTAATTTGCCGCCGTCACGGCCAGTGAGGGCGATAACGCCCACCGCTTTTGTTTTGGCGGCAGCGACGGCGCGGAGGATATTTTTTGAATTGCCCGATGTGGTGATCGCTATCAGTAGGTCGCCGGCCTGACCAAGGGCCTCTACCTGGCGGGCAAAGACTTCGTTAAAGTGATAATCGTTCCCTGTTGCGGTCAGTGTTGCAGTATCTGCCGGCAGCGCGATTGCCGGCAGCGCACGCCGCTCACGTTCGAAGCGACAAACTAGCTCTCCCGAGAAGTGCAGCGCGTCACTCGCGGAACCACCATTGCCGCATATCAAAAGCTTTTTGCCGTTGTCGAAGGCCGCAGTAATATAGTGTCCCGCCGCGACGATTGCAGTTGTCAATGCGTCGCGGGTCGACTGCATCGTCACTAGGGTATTGTCAAAATGTTCTCGGATTCTTTGTTCGTTGTTGATAGGCATTGAACCTCCATTAGGATCTAGAACGCTGATTTGATCCAGCGGGTTTGTGCTTGCGCTCCCCTTCCTTCAATTGCGAACACATCAAAGCGGCATACCTGATCATACCCTCTGTGATCTTGTTGCAGGAACTGATTGGCCGCAAGCCTAATTTTCTTTTGTTTCTTGTGATGGACGGTTTCTTCAGGCAGACCGTGTGACGCTGTGTACCTTTGTCGGACTTCGATAAAAACGAGAGTTTCTCCGTCGCGCATTATTAGATCAATCTCTCCAAGACGAGTGGCGAAGTTCTGTTGAACAAGCTCTAGTCCGTGGCGCTGCAAATAGTCGTGTGCGACGATTTCTGCCCAGTGCCTGGGGGTGCGGCGCATGATCATTGATGGCAAGGCGGAGGTTGCGTCGGGTCCTGGTCGTGGCCTCAATGCAGTGACGGTAGTGCCATAGGCACAGCATCTTCGAAGCGGGCCCAGGATAATTGGCGTTGCACGATACCGTCAGCAGCGACCCGTAGCAGACCGGAAAAGCCCCGATGCTCAGTACCGGGCACTGATTGCAGTGCTGTGATGTGTGAACTCAGGCTATACGCATCCATAACGAGCGCGAAAAGTAGGTCAAGTGGGCTCCCTCGATAAGCTTGGTGCTGTTCGTGCCCGACTCGGGTGCTATTGCGAAGTGCGCTATTGGTCAAGATCCACGGCATGTCGCCCACCACGATCCCTTCAAGATCGAGATCGTTAATTCGATCCGGCGTTCCGTGGTAAAGGTGGCTGGTCGAGTAAACGGGGAGATCGTGGCCGAAATGAAAATCGATTTGGGGATTAATGCTCTGGGCCTCGATTCTGCTGCAGAACAGAAAGATCACGTCTATGTCTTGCCGGCGTCGCAACCGAGATTTGAAGGGTTGATCGTTACCAAGCAGTCGTTCCAGTGCTTTCACGCGTGCCGCGCTTTGGTCGATGTGAAATAACCTGCGTATCGCGGAGGCTTTATTTACACTGTTCGATGCCACTGCGCCCTGGTCAACGATGTGGCCTCCGAGTGCGGTCCAAGTCGTCATCGTTGCGGACTGTACCCGAGCACCCCATGTCGAACCGCTAGATACCAATAATGCGCGGCGATGGCCCACCTTGAACGCTCGCTGGGCCAGCTGAATACCGTCGTGTTCAGGTGCCATGCTAAGTTGATACACATTGGCCGAGGTTGGAATTGTTTTCGTTGGGTTGCCAATCAGGAGTGTCTTTACGCTCGGGTCTAAATAATCGGCTACACGATTCACCGCTGGCCGGCCTAATGGTCCGATGATGAAATCAGCGCCATCGCTGATCGCCTGCCGATAGGTCGATTCAACCGGCATACTGTCTGATCCGGTATCGTAAATTTGAATCGACGGTCGACCGGAGCGCGTATCTGCCTGGTGCATGAGCATGATCCCATCGTGAAAAGCCTGCGCCTCAGTTCGGTAAGACGAGCTTAGGGGTAGTAGTAACGCGATTTGTCTGGGCTGTTTTTGGGTTGCAACATCAGCAACTAGCCGCCCAGGTAAAAGATGGCGGCTGGCGGGGTGCTCGGGATGTTGGTGGCGCCAATTTTTCAGCACCGCAAGCTCGCCGTGCGGAGCAAACCAATACCGTTGGTACAACTCGACAAGGTAGATCCAGCGCACCAGCTCAAGATTTTCCGTGTTGTTTCGCAGTTCTTGAAGCGCTGTTGCAGGTGTGGACTTTAGCCGTTGCCAGAACATCTCGTAGCCGCTGGATCGCTGTGATTGCGCCAGCGGTAATGCGGAAATGGCGCCAGCAACTAGCAATGCGTTATCGTATTGTTCGAGCATCATTTGTGCGCGCAGTTCTAGCATGAGGGTCTGCCACTTTCGGTCCCTATTATGGATGCCACGTTGTGCTGATCGACGCAGTCGATGAAGCGCCTCGGCAGGTTTGCCTGCAAAGATCAGTGCGCGTATGTGAAGAATCTCGAGTTCACCGGTTTTTTTGCGTGACTTCGGTTTCGTCTTCAGTAGCGCGATTGCCATATGTGGCTCGCCCTCTTCAAGACGCGCTTTCGCCGCCCGAGCGAGATGGGTAGTGTTTTGATCGTCGACCTGGCGCAGTGCATGGTCGAGATGTATCCACGCTGGTGTTCGTTCGACAACTGCCGTTGAAGGCGGAACGGTCAGTGTCGTCGCATTGGTTTTGGTGCTTGCCGCAGTAGCTGTGGCCTTGGCAGGCGCTGAGGCGGCATCCGCCTTAGCCGGGGCGCTTGGTTGCTCAATGGTCGGAGTTGCACACCCGCCAAGCAGCAGAACGGCTGCTGCAGCTAGTTGCCGATGAGCAACAAGTTTTCGACCCCAGCTGAACATAGCGCCATTATAGGGGCTAGACTTGTGGACACCGGGTTCTAAACCACTTTGATGATGTGTAGTGCCCAGCGGGAGGATATTTCTGTGCAACCACCGGTTGATCAAGTTAGTGGAGGAACACTCTACATCGTTGCGACGCCAATCGGTAATCTGGCCGATATTGGACAACGTGCACTCGCGATAATTGCCAGTGTAGATTTGGTTGCCGCCGAGGACACACGGCATACCAGAAAATTATTGAGCTATTATGGGATCGTAGCGCGCTTGATTTCGCTGCACCGTGACAACGAGCGCCAGCGTGTTGATGGATTTTTGTCTCGATTGAAGAATGGTTCGAGCATCGCACTCGTGAGTGACGCTGGCACACCTCTTGTCAGTGACCCCGGATTTGTACTGGTCCAGCGAGCGACGCTCGCTGGCTTGCCGGTCAGGGCTGTGCCTGGACCAAGCGCAGTTGTCGCCGCGCTGTCCGTGTGTGGGCTACCGACCGATCGCTTCGTCTTCGACGGATTTCTACCATCCCGATCGAGTGCAAGACGGACCTATCTTGGTACGTGTGTTAACGAAACGCGCACGATGGTATTTTTCGAGGCACCACGCCGTCTGCCCAGCACGTTGGCGGATATGGCATTGGTGTTTGGAGATGAACGTGAAGTTTCGTTAGTGTTGGAAATAAGCAAAACCTTCGAGAGGATTATTTTAGGATCGATCGGCGAATTACTTGCGCGCTCGCGGAAGAAGGAATTGGTTTTACGTGGAGAATGTGTATTGATTGTGTCGGGCACTATTCAGACAAATACAATCGAAACCGATGCTGATCGGCTTGTGGGTGCATTGTCGCCGCACTTTTCCCCGCGACAGGTCGCCGAGGTCGCAGCCGCAATTGCTGGCGGTGGTAAGAACGCTTTTTACCGGAAAGCCTTGCAGGTTAAAGCTCCTCGTTGACGGTTGCGGTGGTCGGGTGGCTTGCTATCGGGCAAGTAGCAGATTATTTTCCACTCTGGGGAGTCGGTCGGGCGACCGCGATTTCACGACTGTCGCCATCGCTAGCGTTGGTGAACGGTGCGAAAGCGAGGAAAGTCCGGGCTCCATAGGGCAGGGTGCCAGGTAACGCCTGGGCGGCGCGAGTCGACGGACAGTGCCACAGAAAATA
>CAZAHE010000038.1:3669-19405 GCA_964484965.1 uncultured Acidiferrobacteraceae bacterium | reverse complement strand
GTGGACCACCACCGATGATCGACGCCGCACGACCAAGCTTCCTAAAGCAAGGGCTGTCAGAAGAGGACTTTTTCTACGACTCGTTCGAATTCGCCGCTGATACGCTAGAGGCACCCTGAATGCTAAGGCGTTGCTGTTCCGCACTATCGCCAGCAACGTAGCTGCCCAATGAAAGCGGCTGTTGACTTTGAGAAGACACGGACCCTGACTCTTGCAAATACTGCAATCCACGACGATAGCAATGCAGCGCATTTGTGCGTTCACCCAGGGATTCGAGTAACAAACCGACCTCCATTGCTAGTTTTTCGTCAAGACGTGTGGCCTCGATTAATAAGGCAACCGCTTTGTCCTTCTCCCGGCGCTCAATGTAAAGTCGCGCCAGGGTGATCAATAATGCTGGGCTTCGAAGCTGGCCCACAGTCCAACTCTCCGCAACACGAACCTGCTCATCCAGTCGATCTGAATGGACCAGACCATAAAGACTGACGAGTTCCGTATTCCACTGTCGATGAATTGCCCGGCGCAATAGCTGTTCGGCCTGGTTCATACGCTTTTCAGAAATCAGAACACGTGCATAAGCTGCGATATACACCGGATCATTGCGTTCTTTTCGGCTCAACTGCCGCCAGACTGCTCCGGAACCACCTCCAGGTTCTTGTGCCGCCGCAAGCAACCGCGCCACGCCTACTTCTCGCTGCATGGCATGCCACTGATCCTCCCTGATCAAGCCGCTGCGTTTGATGTCAGCCAGTAGCCGGTCGAGCGCAGGCCAATCTGCGGCTTGTTGTAATAGATGGGCCAGTAGGCCCTGCAACGTCCGATTGCGGACCCCTTGCTCGTGCAGTGCTTCGAGCATACGCCTCGACTCATCCACTCGCCCGGCCCGTTCTAGAAAACCGGCACGCGTCATCTCGACCAGCGCAGAACGTTTTGGATCGTACCGTGCAGCAAGCCCAAGATAACGATCACGAGTGACGTCATCACCTTGTTGCTGGGCCGCATAAGCCGCTCCTAGACAATCTAGCAGCGGTAATTTGGAATGTCCTAGACGTCTTGCCAATGTTTTTTCGGCTGCCAGCCAGTCACCTTCAATCAAGTATGCAAATCCCCGCAGCGTGCTGCGCATCGCCTGTTCTTCACGCTGTCGCCTCTGCCAACGTCTCATATCTTGCGGCAGCCCGGTAGTGCGCACCAAGAGTCGAATCAGGAAATAACCGCAAATGACGAGCACAACCAACAAAACCAGCAATAGCGACACCGATATCTCTATTTCGTATGGTGCCCGCGAGATGAGCACATAGCCCGGGTCTGCTCCTGCAAGTATTGCGAGCAAGGTCACCACACCAAGGACCACAACCAGCCAAAGCAGGGTGGCTAACGTCATTGATCAACCGCGACTGTCTCGCGGAGCCGCTGCACCATCGTGACTATGTCGGCAAGATTAATAACTGGCACCGTAAGATCAACAGCCGCGAGTGTGTCAACAGCTTCGATAACTGCGATGGCGCCTCGATCTGTCGTATCAAAATAATTCTGCAGCAAGCGCCTGATCATTTTGATATGGTGCTGGTGTGATTCCGTATCGCGCTTCGTCAGTGCAACTTCCAATGCCTGCAATCTGAGTCGCAGCGTCTGGCGTAGAACAAACTCACTTTCCTCACGCAATAACGGCAACCTGGTCTCATCAATCCGTCGTACTCGAACCAACCCCTGAATGTCTTCGGACATCTGCCTGAAGATCTTCATGAAAGAACCCGTGTTTTCACCCTCCTCAGTATGAATCTGCGTTTCATCTAAGTCCTTTTCACTGACCCGATTGCTCAGCGGTATGTGATCTATAAGCTGATCGATGGACGACAACTGCAGCAGAACCTCTTGCAGGTCCAGCCGGGGCATTACTTCCAATTTTCCACGGGCCTCGCCCACCACCCGGCGTAGGGAAAGCACACGCGGGTCGTGGATCGCTGCCAATGCAGCTACGGTCAAAGTCAATGCCTCTAGTGCGGCAGGATGGTCGCCGAGCAACTCGATATGCGTATGTGCGTGAACAAGCAATCGTTCCACCTCATAGAGCTGCCAAGACAACAAATAGGACGTATTATTTTGTCGCGAACCCACGTGCTCGACGTTTTTATTTAGCTGATCAATCTGCCTCTGCCAATCGTTACGTATTGTCTGTTGCCCGGTCTTTACCTGCTTTTCGATGCCATCGACCCGTTTATTCAAGCGATTGACCGACTTTTGCAGCTGCCCATCTGCCACGTTGTCAGCTGTCACAGCATTGACAGTTTCGCTTAATATTTGTTGCTGTTGCACAACGGAAGATAAGTCATCTTGCAGAGCTGCCAGGCGCGTTACCTGGTCGCTAGTTACCGCCATACTCGCTTGCCTCGTGAAATACAAAAACACAATATTTACGATCAGGACAAGCACACCCAATAAAAGAATCAGGTGCCTAGACCTCCCATCACCAGTGCGTCGCCCCTCACTCGAAGCCTGGTTAGTCTCTGAATCGGCCTTTTCGGTCATTCCGATACTCCATAGATTGATCTAGCCAGAGCTCGATTTTCATGAGATTGCAAATCGTCTGCTACAACAGTAATCCACAATTTCTTCGACTAACGCTTCATCACTAGCCTGATTTGCTACCAGAACAGGCCCGTTACAACCCTGCGCCTTACAGTGCCGTGCAATGCGGTCGCTGAATGTGGCCACTACAACATTTTGCATCAAACGATCCGCTTTTTCTTGCAGCAGTTGAAATAAATGATCGACAGCAGTCACGCTAGTCAGGGTCACGACATCGAGCCCTGCCTGCTGCCAGCGTTCTATCACATCCATGTTGACGTCCTGTGGCACCACTCGCCGGTAGGTTTCAGCGACCAGTACCGAGGCGCCTGCTTGTCTGAGCTCGTCAGCCAACGCGGGCAATCCGCCGCGACCTTTGAACACGATAACGCGCTGACCGGAGACTGATCGAAATGCTGGCAGCCTATGCAAGCCTGCGGCACCAAAACGCCCTTCGGGAATTCCTTCAACTCGAATTCCTGCTTTCTCCAAAGCCACTGCGGTCATATGGCCGACCGCAAATACCTTGGTTTTTGATGGTATGGTCCGACCATACGCCTGCAATGCAGCGAGTCCGTGTACGACTGCATTCCGACTAACAAAAACTGCGATATCCACCTCACCCACCGCCGCCAGCACGTGCAGCAGTTGAGGATCGTCTGCGTTCTGTTCGATGGAGATCAGCGGTAATTCAAGCGCTTCGGCACCACACCCACGCAGTAGCTCGCACAATGGTTGATTCAGGTGCGCTGGGCGCGTCACCAATACCCTTATTCCATTGAGATCAGTCAATTGCCTTGACCCGCCGCAAGATCTCTCCAGCTCCATGATGCAAGAGTTCGTCTACTACCTTTGTTGCTAGTTCGCCGCCATCGTTAATATGACCTTCGGCTGCGGCGAAGACCAACTTGCCACTTTCAGGATCCCCCACCATAGCCTTAAGCAGCAGCAAACCATCCTTGGCAACGGCATGTGCCGCCAACGGCAGAGAGCAGCTGCCGCCAAGGCCTCTACTGACGGCCCGTTCTACATCCACGCATCGGTGCGTGTCGATATCATCGAGCGGCGCCAAGCGTTCGATCAGATCTTCCGCACCTGCCAGACACTCAACACCGATTGCACCTTGCCCGGCGGCAGGCAACATCACGTCGGCGGGCAGAAGTTGGCTCACTCGATCGTCCAACTCGAGGCGTGACAACCCCGCTGCAGCAATAATCATAGCGTCAACACGACCTTCCTCGAGGCGCGCCAGACGGGTATTAATATTGCCACGAAGCTCGGTAATCGCGACATGAGGATAAGTGCCGCGTAGCACAGCTTTTCGCCGCGGACTGGAGGTACCAATACGAACACCCGGAGGCAGGTCACTAATCTTTTTAAAGCGTAACGACACAAACGCATCTAGCGGACTCCCGCGCCTGAGTAAAGTCGGCATGACAAATCTGTCGGACAGTTTGGCGGGGACATCCTTAACCGAGTGCACAGCGATATCAATAGTGCCCGCGAGCAACGCTTCTTCAAGTTCCTTTAAAAAAAGGCCTTTACCGCCAATCGCTGTCAGCGGCCGATCTTGTATCTTGTCACCATGGGTGGTGATCCCAACGATTTCTACTGCCAGGTCTGGTTCATTCTGTAGCAGTTGCTGGCGGACCTTTTCGGCTTGGGCCAGAGCAAGCGGACTCTTGCGGGTGCCAAGACGCATCATTGCACACCCTCAAGAGCGGCCACCGCGTCGTGGCTTTGCGCTAGGAGAGCACTGTACATTTTCGTTTGATAGCCCAGAAAAAAAATCCGGCGATCCAATCGAAGACCTGCTCGTTATCGGGCTCATTAGCGAGCGACGATAAGCCTTCCGCAAGTCGTCTCGGCGGAATAATGTCACGACGAAAGTCCATCAGGGATTTAGCATAATCCCGGTGGAACTCCGGATGTCCCTGGATGCCCAGCATCGATCGATTCCACATAATGATGCCGTTAGGGCATAGAGAATTTCCAGCTAGCTGGCGCGCCCCTTTCGGTAAAACAGTTACCTGCTCCTTATGACTTATCAGTAGACGTACTACATCAGCCGCGGGGCACATCCATGGCTCAGCTGCGGCGACGTCATTCGCCGCCACACCCACACCCCAACCTGCGCCAGACAATTGAACCACACCGCCCAGCGCCTTCGCTATCATCTGCATGCCGTAGCAAATACCCACATAAGGCTTGGATCGAACAGCGAGCTGTCGAACGAAGCGGCTAAGAGCATGTGTCCACTCACAATCATCGTTGACGCTGTGCTTCGATCCAGAGGTAATCCATGCATCACAATCATCAATATCGTTGGGTAGGTCGCCCTCAAATACACGAAACACTTTATAACTGAAGTGCGCATTCGCACGACATAGCCCATTTATCAACATCTCATCATAATCGCCGTATTGCTGACGAAACTGCGGTCGGACCTCATCACATTGCAGAATTCCGATGCGGAGAAATGGTCGATTTTCCAAATTGTTCATTTGCAGTAGTGATTAAGTGCCGAGTGCTTCGACGAAAAGGTGCTGGTACTGAGATGGTGAAAATGGCAACGGATTGGTCACCGCAGAGGGGTCGTCGACAGCCATCTTACCGATACGATCAAAGCAACTACCATCAATACCGATCTCTGCGAGGTGTGACGGGATATCCATCTGTATTCGAAGATTGAGAACCCACTGCAAAACGCCTTCAAATCCCCGTGGCTCGAGCCCTAGATAACGTGATAAGCGATCCATGTTGGTTTCAATTGCAGGGCGATTTGCCCTCAGTACATAAGGCATCAATATGGCATTCAAGGTGCCATGATGTGCGTTGAATAGCGCACCCAATGGATGGGCCAAAGCGTGCATCGCACCCAACCCGCGTTGGAATGCAGTTGCCCCCATGGTCGATGCCACCAGCATCTGCATACGAGCCTCAATATCGCCACCATCGGAAACCGCACGAAGTAGAAACTTATCTACCAATCGCATCCCCTCGAGCGCAATTCCTTCCGCTAAAGGGTGGTATTGTGGAGAACAAAATGCCTCCAGGTTGTGCGACAAGGCATCCATACCTGTCGCAGCCGTCAAATGGGCCGGCAAACTGAGCGTGACAAGCGGATCGAGAATAACGACAGACGGCAAAATCTGAGGGTGAAAAATGATCCTCTTAAGGGGCCCCGCCTCGTCCAAGATGACAGCCGACCGCCCAACCTCCGACCCCGTGCCAGCTGTCGTAGGCACGGCGACTATTGGCGCTATCACAGCAGCGTCGGCTCGTCGCCAGTTGCAGCCCACATCCTCGAAATCCCATAGCGACTGATTCTGCCAGGCCATCAGCGCCACGGTCTTGCCAGCATCGAGTGCGCTGCCGCCACCGATGGCAACGACACCGTCATTCATCCTGTCTCGATAGGCGTGAACTCCATCTTCGATATTGGCAGCGGTCGGATTCGAGTCGACTGCGCTGAACACCGAACAGGCCAAACCGTTCTCTTCGCTTACCGAAACGACCTTTTCCACCATAGACGAATCAACCAGACCAGGATCAGTCACTATCAATGGCTTTCGAATGTTTAGTGACCGGCATGCATTAGCCACCTCGGACAATCGGCCTTCGCCAGCCCATACGGTTGTTGGATAGTTCCAGTTTGCTTTCACATCTTCGTACCTTGTTCCAAAAATGACCGGCCAAGCCTCCCTAACCAGGACCGTGGTTTGCGTCTCAACAAATCGAAGCCCGGTCCATTAACCGCTAAAATGGAGCGGGTGATGGGAATCGAACCCACATCATCAGCTTGGGAAGCTGAGGTTCTACCATTGAACTACACCCGCTCTGTGCAAGAAAAGGGAAGATTAGCACCGCTGCGCGAAGCCAGCACAACCTTCCAGCATTGCCCTAATACAATGACACCTTCGTTCGATTCCAGTATTTGTAACAAACAATTTTTTCTTGATAAAAATGCGGTTAATGCAACATAAAAAACAGCGACCGATTCGAAGTTACGTTCGTCGTGAAGGACGGATTACCAGCGCGCAACAGCGTGCTCTTGACGAATTGGGTTCCGTCTACGGAGTACCGGATTCTCCTAAAGTCCTCAATCTTGCTTCAATATTTCCACACGCACACAACATCACGCTGGAAATCGGGTTCGGTGACGGCCGTTACCTACAGCAACTCGCGGCCACTTGTCCCAACGAGGGCTTTATCGGGATCGAAACTTACCGCCCTGGGATTGGTCGCCTGCTACGAGGCATCGCCGAGGAAAAATTGAGCAACTTGCGAGTATTGATCGGTGATGCGCAAGAGCTTGTACCAACACGATTTCCAACCGATAGACTGTCAAATATCCTCATTCTTTTTCCTGATCCGTGGCCAAAGAAGCGCCATCACAAGCGCCGTTTGATTACCGAACAGTTTCTTACGCGTTTGGCCAAATGCCTGAGCGTTGGCGGGCATCTTTTAATGGCAACAGATTGCGAGGACTATGCGGTACACGTTAAAGGCTGTATTACACGATCTAAGAACTTGTCTTTACTAGAAACGGCAGACTCCAACACGTCCCGGACGCGCTCTATGCTGACCAAGTATGCATGTCGTGCAACAACACTCGGGCAACCCATCCGCCAAATTAGGGCAGTACGATGTTAAGTAATGCACCGCACCCTTCATGGTGGGATGAGCATTCTGACCAGCCCCATCGTCTGTCAGCATCAGAGAAACCGCGCCTGTCACCAGGTCATGCAATCGACTACGCGAAGACAGCCGGCACAGCATTCGCTTTATTGCCTCGCATCTGCTCTCGTTATCTGACTCTTCCACCGATACGGACCGGCGATGATATTTCAGATTTTATCGGATTGGGTGTATCACCGGACCGACGACAGAAGTCTGAGATCGCTGATCTAGTGGAAGAACTCGGAGTACAACGATTGCAACTGCGTGTCCCAACCTGGCATGCCCGGCAACTCGACCCTTATTTAGAGCTCGCAGAGACTCTGCCTACAAAAAGCCTGCTTGTCACAATCCTCCAGTCACGGCAAAGCGTACAAGATGCTGCTGAATGGGAGAAATCGGTTCACCGTATTGTTGATTGTTTTTTCCCGCTGACTCAAGAATTTCAGATCGGTAATGCCATTAATCGTTCTAAATGGGGTTGTCATCACACTACTGACTACTTAAATCTGCTTAAAACGTCGTCAAATCTCAAACGGCAATATCCGACAATTGTTCTCGGTGGATCGTCGGTAATCGATTTCGAACCATTGGCGACACTGCGAACCTTGATCAACGGTTACCAGTTTCAGATCGATGCGTGTTGCGCACTACTTTATGTAAATCGGCGCGGCTCGCCGTTTACAAAGCAGTATGGCGTATTCGATCTGCAACGGAAAATTCGTTTACTCGCCACCTTGAGTTCGATTTCAAAAAAATGTGCCACCCGACTGTGGATAACAGAAACCAATTGGCCATTACTTAACACACGCCCCTATACGCCAAACTCAGGGCATCCGCGCTCCACGGTTGATGAAGAAACACAAGCCCGATACCTGAGAGATTATTTCCGCATCGCCTGGCAATCGCGCTGGGTGGAGCGCGTCTACTGGTGGCAGTTGATCAATCCAGGCTATGGGCTGGTCGACCACCGCGGCGGTCGCTTGCGGAGAATGCCTTCTTTTTACGCGCTGCAGAATATACTGCAGTCCAATCAACTGGAGTAGAACTTAGGAGGACGCGTAACCGTCTGTAAAAAGCAACGAGTTATCAGGTTTCAATACACTCAACGCCTTTGGCGGTGCCGACCAGCAACACATCCGCACGTCGTTCAGAAAATATGCCGTTCTCGAGGACGCCGGGAATATTATTGATAGCGTTTTCCATTTTGTGGGGATCGCTTAGATCAAGGTTGCGAATATCTAATACAAGATTGCCATTATCAGACTCAAACCCGGCGCGTAACTGGGGAAGACCGCCGAGGGCAACACAACGTCGTCCGACCAGACTCTGCGCCATCGGAATAACTTCTACAGGCAACGGGAACCCACCCAGCATACGGACAATTTTGGAATCATCTAGAACGCAAACAAACCGTGTCGAAACGGATGCCACGATCTTTTCCCGTGTCATTGCACCACCACCACCTTTGATCAGGTAACCCGCGCAAGTTGCTTCGTCAGCACCATCCACGTAAATCGGCAAATCAGTGAACTGGTTGAGGTCCAGAACGCGTATACCCAATCCAGACAATCGTTCTGCACTTGCGATCGAACTTGACACAGCACCATCGATTCGGCCCTTTTCTTTAGCCAACAGATCAATAAAGTAGTTGGTTGTGGTGCCTGTACCCACACCAACGACATCGCCGACCTCGACATAGGACAGCGCAGCTTGTGCTGCATCGTGCTTTTTCTGATCTTGATCCATCGCTACAATGTTGGCAAAACGTAAAATACCCTCATCTACCTTGACTATAACGGCAATTTATTAACTGTGTGCCGCACTTGCAATGCCTGAGAAATCAACAAAGGAACAGTTTTGTGGCCTGTTCAACTTGCCTGGCGAGGGCTTCGTCGCCCAGGTCCGCACCGATTCTGGTACCTTTCTATACGATCGCCAAGGCCTCCAGTACCTGATTCTGCAACGCAAGCAGCAGGGTATCTCTACGGCAGCAATGGAAGAAGCACTGGCTCATATTAACCATGTTCAAGACCGCTTCGATCCTGCCGCCTGGACCGTCTGACTTTGCTTGAGCGCTTGGTGAGTACCAAAACGTTCTGAACCACATCAATATCTGTCGTCTGTTGAGCCGCCAACTGCCTAATCATGCCAGTCAACGCTGATCACATTATTTAGCGGACTCCAATGACCGCGCTATTATTCGCGATATTTTACCTAGCGCACTTTTTTGTGCCTGGTTATTGCCTGCTACGTTTTTTTCGCTTCCGCCGGCACCTGTTTTTCCTCTCTCTTTCTCTGTCATACCTGCTCCACCACCTCATTTTAGCCGTGTGCCACTGGTTCAATGGGCCTCCCGTACTGTTCACACTACTTAACATTGCGGTGCTTTTCAGCACAGGCCTGCTGCTGTTGTGGTCAGGCCCGGGGCCATGGACTCAACGCACGGGTTTCGCGCAAACGAATGAACACGCTAAGAATGATGCACACACGGGCCCCACCTCTGATTGGGCTGAGAAACGCGGCGTATGGCTTGCCGGAACGATACCTATTGTTCTGGTTCTTGTTTACCTCACGTTCGATGGTCCCTACCTCGAAGTGCCTGCCGATATTTGGCAGCACCTGGGCAGCATGCAGGACCTGTTCAATCGCCATTTCATCGCGGCTCAACCTTTTGACGACGGGATTCGAGAGTTTTTATTCGATAACCCGAATACATGGTACTTCACTCTGCCGTGGCTAGCTGACCTACTTAACGTGCGTGTTGAAGCTCTCATTCAGCCCCTTTCGTTAGTCAATAGTGTCATCTTCTTAACTGGTATTTATATTTTTTCACTGCACACACTTGAAAACCTTCCGCTCAAGCGAACCTACTGGCTACTCGCAAGCGCACTTTCAGTCGCTTTTTGCTTCCTCCATTTCGGTGTCAATATTTTTTCTTATGTGCGTTACTACGTGGCCGCACCGGCGTTCCTAAATCATCTGGTGTTCCTTGGCAGCATACTGGTTTTTTGGGACGTCATTCGCGGACTGCCACGACCTGGCTGGGGGATGGTCTTTGTAGCAATTAGCATTATGTCTATGGCTCTGGTACACCCGCAGGAGGCAGTCTTCGCGGGCGTAATGACAATCGGTCTGGCGATCTATTTTCTGAGCACTCGACCATGGCGTCACTCCGAGTCACAGCATACCGCAAGCCTAAACCCTGCCAGACTTAAGCTAGGATGGATTATTTGTTCGGTCATCCTGATCGGAGCCGTGGTCTTACTGTGCGGTTCATTGATGATGCGCAATCCAGTCGGTGAGGCCAAAGACTTCGGAAGATTTCTAAGGCCACTTTCATACTCTTTGCCTTTTCTCAATAACCTCTATGTCGCCCAGCCAGCATTCCACGCTTACCATGCCGTCACGGTATGGGGCATATCCGTGTACGTATTGTTCCTGTTACACCTTAAATTCTTCCGGGCAAGTCCGATACTGGTCGTCGCGCTGTTGACTCCCCTGCTGACAATTTTCAACCCGCTGTTTGTCGAGTTTTTCCTGCGTTTCAAGTCGCCAGAACCAATTTACCGGTTTATCTATATCGTGCCGTTGTACCTGGTCGGAGCGGCACTGGTAGCAGGTTCTCTACAGAAGTTGGCCAATCGAACGAACGGTATCTCTCGACTCATTTCGTCGGTAATCTTGGTAGTCCTTGTTGTGACCTTGCTACCTCTAACCTTTCCCGGCATCAAGGCGCATTATTCTCGAGTCTCGACCCTTCAACCTGTGGCGCAAGACAACACTCCAGCTCACTGGCAAGACCTGCTCATTTACCTTCGCTCGCTAGAG
This sequence comes from uncultured Acidiferrobacteraceae bacterium, assembly GCA_964484965.1. Classification (GTDB taxonomy): domain Bacteria; phylum Pseudomonadota; class Gammaproteobacteria; order Arenicellales; family UBA868; genus UBA11791. The sequence goes on along the minus strand of CAZAHE010000038.1, from coordinate 8,326 downwards.
GTGCCGCGAAAGATTCTGACCGATCCAATCACGGGATATATGACTCGCGGCCTAACTCCACATGCATATTCCGGCGAGAAATACCATGACTTTCACTGGAGCGAGTACAAAGACTTCAACAAGAATCTCGAACAAGATGATGTGGTTGACCTCTACATCGGCTGGCTCTTTATCGTAAATCAGCGCGAAGGCGCACTAAGCCGAAATGGCATGATGTCCGGTCACTGGCCAGCAGACGTCCTAAAAATAAAAAAGCATTATTCCAGCGCATTGTTCGATCACATAGCGCGCAACGCTGATCGCTTTCGTATTCTTTGGCAAGCCAAAGAGATAACCGTCTATGAGATTATTGAAAGTAACCGCTAAATAAAATCATTCAGCCTTTAGCCGCTCAGCAGTACCATTACGCCTTAAAGACCAACCGACTCGCGCCAAGATTCGAACATCAACACATCCCAAAGCTGGTACTGCCAATTACCTTTACCGCTACGGTGGTCCGACCAGCATGCACTTACACGTTTTGCATCGATGTATCCACCGCGTTCTATTCGATCGGCTGACAACATATCATCAGCCCAATCCCTGAGACTTCCGCGCAACCATGCACCAATCGGCACCCCGAATCCTGCTTTGGGCCGATCATAGAGGGCCGCCTCCAAGTAGCGATCGAGTACGTTGCGCAATGGCAACTTTCCCTTGCCAGCTGCTATCTTGGATTCGATCGGCAAGCGTTGGGCAAACTCCACCACACTGTGATCGAGCAATGGTACTCGTATCTCCAGACTGACTGCCATGCTGGCCCGATCAACCTTGGTCAAGATGTCATCCGGCAGGTATGTGACCGTATCCGCATACAGCATGTCTGCTGTCCTTGCTACTGGCGGACAATAAGCCGATAGGTAATCTAGCAACATATTGTCACTCATATTCATCACTAACGACGGGTAACGTGGCCAATGCTGCAACGTATGCTGGTAAACCTTTTGTAGCGAGGGCGATGTTAAAAGACCGCCAAGCTTATGGACCTTATCTGCGACATTGTTCTGCCTTAGTGACTGGGGAAGGATTGGCGCGATTCCATTGTATGCATATTGAATCCAGTTAACCGGCGTCGCCAACAGGCTTTTTGAAACCAACTTGCGCAATCCATTGGGCGTCTTGTTGACTGCATCCCAAATCCTCTTTGACCAAAAGTAGCGCGTATAACCGCCAAATAATTCGTCACCGCCATCACCGGACAACGCGACCGTGACGTGACGCCGTGCCAACCTCGACACAAGTATCGTCGGAATCTGTGACACATCAGCAAATGGCTCGTCATAAACATCGGACAGAGTTGGTATGACATCAAGCGCATCCTGCTGTCGGACATAAAGTTCCGTGTGATCGGTACCTAATCGGTCTGCGACCATCGCGGCGTGATGCGCCTCGTTATATCCCACTTCTTCGAAGCCGATAGAGAACGTTTTCACCGGTTTGCTACTGACTTCCTGCATCAGTGCAACAACCGTCGATGAATCAATCCCGCCCGACAACAAGGCACCCAGCGGCACGTCAGCAATGCACTGGCGTTCCACCGATTGACGCAGGAGCATGAGCAATTCATCGCCAATATCATTCATTGCGACGGGCTTGCCTGCGTAGCTCGTATCCGGACCGGCAAGAGCCTGCCAGTAGCGCTGATAGTTGACATTGGCACTTGAGAAATCAGGCGACAGATCTTTGTGAATATCGCTTGTCGTGATGGGGCTGTTGAGCTGCAGAAAGCTTCCGGGTAACAATCGATAGATATCCGAATATATGGATCTCGAGCCAGGTACAAACCCGTAGTGGAAGTAGCCTGCGAGCATCGTCCGGTCGATTGCCTTTTGCCATCCTGGCACTGCATTAAAAGCTTTCAGTTCTGATGCGAATACGAAAGCACCACCGATGATGCCGTAGTACAGTGGTTTTTCACCCATTCGGTCGCGCACTAGGAAAAGTTGTTGCTCCTGCCGGTCCCATAATGCGAATGCATACATACCAATCAGTTCACTCAGAGACTGTGCCACCCCGTAATGCTCGATTACAGCCAGCAAGACCTCAGTATCCGAACTACCTTCGAAGCGGTGCCCTTTGGCCTCTAACACCTGGCGCAAGGACTGGTAGTTATAAATTTCCCCGTTGTAACTCAGCACATAACGTCCTGAAGCCGACAACATCGGCTGGGCACCACTCGTTGAGAGATCAATCACTGATAAGCGGCGGTGACCCACCGCGATCCCCTTGTCGTTATCTGCCCAGCTACCGTCAGCATCGGGTCCACGATGTTTTAAAGTCGCTGACATGGCCGTGGCCAACGACGCTAAATCACGATGACAGGACCGATCTGAAATACGTAGCACGCCCGCGATACCACACATTTCAGTGTTGTCCTTTTCGTGCCATGTTTAAGTACAAACGTTCGTACGTATCAACCATTCGGTCCAGGGAAAATCTCTCCGTCACGTGGGCCCGCGCAAGTGCTCCCTTGCGTGCGCGCTGGCCGCTTTCCATAGCCAGTACATCAAGCGCCGCATCGGCTAACTTTCGGGGCGATCTAATAGGGACGATATGTCCTGTATTGCCAAGAATCTCTGCACTGTCACCAACATCAGTCGCCACACACAGTACTTCGCACGCCATCGCCTCTGCTGCCACATTCGGAAAACCCTCTCCGTACGCAGATGACACAACCAGGCAGTCGAGCGCCGAATAAAAATCTGCCATGCACTCTGATGGTCCCATTAGGTAAATGTTAGATGTGCCAGACGTACCGATGAGTTGCATCAGCTTGCTGTTGCTCGTATCAATATCCGGGCCCACGAGGAGGAACACTGCATCCGGCACTGATCGTGAAATGTGTCTGATCGCAGATATCAAGGTCGGATAGTCCTTTTGCGGATCCCAGCGACCGGCATGTCCAACAACTGGCACAGCATCATCTAGGCCCAGTTGACGGCGAATCGTTTGGCCGCCAGCCTTATGCTGGTAGAAAACTTCGGTGTCGCAGCCATTATGAATCACTTGACCAAGGGTGGATCGATAACCTAAATCACGATGCACTCTGGATGCGTACTCCGCACAATAAACTACCTGCGACGGCACCCAGCGTGAAAGCCACACATTGAGCGTCACCACCCAGCGAGTGAGTCGCTTGCTCTGTCTCCGATCCAAATCACTTTGTCGGACCGCCCACAGCACTGGGGCACGACTGCTCAATTTTGCCGTCACGCCACCTACTAGATCGGCGTGATACATCCATGTCTGGACGATGTCGGGATCAAATTGCCGGATCGCACGACCTAAACTGGCGAGTTTAACGACATCGCCGATCCGTTTTCGAAATCCAATATATTCCACATCGATCCCATCACGAATTAGCTCCTCGCCGACTCGCCCGCCTTCACCAAGCGAGCAAACCTTTACCCGATATCCGCGATTACTAAGCCTGACAAGCAGGCTCTGGAGCATACGTTCAGCGCCGCCCAACTTTAGGCCCGTCGTAATAAAAAGAATACCAAGACTCATACGGCGGTCATGCAACTTCGCGGATCAGCGATTTCCATTGATTAATAACATCGGTTTCGGAAAACCGTTGAATTATCCTCCTCGCTTGGTCACCAACCTGCCGACGAAGCATTGAGTCCTGAATAAGCATATCGGTTATTTTGAACAATTGATCATGGTTGTCACGATCAACGACAAAGCCGTTTTTTCCATGGTCAATAATTTCTTTGACGGCCGGCGAATAACTATTGACTAGCACAGTGAGACCGAACGTCATCGCTTCAATGACCGCCATTGGAAAGCCTTCAACCGTTGACAGAGAAATAAACAACTGGGCCCGCTGATAGTAAAGAGAAACGTCTTTGACTGCACCCGTGAACTGCACCGCATCGTCGATCTGAAGTGAATGTGCGTAGGCTTTGAGCCCATTGGCTTCTTGGCCATCGCCAACGATTACCATCGACCATTCAGGGTGACTTTCGTTGACCTGTTTAAACAAATCCAGTAGTTGATAGAAACCCTTGCAACGATCAAGCCGACCAACGGCGAGAACAAACGATCCTCTAAGATCGACGAGTGGGGTCCGTTCAATCAAACGGGCGGGTTCGCGAGCCATATTTGGAATCACCCGAACACGGGAATTCCAGCCCCAGCGGGTAAAGTATTTTTGGTGATGATGTGACAATACTATGACCATTTTTGCACGTCGGTAAAGTAGCCATCGCATCATTGCCCATGCCCGTTTCAGCTGCCAGCGCCACGGATCAGTATGCTCCCAGACCAGCACTGGCCAGCTTCCCCACGCCGAGATCAGAGTCAGCACGTTGGTTTCTGTTACAGCACTGAGCACGCAATCCGGCGACTCGGCAGCGATTGCCGTTTTCAACAGCTTGACCCGGCGCAGATTGCTCGCAATGGCTGACCCGATTCCGACACTTGGTCCCGCCAAACCCAGCCGGCGTACCTGAACATCGGGACAAAGTTCAACGTAACTGGCCTCGCTTTCATGATCGAGTGACAACAATGTTGTGGCCGTACCACTTTGTACCAGGTGATTCGCCACCGTCGCGGCAACGCGTTCGGCGCCACCTGCGCCAAGGCTTGGCAATACCAGAACGAGCTTCACGTC
>CAZAHE010000038.1:0-3569 GCA_964484965.1 uncultured Acidiferrobacteraceae bacterium | reverse complement strand
ATTGCGGTTCAAGCCAGAACATCACGCCCAGGGCAACGCACAGAACAGGGATTGTTAAGCCGACAGTCAAGCGAACAACTAGCCGGGCCGGCGAGAACATTACAAACACGGCGGTCAGAATCAACAAAAAGCCCGCGTATAGGAAAAGTGCCTTTTGCAACAGACCCAGCAACACGACAGCAACCAGGACAATCAGCCACCAACGCACTTCTCCGCGCACCACCACCCGCATAGCGCCAAACACAGCCATCACGAGAAAGAAAAACTGCCACGCCTCCCTATACGTCACGGAAAAAAATAACAAACTTCCCGGTATCAGACCGGCTAGAGCAACCCACCACAATCGGGTTGGGGGCACCTTGCAATCGTGTGCCAGTTCAATCATCAGTAATAATCCCAGCACTGAAAATAAAACGGACACTTCCACGCCAGTAAAGAAAGTATTGTTGATCCGATAAATACCGCTCATACAATTAACATAGGTGAGATATCCTATCTCCCAGAGACGGCCGGACTCAGTGGTTGGTTCCTGTGCTGCCCACGCTGCCAGTACGTCGAAATAGGTTGCATCCCATAGATCAATTGGCCTTAGCAGAAAAAATGTGATCAATACCGCGATCACCTGCTGACAACCAATCACAAGATAGACCGTGGTCGCCAAAGGCCAATGTTCCCGGATCATTGAAAATCCTAGCGGTAAGATCATTGTTAGACCAAACAATAACCAGCTCAACCAATGCGTCGAATCCACCACTGCCAGAACGACACTTCCGAAAGCGACCACATACACTGCCTCGAGGGCTTTACTCGGCGCCATCATTTTTGATCGCTCATCGTTGGTCTAATGTTTTTAACAGAGCACAGCGGCTTCGATCACACAATTGATGAATACTGAATTTCTCGCATACGCGTTGGCGTATGCATTGCACGACATCAGAGTCAACGTTTCGACGCGCTTGGAGTTGACGAACGGCATCAACCATTGCGGTCACATCCCCGACTGGGGTAACTCTACCTGTGTTGCCCACCAACAGTGCGGAATCGCCAACATCGGTTACCACGCAAGGCACACCACATGCCATCGCCTCGGCAATAGTATTTGGAAAACCTTCTCCACGTGAAGAGGACAGATAGATATCCATAGCATTGTAGAAGTCCTGCGGGCGGTCGCTCTTATCTACCCACTGCACAAACGAGGCCAGTCCACTACCTGTAATGGCTTGAAGCAAAGCCATGCTCGACTCGCTTTGCCCCGGTCCAACAATCACAAAGCGAAAACGTGAATCCATTTCAACCAGTCGCGATGCCGCAGCCAGCCAGCTCTTGAGATCCTTGACCGGATCCAGGCGACCCACCGTGCCCACGAGACAGTGCACTGGATTCAAACCCAACTCTAAACGAGCCTGGCGCCGGGCTCTATTATCCGGGGTAAAAACCTCAGTATCGACACCGTTGGGAACTACGGTGATGCTTTTTGCCCGAAACCCCGCTGCTTTGTAAAAGTGCGCGCCGCGGTCTGAATTGAAGATCACTAGGTCTGGAACACGTGCCAACCAAAAAAGTATTCGGTTGAGCACCCGCCAGGTCCAGTCATAATCGGTCCAATCCATAAAAGAAGAACGCATTCCCCATACCACGCGATACTGACGACGAGGGTTCGTTAGTGCAGTCACAGCGGCCAGAAGATTGGCGCCGTCCAGAAAACCATAGACGATATCTGGTCGCTCTTTTTTAAGTAGCTTTTTAAACCGGCGCACAAAACCAAATAGATCCCAGCGGCCTGCTTTCTGTAGCGAATACCAGTTCACCCTGTCATCTAGCAGATACGGTGAAGTAACGCCGGCTGCGTAAAACGTGATCACACTAATTTTTTCACCCGACCGGGCCAGGGCGTTTGCAAGCACAACCAACTGACGCTGCGTTCCGCCTGTGTCCAGGTCACGAATAAGCAGCAAGATCTTCAGAACTTGCCCCCGGTTCCTGGCGCCCCTTTACCCAAATACATCATCATGGTGGATCAGCTCAGGGAATCGTCCCGCGTACGATAAATACTGTTGATCACCATGCCAATGACCATGCCAAAAGCGATGCCAACAGAAAGTAGCAGCTGCAGTCTAGGACTGGTCGGCTCGGACGGCAAAGTCGGCGCCGCCACGAGTCGAGTTTCTCGTGCACTGGTGTGAATCCGTTTCAAATGATCAAGCTCCGTTTCAAATTGATTCCTCTGCTCCGCAAGGCGGCTCCTTTCAAACCATTTGAGTGTCGCTTCCTCAAATCGACCTGCCTCGGTTAGTTCTGCAATTACTTGCTCAAGGGCTCGCACCTTTGCTCCAGATTGACCCCATTGGTCAGATTTAGCTTGCATCGCGTGATCGAGCTTTTCCTGTCGGCTTAAAAAAATCGCCTTATCTTCCTTAAGGAGGGATTCAAGCAGCTCAGCCAGGCCGTTTTGGGCGACTGCTGGATTGTCCGCCTTGAGGAAAATATAAAGGAGTTGGGCATTCGCAGGGTCGGGTTGTGTTCGAACATGCCGAAAACGGTATGGGTGTACAAAACCCTTTTCTTTCTCAAACACCTGTGTCTGCTGAAGTGTATCGACGCGAGCTATCAGCACGGGTATGCTGTCAAAACCATCCAGTACATTCCTTGCAGGGTGCCACACCACACCGGCCTCAATCAGCGCTCGCGTTTCGTACTGCTTTGGAAGGAGCATAAACAATACGATCCCGATTAATCCTCCAATCAACATAGGCAGGCCAATGATGTGGGCGGTTCGAGTCATCATAAGCTGGGGTGTCGCATCGAAAAACTTATGGTTATACGCCGTAGTATTCTCGATACCAGCTCACAAATTGCGCGACACCTTCCGTAACACCAACACCATTAGCAGGGCCAAAATCAGTCACCAGTTGTGAGATATCGGCATCTGTCTCCGGCACGTCACCGTCTTGCATTGGCAACAAATCAAATTTGGCCGGTAGACCAAGGCATTTCTCGAGCACTCTGACATAGTCCATCAACGGTACTTTTCTGTGATTCCCAATATTATAGATTCGCCGCACAGCTGAATCCTTTGCTTCGCCGTCTTTGGCATTTCCTCCCACGTGAACCTCTAGACATCGATCAAGAATAAGAATGACATAACGCACTGCATCATCAATGTAAGTAAAGTCACGCACCATGTTGCCTCGGTTATAAAGCGGCACCGCCTGGTTCGCGAGGATTGCCTTGGTGAACTTGAAAAGCGCCATATCCGGCCGTCCCCACGGTCCGTATACGGTGAAAAATCGAAGACCGGCCGTCAGCAATCCATAGAGATGTCCATACGCATGCGCCATCAATTCGTTAGACCGTTTGGTTGCCGCATAAAGTGACATCGGCTGATCCACTCTGTCACTTTCCGAAAATGGCAATTTGTCATTCTCACCATATACAGAACTGGAGGATGCATAGACCAAAGGGATACAACCAGCATGTCGAACACCTTCTAGGATATTCCCAAATCCCACCAAATTTGCGTCCACGTAAGCGCTCGGATTTTCTATCGAGTAACGCACTCCGGCCTGCGC
>CAZAHE010000037.1:0-19829 GCA_964484965.1 uncultured Acidiferrobacteraceae bacterium | reverse complement strand
GTCAAAGGTTACTCGGTTACCTTGCCTGTCAGATCAGGCGACGAACCACCGACTCTCGGCGGTGTCGACGAAGACAATCTCTTTGCGTACTGTCCAATGGGTTCCCGACTTCGTTTGACCGCAACCGCCGAGATCAGTGGTTACGATACGAGTCATAAGCCCAAGGACTTTCGTCAAATGATGCTGCTCGCACATCAGCTACTACCAAACGCTGCAGACTATTCCAAGCCCACCTTCTGGGCTGGACTGAGACCGATGACACCGACCGGGCTACCTCTGATCGACCGGACAGACTTCAACAATCTTTGGCTGAACACCGGCCACGGGCACATGGGATGGACCATGTCGTGCGGTTCTGCTCGGATGACGGCTGACCTCATTGGACAGCGCCAAACCGCGATTCCACGTGAGGGCATGACCTTTGATCATGGCCGACAACGATAAATTGATCCTAATGGACAGTAACCATGCAGACCTCGACAAGTGATGGCTTTACCACAATCACACAGATTCCATTTGAACTGGATGCCGGTATCGCTGCGCGCGCGAGAATCGGTGTCATCGTACTCGCTACCGATCATACGATGGAACATGAGTACCGTCAGATAGTAAACATGCCCGGCGTCGCGTTCTATGAATCGCGCATTCCGAACTCACCATCCGTCACACCTGAAACGCTGCAGAAGATGGCATCGTACATCACAGATCGTGCGTCCGTGATCCTTCCCGGGATGCCGCTTGACGTGGTCGCCTATGGCTGCACATCCGCTTCCATGGTGATCGGCGAAGAGCGGGTATTTGATCTGATCCGCAAGGGACGTCCGGAATCAGCACCGACTACACCGATCACGGCTGCATTTGCAGCATTTGAGACTCTCGGAATCCAACGCATCGGGGTACTCACACCCTACCGCGATGATGTCAATCAAATTGTGCGTCGCTATATCGAAGCGCGCGGGTTCAGCGTCCCGGTATTTGGTTCATTCAATGAAGAGGACGACAATCGTGCGGCCCGCATCACGACCGACAGTATTCGAAAAGCACTGCTCGAGATCGGACGCCACGATCAGGTCGATGGTGTTTTTCTCTCGTGCACCAGCCTCAGGCTTACTGAAATCGCACAACAGGTCGAAAACGAAGTGGGCAAACCGGTTACCTCATCCAATCATGCACTGATATGGCATAGCCTCAGACTGGCTGGTGTGAACGACACCATCGAGGGGCTGGGCCGCCTTTATCGACTGTCGATCGCAGCCAGTTGATGATAGTCCGAATTTAATCGAAACCAGCGCGCCAGATGAGCCTACCACCAGAAAAATCCCCGGACGCTGCACTACAGCAGTTGAATGCTCCAGCTCGGGGCTTTCCTGACACAGAATACCAGGCACGAACCGAGCGTGTGCAGGCGGCTCTGAGATCCAGGTCATTGGATGCATTGCTACTGACAACAGAAGCTGAGATTCGTTACATCACCGGGTTCCATACGCAGTTTTTTGAGAGTCCGACGCGTCCATGGTTTGTCATCGTGCCGATCAATGAGCTTCCCATTGCAGTGATTCCAGAAATTGGTGCAAGTGGCATGGCGTCAACCTGGGTTAGGGATATCCGCACATGGCCTTCACCGCAACCAGAAGATGACGGCATCTCACTGCTTGCGAGCACACTGTGCGATCTGCCACACCGTTTCGGTCAGATTGGCGTGCCTCTTGGACAAGAAAGTTTGTTGCGTATGCCCGTGGGCGACTACCATCTCCTGGGCAAACAAGTCAGTCCACTCGATTTGGTCGATGCTGCAGATCTAATGCACAAACTTCGTTTTGTTAAGTCCCCATTGGAAATTGAAAAAATCCGTTACGCTTGTGTACTCACCTCCACCGCCTTTAACGCCTTGCCAGATCAAATCACCACAGGTGAAAGCGAACGCGACATCTGCCGCAAGCTACGCATAGACCTTCTACAGCGAGGCGCCGACACCTCTCCTTATATCGTGGCGGGCTCGGGTCAGGGCGGCTATGACAGCATCATCATGGGCCCGAGTGACAAGACTGTGGCTGCCGGTGACGTCCTGATTATCGACACCGGTACAACATTCGATGGCTACTTCTGCGATTTCGACCGGAATTTCGCCTTTGAATACTTGAGTGACGACGTACGCCGTGCCCATGACACCGTCTATCAAGCCACCGAAGCTGGCTTTGAGGCTGCGCACCCTGGTGCCACGACCGCTGACGTTTGGGCTGCCATGTGGGCAGTGCTGGAAGACGGCGGTGCCCTGGCAAACAACGTTGGGCGAATGGGGCATGGACTCGGCATGCAACTCACCGAATGGCCATCGGTTCGCGCCGGCGACGACACGCCGCTTTCGCCCGGGTCTGTCATTACTTTGGAGCCGGGTATGACCTTTGCGCCTGGAAAACAGCTGGTACACGAAGAAAATATTGCGATCACCGAAGACGGCGCTCGATACTTGAGTTTACGAGCATCGGCCGAGATGCCTGTCGTGACCAACTGCTGACGCCATTCGCTCTACATCATCAGCGCAACTGACCAATCTACAATGGACACAAAGAATGGGGCTAATGTGTGATTGTTGTCATTTTTGAGTTTCAACCAGAACCATCACTGGCGGCGCGCTATTTCGAGTTGGCCAGCGTACTGCGCGAAGAGGTCGAACAGATCGATGGATTCATCTCTGTCGATCGGTTTCAGAGCGTTAACGATGGCAGTCGATATGTGTCTATCTCGACCTGGCGTGATCGTCAGGCGGTTGATCGCTGGCGCGAACACCTGAAACACCAGGCGGCACAGGATGAGGGCAAAAAGACGATCTTCACAAGCTACCGAATCCGCGTTGCAGAAGTATTCAAGGATTATGGAGATGGTTGCCCCACCGCCTGACAGCGCCCCCGTCGGTTGGCGTGTTTGAATCAATCATCGAGTGCACGACGAAGCATATCGTTGACCTCACCGGCAGCGAAGTCACGCTGGCCTTCAGCGTGCCAGTAAACGTCACCCGTACGATCCACCACGAATGTCGTGGGCAACCCGCGCACCTTCCACTCGGACGCAGTGTGCCCGCGCCGGTCGATCAGAATTGGAAACGTCAATTCTCGACCGAGTCCACCAAGAAAAGACGTCACGGCTTCTTTCTGTTCCGTTGTTATCGCAAGCACCACCAAACCCTGTGCACGATATTGCTGAAAGGCCTCTTCCAATCCCGGCAACTCCTCAATACACGGAGGACACCAGGTCGCCCAGAAATTGACCACAACGACCTGGCCCCGATAATCGACGAGGGCATGTTGTTTACCGGCAAGATCTTCCAGCACCAATTGCTGCGCTTTCTCCCGGCCTGCAACCAGCGGCCATAATGACGCGCTGATCAGGATCAGAAGAACGACGACGATAAACGGATGCCTGGTGAGGCGCTTCATCAATCAGTGACAGGCACGTCCAAGCGCTTTAAGTCGCCAATAATTGTAAGGCAACGGTACGACGAATCCGGCACACAACATCAACGGCAATACCTGGCCGTTGATCATGGCGCCACCCGTAACCGCCACGTCGACGACGTTCATGGTCACCTCCATTGCCACCATCGAAATGACAGACATACCACAGGCAGTACGAAATGCGATTGCCAACGCCATCTGACGTAACAAGATGACAGTCTCAAGCACAATAGAAGTCAACAAGCCGTTGACGACCGCTAGCGACATGATCGCAAGCAACGGCCACTCGATTCCTGACCACTGGAAAAACAGAATTGTACCGAGATCACCAATTGAACATCCGGCAAGACACCACAGCGTGTTCACTGACGCACGACGCCAAGTGTGACGACAAGTCCAACTGAAGGCGTTAACCTGGGAGAAGGTGCTCATTGATGGCAAGAAACCATAAAGCTGACTCGAATCGTCTACTGTACATGGCAATTTTAACAAACATGAACGACTCGCGATCTTTGCATCAAATTGTGACGGAATGATAAAAGACTTGGCATCAGCTCAACGACATTCTACGATCCACGCTAAATCAGACTTGCCGCACAAGGGACCCATTTCGTGAAAATTTTTATTGCTTGCCTTGGCACCGAGACCAATACATTTTCCCCTATCCCCACTGGCCAGGAGACCTTCGCCGAAACCATGCTTCATCATGGAGATGCGACATCGCACGAAGCGTCTCTGTTCTCTGGGCCGCTACATGTGTGGCGGCGTGCCGCAGAACTCGAACAGGTCAAAGTCATAGAGAGCCTTGCAGCATTCGCCCAACCGGCCGGTATCACAGTGCGTCGTGTATACGAAGGACTGCGTGACGAAATACTAGACGACCTGCGCCAGGCATTGCCGCTTGAGATTGTCCTTATCAATATGCACGGTGCGATGGTAGCGGATGGCTACGATGACTGTGAGGGCGACCTGCTGGGCCGAGTGCGTGAAATCGTTGGACCAGATGTAATCATCGGTGCGGAACTCGACCTACATTGCCACATCACCGATGCGATGCTTGCGAACGCCGACGCAATCGTCACGTTCAAAGAATATCCCCACACCGATCCCCAAGAAAGGGCGCAGGAACTCTACGACATCTGCGCATCAACCGCCCGCGGTACGGTGCGCCCAAGAATGGCCACTTTCGATCTCAACATGATCAACTCCTACCGTACCCCCACCGAGCCGATGCGGTCTTTTGTTGAGCGGATGCAGTCTCTGGAAGGTCATGACGGCATTCTTTCTGTTTCCATGAGCCACTGTTTTCCCTATGGTGACGTGGCAGACGTCGGCGGCAAAATCCTCGTGGTCAGCGACAATGATTCTGATAAGGCCGAGGACCTCGCCCGCCAACTCGGTCAGGAAGTCTGGGCACTACGTGATCAGATTGCCGCACCGAGAATCAATATCGACGAAGCGCTTGATCTCGTCACCCAGGCGCCAGCGGGACCCGTTGTGCTCGCCGACGTGGCCGATAATGCCGGCGGTGGCGCGCCGAGCGACTCCACGTTTATTCTGCAACGCTTGCTGGAACGAAATACTACTCAAGTGCTGTCTGGCCTGTATTGGGATCCAGTTGCCGTACGCTTTTGTCTGGAGGCTGGCGAAGGCAGCACACTTGAACTTCGTGTCGGTGGAAAGTGTGGCCCGACTTCAGGAGCGCCTGTCGATCTTTTGGTCGAAGTACGCGCAACACTGCGGAACGGCACTCAGAGTTTCGGACCGTCAACCAATCTGACCGGTGACATCGTCTGGCTACAGACACCACAGGGCATTGATCTGGTGCTCAATTCCGTGCGAACACAGGTGTTTCATCCTGATGTCTTTAGCCAACTTGGGATCGATCTTGAAACTTATCGGGTAATCGTGGTCAAGTCGACTCAGCACTTTTACGCCGGATTTGAACCCATAGCGAGCGCTATTTACTATGTTTCGGGACCCGGCACATTAACCTCGGATTACGCCTCGATACCCTTCACCAAACGCAAGCGCCCCTATTGGCCAAAGGTCGAGGACCCTTTCGCCTTGTGATCTATGGCTTAGCGCCCGTGGCTGATAGTGATCGCCATGATTGCGGTTACGCATGCCCGACAACAATGCTAGGTCGCCGGCGTTGACACACGCGGTAGAAATGCCACTGCCGAGAAAATCAGCACGGCCAATCCTGCCAAAATCATAAAAAGCTCATCGAAACCGAGGTGGGCATAAACCAGTGCAATTATTGGCACAGAGGTCATACCAATCGAAAACGTGATGACGTAGCGTATGGCAAGCACCCTGCTGCGCCAGTTCGTTTTGGTCACTCGCCCAATCAGTACGTCATTGATTGGAATTTGTCCAAAAACAACCAACATGAATGCGATCGCTATGACCAGTGCCGAGACACCGCTTTGCCCGATCATTAACAAAAAGAAACCGACCTGGAATAAGGCAATTCCGAGGAATATCCGCTTCAGAGACCAGCGGTCAACCATAAAGCCGACAATCAATTGGCCAACCGATGCACAGGCAAAAACCACGAAGACGTACCACCCAACTTGCGACGCGGACACCGCCATTTCTGCCAACCGTTCGTGCATGACCTTGGGCAATGCAAAAGTCGTGCACTGAAAAATGAGCCCGCCGATTGCGGTTGAGAAAAAAACCACCGCGAGAATTCGAATTAATAAACGGTGACTAAACTGTGCACCACCGCTGGTTTCGCCTTGAGCCGAAAAGAGGGAGGCGCTGCCTGTAAGACGTCTGCCCGCCAACAGAAATACGGCATAGGCCAGACCAACCAAGAGCGTCGCTGTGCCTGGCCAGATAAACGCCGCACGCCAACCGCTGAAATCAATTAGGAAACCAGCAAAGAGTGCAGCACACGCGACACCGAGATTGCCAAATATACCGTTCACGGCCAATGGCAATCCGGTACGTTGTCTCCCCTGAATAACCATCGCCAGACCGACTGGATGGTAGATCGCGCCGAAAAGACCAACCGCAAAAAGCCCCACAGCTATCTCTATTGGCGTCCTGGCGAAGGCCGTCGCGACGGCACTCGCTCCAATGCCCAGAAAGAAAATCAACATCATCCCTTCTCGACTCCAACGATCGGCAAGCCAGCCAGCAGGCAGCGCTCCCAATCCGAAGGCGAGTATGCCAGGCATGGCATAAAGCGCCAGCTTGTCGTAAGTCATGCCCCATTCCTGATACAGGGTGACGGCTGCAACAGTCGCAAATACAAGCGGCAGCAAGTGGTCAAAGAAATGACCCAAGTTTAAAAAGACAAATTGCGTCTGCTGCCGGTCCAAAGCGATTCTCCCTTTCGACGCTTGACAACGATTAACGGTACCACCCGAAACTGCCGCAGCGAACTGTATATCTCTGCGATCCTGCCATGATCTGGCGCTATACTTGCTCGGCTGGGATGGGTGCTCGCCATCACGCTAGCCACCATTCCTCGCTGGATATTCTAGCCTTGGCAGACGACCGAGACATCTTGATTCAGGTGAGCGATTGGGCTGACGCCGGTCACGGCGTTGCCCTTGCGTTTGTTCTCAGCACGTGGGGCTCCGCACCACGCCCGGTAGGCAGCCTGCTGGCTATTTGCGACAACGGGGAGTTTGAGGGATCCGTTTCAGGCGGCTGTGTAGAAAACGCCGTAATTGAAGAAGCCAATACGATCATCAGCAACGGCGAGCCGCGTACTCTGTCCTACGGTGTGACAGATGAAACCGCATGGGAATTGGGATTACCGTGTGGCGGCACCATCGAAGTCCTGGCTCTGAGACTCGCTGATCAAGTCGTTGCCGACCAGCTGGCCGAGGCAAAACCTGCCGTATTAATCATCAACACGTTGACCGGCGCATCCGCTGTCTGCAGAGCGGACGAATGGCATGGCACGCTACAGCACTCTACCGAACTGCAGGAAATAGCGCTGCCACTGTTGGAATCCGGTCAAGTCATGGTTGGAGAAGTCGGCGGTACGCCGATGTTGTTCCGACCGTTTACTCACCCTTATCGACTGTTGATTGTCGGCGCCGTGCACATCGCGCAGCCACTTGCAGCGATGGCACAGATGACCGGCTTCGATGTGACCGTCATCGACCCCCGGCGCGGCTATGCGACCTCCGAACGGTTTCCCGATATTCGCATGGTGATTCAGTGGCCCGATACGGCACTGACTGAGCTTTCTCCCGATAACCGCACTGCCGTTGTGACGCTGTCACACGATGTCAAACTGGATGACCCCGCACTTGAAGCAGCACTCGCTTCACCTGCCTTTTACATTGGTGCTTTAGGAAGTCGACGAAACCACGCTAAGCGCCTTGAGCGACTAGCTGAACAGGGCATCTCGACAGAGTCGCTCGCGCGAATTCAAGCACCCGTCGGTCTTAATATCGGCGGCAACAGTCCGAGTGAGATAGCCCTGTCGGTGTTGGCACAGATTACTGCCGCGCGCTATCACAAGATCGACCAACTCATCGATTGACCTTTCGTTGTGACACCAGCCAGTGCATTATCGGCACCCCATGTCAATCATTCTGATTGTTGCACCGGCAGACAGAAGACAATAGGTCTGTCCGTTGAAACCGAACGATGGAGTGACACACGTTCGATGAAACGTAACTGCAGCGTACGATGACGAGTCAAACTCGCATCGCCGCGGTGATTCTTGCTGGGGGCCTATCGCGACGGTCCGGCAGTCGCAACAAATTGCTCTTATCCCTCTCAGGAAAACCGCTGATTGCGCACGTGGCCGATGCAGCACTGGCCTCTGTAGCGGAACCCGTCATTGTCGTCACCGGGCACGATCACATCGACCTGATGACAGCGCTCGAACCGCGACCGTTACAATACGTCCATAATTCGGACTACCGTGATGGCCAAGCGAGTTCGGTGCGTTGTGGCATCGACTCATTGTCAGACGATGTCAATGGTGCATTGATTTGCCTCGGCGACATGCCCCTCATTACAGCAGTACACCTAGATATTCTCGCGCGCAGTTTCATACCCGGATCGATTAGTGTGCCGGTCAGTGGTGATCGACGCGGTAATCCCGTGTTGTTTCCAGCCAGTTGCTTCGATGCTCTGTCAATGCTGCGCGGAGACACAGGTGGTCGCGCGATCATCAGCGGTGGTTCAGCTCCAGTCATTGATGTTGAGATAGCGGATAACGCCATCTTTCATGATGTCGATCGGCTAAAGGATCTAGATAAGCTACTCGATGATCGTTAACAATTACCCTGCATTCAAAAACCAGGGTCCCTGAGAAAATCGAAGTCGCACCCTTCATCCGCCTGTAAGATGGATGACTGGTAGAGTTTATGATAGCCGCGTTGCGGCCCTGGTTCCTGACTTTCGCCGACCATTGCGTCACGTCGCTTGTTAAGTTCCTTTTCGTCAACAAGCAAATCGAGTCGCCGCTGTTCGACACTGATTCGAATTCGATCGCCCGTTCGAACCAATGCCAGCGGGCCGCCTGCGGCTGCGTCTG
Organism: uncultured Acidiferrobacteraceae bacterium; assembly: GCA_964484965.1. Taxonomy (GTDB): domain Bacteria; phylum Pseudomonadota; class Gammaproteobacteria; order Arenicellales; family UBA868; genus UBA11791. The sequence goes on along the minus strand of CAZAHE010000037.1, from coordinate 10,856 downwards.
GAGTGACGTGCAATATGATCGTGCCGTAAGCCGTGCCACTCATTCGGGCATCGGAAATACGCACCATGTCCTTGACCCCTTGTTCGGCCAATTGGCGTGGAATTGGCAGATAGCCCGCTTCCGGCATCGCTGTGGCACTGGTCGGCCCCGCATTCTGCAATACTAGAAACGAATCAGCAGTGACCGCCAGTGCTGGGTCATCGACACGTTGCGCCAGATCCTCCAGGGAAGAGAAAACCACGGCGCTCCCTTCTTTTTCAAATAAACGCATATCGGCAGCCGAGCGTTTCAATACCGCACCGCGGGGCGCCAGACTACCAAACAACGCAACCAGACCACCGACCGGTTCGATTGGATCGTCGTATCGGGCGATTACACTGCGGTCTACTGGCTGACCACGCTGGCGTTCAATGCGTTCACCCAAGGTTTCCCCAGTCACCGTCAGACAATCCAAGTAGAGTTTGTTCTTCAACTCATCCAGTACAGCGGCAACACCACCGGCAGCGAAGAAATCCTGCATGTAATGTGAGCCGGTCGGCTTTAGGTTGACGATCACCGGCGTGTCATCGCTCAATAGATTGAGTCGTTCCAAGCTGACACGGATCCCGAGACGACCCGCAATTGCAGTCAGATGAATGATGGCGTTGGTCGAACCGCCGATCGCCAGTAGTACGCGCAAAGCATTGTCGACCGACTGTTCGGTGATGACCTGCGACGGTGTGATCGGGTTAGCAATCAGCTCGTAAGCCACACGCCCCGCTGCCTCAGCGGCTCGTAGTCGATCGGCGTGCACCGCCGGGATTGATGCGCTGTCGGGCAGCGCCATGCCCAGCGTCTCGGCAATACAAGCCATGGTACTGGCAGTGCCCATCACCGCACAGGTGCCCGCAGTGGTGGCCAGGTTACCCTCAATGTGTTCTATTTCCTCGTCGCTGACTGTTCCCGCCCGGTAGAGCGCCCAGAACCGTCGGCAGTCTGTGCACGCACCCAGACGTTCCCCCTTATAAGTTCCAGTCATCATCGGGCCAGCAACCAGTTGAACCGCCGGCACATTGGCGGCCGCCGCACCCATCAACTGTGCCGGCACCGTCTTATCACAGCCACCCATAAGGACCACTGAGTCCATCGGTTGGGCTCGGATCATCTCTTCCGTGTCGATTGACATTAGGTTTCGGTACTTGAGACTGGTCGGGGCAAGAAAGACTTCGGGCAAAGCAATCGTCGAAAACTCTAGCGGTAACCCGCCAGCTGCCGTGACGCCGCGTTTCACTGCCTCGAGCAGCTCAGGAAAATGTCGATGGCAATTGCTATAGCCGCTCGGTGGATAGGCAATACCCACAACGGGTCGGTCCAGCGCTTCGGCCGAATAACCCATTGACTTAGCGAACGAACGACGAAGGTAGCGAGCAAACCCCGCATCACCATAGTGCGTGAATCCCTGGTTGAGTCCGTGGCCGTGACCTTTTCCAGATTTAGATTTGGTCATCGTCGGCTTTCTTTGTCTGCGCTGTAGGAAAATTGGACGCGCACAAAGCACGTGTCGAATTCAGTTAACAATTCTAAAAAAGTTGTCGAACAAACGCCTTGCATTACTCTCAAACGCGTGCCAGTGAGTTTGTGCATCGCGTTGCATGTCGGCCATCCCTTCCTCGCCGAGAGTAGCAGCCAGTGCGTCGGCGTAAGCGGGGACCGTACCCCAGTCAGGAATCGTTGAGCGCTCCAGTTCAACGTGAAACTGAATGCCCCAGGCATTGTCACCAACGCGCATGGCCTGACATTGGCAATCGTCGGACGAGGCGAGCACAGTGGCATCTGGCGGCAATTCAGTGACTGCCACCGCATGCCACTGTAAGCACCTAAAGGTAGACGGTATACCTACTAAGAGTGCGTCGCTTTTCGCAGCTGCCGTCAGTGACACCTCGAGAATACCGATTTCGGGGCGCGCCTGTCGCTGGCAACGGCCGCCGAGCGCATCGGCCAATAATTGATGGCCTAGACAAATCCCGAGAAACGGCTTTTTTAAGTCCGTTACCCAATGACGGATTGCTGCTTTTTCCGGTTTCAGCCATGGGCAGGTGTCCTCGTCCCACACGTCCATCGGACCACCCATGACCCACAAGGCATCGAAGTCCTCAAGCGCAGGAATCGCTTCGCCTTCGTCCAGTTCCACCGCGCTCCACTCGATACCCGCATTATTCAGCAGAGTACGGAATATCCCGGGGTGCTCACAGGCTATATGCTGGAATACTAGTAATCGCATCAGTTTATAGGCGGTCTATTATCAAATTATGTATCAACTGACCTGCATTCATCCCATGGTCTGCGTCATGGCCGAGACAGTTACCGGCATTGAGATGCCAGACCGGCGAAGGACAGTACCTGATTCCGACCATACGATCTTCCGCGCATCATCGGCTTAACAATCAAGCGTGTGCTCGCGCTCCCATGTGCTGATCGCGGCCGAATAACTGCGCCAATCGGCATGCTTCAGCTTTGCGTAACTATCGACCAGTTCCTCCCCGAAACCTGAGCGAATCACTTTGCTTTTTTCGAAGACGCGGATTGCATCGAGCAAATTGGAAGGCAGTCGTCGCACCCGACGCAAGTTACGACCCTCGGTATACATGTTGATGTCGAGCGGCTGTCCCGGCTCACGCTTGTTTGCAGTACCATCGAGTCCGGCCACTAAAATAGCCGCCTGAAGCAGGTAAGGATTAGCCGCGCCATCCATGAGGCGCAGTTCAAAGCGACCGGCATCGGGCACTCGAATCATGTGGGTCCTGTTGTTGCCCGCATAGGTTATCGCGTTTGGTGACCAGGTGGCGCCCGACAAAGTGACCTGCGCATCGATCCGCTTATAACTGTTGACTGTGGGATTGAAGACGGCGGCAAGCGCATCTGCATTGTGTAATACACCGCCGAGAAACTGGTAAGCCAGTTTTGACAGCCCCAAATCGTCGCGGTTGTGATGAAACAGATTTCGCTTACCTGCCTTGTCCCAAACTGACACATGTGCATGGCAGCCATTGCCGGTCAGGTGTGAGAATGGTTTGGGCATAAACGTTGCCCTGAGTCCGTGTTTCTCGGCGATCGCCTTGACCATGTATTTGAAAAAAACATGCCGGTCTGCTGTGACCAGCGCATCAGCATAATCCCAGTTCATCTCAAACTGACCATTGGCATCCTCGTGGTCGTTTTGATACGGACCCCAGCCCAGCTCGATCATTGCATCACAAATCTCGCTGATGACATCGTAGCGCCGCATCAATGCGGATTGGTCATAACATGGCTTTTCCTGCGTATCACGCGGATCTGAAATTCTGTCGCCATCCGGATCCACTAGAAAATATTCGCATTCGACGCCGGTCATCATTCGATGACCTTTTTTAGCTGCTCGTTCGATTTGACGCTTAAGCACAACCCGCGGCGATGCTTCGACCGGCACGCCGTTCATATAGAGATCGCTTGCCAACCAGGCCACTTCTGGCTTCCATGGCAGCTGCACCAGGCTATCCGCATCAGGTATGGCAAACATATCCGGATCAGCCGGAGTCATATCGAGCCACGCAGCAAATCCGGCAAACCCGGCACCATCGGACTGCATCATTTCGATAGCGCGAGCGGGAACCAGCTTGGACCGCAGCACACCAAAGAGGTCAACAAAACTGATCAGGAAGTAGCGTATTCCCTGGTCTTTTGCAATTCTTGAAAGGTTCTTTGCCATCTTGTGACTCCTCCTATTGAACTGGCTCTCTGGTCCTGCCAGCAGCGGCACATCAATTCAGCGGCCGGTCAGCGTCGTCGTCCGTAGACTGGTGTCCTGTCAGTGGTATCCCCGTCGCAGCTGCCGTCGCGAGAGTGATGCTGCGAAGATCCTCGGGCTCAAGATTATGTAATCTCGTTTTGCCGGTACAACGTGCCATCATTGATGCTTCTCCCGCATTGGCTCTCACAATTGAGCTGATCGCTGCCGCCCGCTCATCCGCATTGCGGTCAGGCGCATAGATCAGATCGTGCTCGGCAATCTCACCGCCGGCAGCGAGCGCCACAGCCACGCCGAAAACAACAACACTCGCACCCATCGCAATCAGTTTCGCCGCGTCGGTACCCGACCGCGCCCCACCGAAATAGATCAAATCCAGCGTTTCCTCACGACGACGCTTGCGAAGCGATTGTACGGTCACGTCAAGCATCTCAAATTTCGGATCGCTAGAGAGCTCGCCCGTTAGCGATGGAAACGTTCCGCTAGCATCCAGCAACAGCATGCTGACATCGTTGGCCAACGCAATATCTAATGCCGCATCGATATCGTCCACGACGTCAATCAACAATCCTTTGGCTTGTGTGTCGCTGATACAGGGCAATAGCTGCTGGTGGTGTTTCCAGTGGCAAAAAACACCGACGGCTCCCTTATCGACCAGACCTGCAGGGGGCACCACCTGTAACCAGCCGATTTGTGCATTGACCGGCGCTTCACCAATATAGGCTGCACCGCTGTCACTAAGTGCCTTGGCAGCGGCGCACTTGACGTCCGCTGGCGCGTGATCGAGACCCGTGACAAGAAATGGCGGGTCGAGGGATAACCTGCCGCCCAATTCAACGTCAGTACGACAGTGTTCACGGTACGGATCGATCACCAAACGTGACAAATTTGCCGGCAGAAAAACCAGGTCGTCCAAAGACGGCGGTCGTCCTTCGGGAAACGGATTGTCACGGCCACTAAGGCGCTCAGCCAGCATCGCACGATGCTTTTGCTGATCCATCGGGTTGATCCTGGCCATCGAGAAAATATCCTCGCGGTGACGCACGGCATAGTCTGCGGATCCTGTCTCCGCGTCGCACCGATAGCAGCGCGCTGCTTCGCGGCGAGCCACCTGGTCATCATAGGTGTCTTCGATCTCGGGAAAGGTCTCTGGACTTTTACCGACGCCGTGAAACACCGGTTCCTGGACGGGAAAGAGTTCCCATGAAAGGTCTTGCGCAACCGGTACCCGGCGGGTCCGGTAAGGCGTTCGGTAAGGAACCGGATCATCATTTCCGTCCAGAAAGGCCTGTATATAGTATGCCGCGCGCTGGCCATGGTGCATTGCCATGACCAAGGTGGAGCCGCCAAAAGCACCATCACCAGCGGCAAAAACTTTCGCATCGCTGGTGCGCATCGATGCAAAATCAGTAAGCACGCGATCCGACCCCATCAACTGGTGTTTGGCGAGCTCCGCAGACTCAGCCTGCTGGCCAACCGCTGCGATCACCATGCCGCAATCAATCGTATGCTCGGAACCAGAAATTACTTCGGGGCGCCGCCGACCATCTTCATCGGGCTCAGCCAGTTCGGTGCGCATGCAGTTCAAGGTCAATCCCGACACGTTCTGATCCACCGACACCTGTAGCGTGTTGTAAATGAACTCTATGTCTTCCTTGATCGCATGATGTAACTCGATCTCCCGCGCGGGAATCTCATCTGGCCCACGACGGTAGATGACCTTCACCTGGGTACACCCTGGCAGGCGTTTGGCGACGCGGCACGCGTCCATCGCCACATCGCCCCCACCGATGACCACAACGCTGTGCGGTAACGATGGCCGCTCGCCAGCATTGACACGACGCAGAAAACTCACGCCATCGACCACCATGGGATGGTCTTCACCACGGACATCCATTGGCTTGCCCCACCACGAACCGATGGCCAGCAGCACCGCGTCGTGGCGATGCTTGAGTTCCTCCAGCGTGACCTGCTGACCAAGGCCTGTATTCAAGTGGAAGCGGATTGATGGACACTTTGCTTTAAGTCTTTTGATATCTTCCTCGATCACGCCCGGGGGCAGGCGAAACGCGGGGATACCCCAAACCATGAGTCCGCCCAGACGCTCCGTCATTTCATAGACGTGTACTTCAAAGCCGGCCACCGCAAGATCATGGGCCGCCGTCAAACCCGCTGGCCCGGAACCCACGATGCCGATTGTCTCTGCTCGGGTGATCGCTACCGCCGCGGGCACATGCTCAGCGCCGAGCTTATCCATGACATGGCGTTTGAGGTTGCGAATCTGGACGGTACCGTCGCTGCTGGTCCGCCTGCACGCCGGCTCACAAGGGGCATCACAAACGCGCCCACAAATCGAACTGAAGGGGTTGGTCGCGGTAATCGCTTCAAATGCCTCTTCATAACGCCCTTCCCAGATGTAGCCGATGTACGAAGGAGCATCCGTTCCGATAGGACAAGCCACCTGGCACGGCGCCGGGACATAATGCAGGTCGCGCGTGTCGTCCGCGTAGCCCGGTGGTGTTACCGGGACCGAGATCCGATGGATGTCGTAAACACTCACGTCAGCCGCCTACTGCCACGGCCTGATCCGGCCATGCGGCTGCCGGCCGATAAGGCAACCCTGTCATTGCTGCCGCCTCCGGTGTCCTTGCAACCAGGTCGTCTCGACTGAGCTCCTTCACATCCGAATAACCGAGGCTGTGCGTCAGCGCTGCGATCTGCCAACGAACTGTCTCAAGGAACCGGTGAATGTTCTTGGCTTCAGCCGATGGCTTATAGCGTTCCTCATGAACGGGGTCTTGTGTAGCAATGCCTGTCACACACTGGCCCACGTGACACTGCATACAGGCAATACAACCACCGGCAATGATCACTGATGTTCCGAGCGCTGCCGCATCAGCACCAAGGCAAAGTGCTTTCACCGCATCAATACCATCACGAATACCGCCCATCAGAACAATCTGAATGCGTTCGCGGGCACCGATTTCATCCAACGCTTCGAGCGCTTCGATGATCGCTGGCAGTGTCGGAATTCCAACATGATCAATGACCTCTGAACTACCGGCCCCGGTTGAGCCCTGCATACCATCGAGTTCGACAAAGTCGAAACCATCTTTGGCCGCAATCTTGATGTCGTCTCGAATGCGCCCGGCGCCCAGTTTGACACTGACAGGTAACTGGTAGCCGGTGGCCTCCCGGAATTCCTCCACCTTGATCACGAGGTCATCCGCGCCGAGGATATCCGGGTGCCGCGAAGGTGAACGAAGATCAATGCCCGCCGGGATCCCTCGGATCTCGGCCAGTTCAGGCGTTACTTTCTTCGCCATCAACTGGCCGCCGAGTCCCGGCTTCGCTCCCTGTGAAATGTAGATTTCCAAGCCGTCGGCACGCCGCATGTCGTGGATATTCCATCCCAATCGTCCACCGAGGCATTGGAAAATAAGTTGGCCCGCCGCATCGCGCTGTGCGTTGCTCATGCCGCCTTCACCAGTGTTCTCGGCGATCCCAGACATGCCGGAGGCCATCGCGATAGCCTGTTTTGTGGAGCGGCTCAAAGCGCCGTAACTCATCGGTGCGATCATCACCGGCATGCTCAGCTTGAGCGGATTTGCGCCGTTGATGCCGCCGACTTCGGTATACAAATTGACCTCTTCTATCGGATTGGCACCACTACCTGCATGGGACAGGTCCCTGCGGAATGCAAGATCAGAAAGATGTGGCAGCGCGCGGGCACCGCCGTATCCACGAATTCGGTAGCGGCCGCTTTGAGACTTGATAAAGACGTCTTCCTGGACCTTTTCGTTCCAGTACTCGGAGCGACCTGAAAAGCTGAAGAACGGAATACTGCGAACGGGCTGCTCACTCGTGCCATAACGAAGCTTCTTACCGGCATTGACAATCTTCTGAAATGTGCCTTTAAAAGCAATGCTGTATCGATCAAGAAACTCAAGAATCCCATCAACCTCGGCGGCGACCGTATCGGTCAGCATGGCATCGGAGCCCAGGTCCTGCACCTTACCCGCCACATAAAGCTCCCCACCGGTCATGTCTTCGCCGACGCGTTCACCGGAATCACCGAGGATGACAATGCGTCCGCCGTACATCATATAACCCGCCATAAAATTGGCATTGCCACAGCAACACAACGTGCCGGCCTTCATCACCTGCCCGGCCCGTGAACCCATATTGCCGCGGATCACGATCTCGGCACCACGGATAGCGACGCCGGGGATAGCGCCTGCATTACCGCCCACCACCACTTGGCCGGAGTACATATTGTCGCCAAGCCCCCAGCCGACATTGTGGGTGACCTCGAAGTGCGCCGCGTCGGTCAAACCAGCGCAGAAGTAACCGGCAGAGCCTTGTACCGTGACCTTGATCGGATGCACCAGGCCGACACCGATATGATGGCGGGCGTCTGGGTTGATTACTTCGACGTCTTCACCCGCGGCGCCGGATTCTCTAAGCCGCTCGTTCGCCTCACGTACCGGGAGCTGGCTTAAGTCGAGCGTAACCACGTAGCAAACGTACCAGGCGGAGGCTCTAGAGTGTCTAGCGATTGACCAGGAAACAAGCGATTAAGAGAGACTTCCTCGGAGGCGACTGCAACGAGGTCATCGGTCTCGAACATGATCATTGGTTTCGCGGCGAGGCGGTCCTTGGCATAACCGATCTCGTTTTCCGTCGACACAAGAAATGAAAACGTGCCATCGAGATCGTCGATCGACGTCTCAAGCGCAGACTCGAGTGAAATTCCCTGAGCCATATTGTCGGCCAGGTAGACGGCAATCAATTCGCTGTCGTTGTCGGTGGTGAACTCGAATCCTCGTTGTTCCAGTCTCCGCCGCATCTTCCAATAATTAGTGATTTGTCCGTTGTGCACAATCGCGACATCGGCAAAACCAGTCGCCCAGAACGGATGTGCTGCTTCTGGTTTGACATCGCTTTCAGTCGCCAGGCGCACATGACCGAGGCCGTGCGTTCCACGGAACGCGTGCACGTTAAAGGTCGCATCGACATCGTGTGCCACCCCGACGTCTTTGACGATTTCAAGGCTCGAGCCCACTGAAATCAGCTTGGCCGTGCGCTCAAGCGCGTAAGCCAGCGCTTGTACATCGCCGCGGAAATCGACTCGCACCCGATAATTGTTGCCGATATGCTGTTCTTCGACGATCCCGGCGCCGTGCGTGTTGAGTTGTGAGGAAATTCGTTCGATCGCATCGGTGGCGTCTGCCTGGTCACCGACGAAAAACCGCAAGCGCAGTCGATCCGGTTCGGGATCTGAATAGAGCGCGAATCCCGTGGAATCAGGTCCGCGGTGCTGGCAACCATCAAGCATACGGATCAGTGCATCGCCTGTCTCAAAGGTCTTGTTGTTGCCCCGGTACATAATGCCGGCTATACCACACATAAATTAAGATACTCCCCGTCGGTCCGTGCCCATTGAAGCCTAAACAACCCGTGCGGGCGATTCAACTCAAGTGACTGTGGCATTATCCTATGAGCGGACAGATTATTCGATGATCGAGGACCATAACGGCGCCACAATGCTGTCCCTATCTGATCAGCAGATTCAAGACTTTCAACACGATGGCTTCCTCGTGGTCGACAATCTGATCAGTAGCCACACTATCATGCAGCTTAGAGAGTGCTTCGAGCGACTTTTTAACGGCGAATTTGAAACCGGCGTTCAACCTGACGAGGTCAATTGGCAATATGCCGGCGGCGATCAGAGCCTGACGCGCCAAATTTGCAATGGCTGGAGGGCCGACCGAACCATCGCGCGCGTGGTGCTGCGCGAAGATCTAGGGCGCGCAATTGCCAGCCTCGCCGACTGGCCCGGGGCTCGCATCATGCAGGACAATGTCATCTATAAACCGCCGGGTGCGCGACCGATCGGTTATCACCGCGACAACGCCTACTTGTCGTGGTACCGACCCACCGCCATGCTGAGCTGCTGGATTGCTCTCGATGACACGAGCGCCGATGGCGGCACCATCGAGCTGGCTCGCGGTTCACATCATTGGCCTCCGAGCAAACACCGCGGCGAGTTTCACGGGCCCGACGATTACCAGGCGGCAATGCAGCAAAGTGCGGCGCAACAGCAGCAGGTCGCGGATATTGTGCCGGTCGAAGTCAAGGCGGGGGGCGGCAGTTTCCACCATGGCTGGTTGTGGCACGGTTCAGGATATAACCGCACGTCTCACCCGCGACGGGCACTGGTTTTGCATGCCATACCGTCGGACGCGCGTTATGTCGAGCAGCGCCTCGGCGACGGCAACGGCCCGGTCTACGGCCGCTATCGAAAACTCGGTAGCGATGAAATGGATGAGAACTATTTTCCAGTATTGTGGCGCTCGGACGGCTACCGCACCGTCGCCATCGATGCTTATTTGGAGAACTAAAGATCAGAGCGGATCAGATGATCCCGAATACCATCAGAACACAGATCAAGATCACGATCCCGACGGCTGTAAGCAGTCCGTACTTTGCAGGCGGGAAGGCCACACCCGCCATCTTGCGCGGCGGTGGCGGAGCCTTACCCTCAGGCGGTGCAGACGCCACTCGCGGTTTCAAAATAAAACGGGGCGCCCGTAAACGGGCGCCCCTCGATACAGAATGCCGGCCCTTCGATCAGTAAACACTACCACTCGCTGGCATTTTGTTTGTAGCTGTCACTCGTGTGTCCTTGAGAAGCCAGCTCGGCCTGCTCTTCAGTTTCACCGGCACTCGTTGTGAAGTGCCAGGCCAGCCAGAAGACCACGGCCACAGTTAGCCAAACCCACTCTGATCCGAGCATCGGATAGATGGCACCGCCTAATTGTTCTGGATCAGCCAGTGCAGCGAAGGTCTCTTTCGACCAAGCATCAATTGTAGACATTTGCATTTCCCTCCGTTATTGCTCAGCCGCCGCGTGGGCATCCTGTTCACGCTTGGACGACTCGATCAGATTGTAATCCAGCCCGGCCAGTTCAACTTCACGTGGAATACGCAGCTTACCGAAGGCGTTGAGAATCAACGCGATGATCCAACCTGGCAGGAAGCCAAGCAGGCCAAACATGATAATCGCCCCGATGGTCATGCCCCACGGCGT
>CAZAHE010000036.1:3209-19995 GCA_964484965.1 uncultured Acidiferrobacteraceae bacterium | reverse complement strand
CCGAAACTCATACCGGTGACATAGATAGGAATATCAAGCACCAGAGGTCGTTTTGCATTCGGTCCAATCACAGTTTCGGTCAGACATTTTTCCCGGTAACCTTCGATCACGAAACGGGTCAAGGTGCCCGGTAGAAACGTCAAGTCATCCCAACTCGGGATGCGTTTGAACAACGAAAACCCACGCATGCGATAACGGCCCAACTCACTCTTGATGTGAATGTCATCCATTACCTCGGGCGGGAAAATAAAACTCTGTCCAAGTCGGCTGGTATTGCGATCAACTTTTGGCTCGTTTTCCATTTGGTCAGGAGCAGGTCGTGCAGTCATGAATCTTCCTCGAAATAGGTTGCTATAAACCGATGCTGTTACAGCACCAATTTCTTCTCAGTCGGTTCCAAATTGTCGTAATTCCAAAGCTGCTTACCAGCCACTATCTTGGTCAGTTTGGTCACCCCGTGGGGAGCTGTCAGCCCATACAGCGCCAGCTTGCGCTCTATCCAGGCACACTCCAACTCAGTCATGTCTCCCTCAACAGCATCGACACCAAGGCCGGCGATTTCTCCCCCGACGTAGATAGTGCCGTCGTACATCGAATCACCAAGATTCATGCCCGCATCACCGAGTATGATCATGCGGCCACGCTGCATCATAAAACCAGAAAATGCACCGGTGCGGCCACCGACAATAATCGTTCCGCCTTTCATATCAATTCCGGTACGCGAACCCACATCGCCTTTGCAAACAAGGTCACCGCCGCGAATGGCATTACCGAAGGTAGATCCAGCGTTTTTCTCGATCACAACTGTGCCGCCCATCATGTTGCCTCCGCAGGACCAGCCAACACGACCTGTAATTCTTATGTTCGGCCCGTCATTCAACCCGCATCCGAAATATCCAAGACTCCCCTCAAACGTGAGGTTGAGCCGGTTAAGCAGACCAACACCAAGTGAATGTTTAGCCCCAGGATTCTTGATGGTGATGGACCCGACTCCGTCTTTCATCAAATCGCGAATCTGAGTATTGATCTCACGCGCAGTCAGATTCGCTGCATCTATCTCGCCGTGCGAGTCAAAATCAACTTCGAACGCCCCTGGATAGACAAAACGATCCTCGTTGTCACGGCTCTCGACATCAAAAAAGACCTGCTGGGTCCTACCTGATAACTGCTCGGCATGCATGCCGGCCTGCCCGGCGTCGGTATCTTTCAGCTCTGCCATACCTTTACCTCACCCTCGTAAGGGTCGTAAGTATCAATCTCGTGCGGGAACACATTACGAATCGCCACCTCTTCGGATGCGAGAGCAACGAATTCCTCGCTCTCGTAGAGCACCATGGGTTTGGCTGCCATCACGTCCTTGGCCATGCCCAAGCGATCCGCCGTTGCGACGACGTAGGTGAAAACGCCATCCAACTCATCGACCGAACGCACCATTGCGGCCTCCAAGTCATCACCGCGATCCATCCGGTCGGCGAGATAGACCGCGATTAGTTCGGAATCACAATTCGACACGAACCGGTGACCCCTCCGTTCCATCTCACGTCGGAACAACCAGTAGTTGGTTAACTGCCCGTTGTGTACAACCGAAACGTCGTTGAATGGGTAGGCCCAGTACGGATGGGCGGAGCGGATATCGACATCCGACTCGGTCGCCATTCGAGTGTGACCGATGGCATGCGTTCCCTCGAAGCCAACCAGCCCGTACTGGTCGGATACAGTGTTGGCGTCGCCGAGATCTTTGATCAGTTCGAGTGCATGGCCTACCGATAGAATCTCTGCGTCCTGGATGTCTTCAATATAGTCGGCGAGCCGTTTCATATCGCCGTCGAAGCGAAATGCATAACGGTATGCGTATTCGGTCACCTGCTGTTGAGACTGAATCTCGACACCCATTTCCGTCATACGCTGGTCTACCAGTGCCTTTCTCTGTTTAACCTCATCATGAATTTGGAACCCTCGCTGCATATCTTCTTGCTCTGCGACCTTGAATCGCATAACAAATGCACCATCTGCCGGTGTGCCGTAGAGGGCAAATCCTGTCGAGTCCGGACCACGGTGTTTCAGCGCCTGTAACATTGACGACAATTCTCCGCCAATATCCGAGCGGGTACCGCGGTGAATCAAGCCAGCTATTCCACACATAACGCTATCTCCACTAAAGCTCCAGTTACGATCAATCCGTATGACCGGCTACGCCATCACGGCAGACAGTCGATATAGGTATCGAGATCCCATTGGGTAACGGTAGCCATAAATTTTTCCCATTCATCGTTCTTGTACCAATGAAACACTTTGTACATTTCGTCAGGCATTGCGGACCTGATCACATCGTCGTTTGCGAGTCGGTCAAGGGCATCGCCCAGAGACATTGGCAGTTTCTTGACCTGTTTTCCTGCCTCCATCGCCTGATAGATGTTGCGGTTTTCGGGCTGACCCGGATCGATGTCGTTGTCGATACCGTCCTCAAAAGCTTTCAAGAGGGCGCCACCCATCAGGTAGGGATTAACCATTGAATCGACTGCCCGGTACTCAAACCGTCCTGGCGCCGAAATACGCAGTCCCGTGGTGCGGTTCTGATAGCCCCAGTCAGCAAAGACAGGAGCCCAGAATCCAACATCCCACAACCGGCGATAAGAATTCACCGTAGAGCAGCCGATCGCCGTCAGCGCACCGAGATGCTTGACGATACCGCCAACACATTGCAGGCCGACTTTACCCGGCAACTGCATATCATCCGTATCGGGCATAAAGGTGTTTTCACCGCCGGTACGGTAGGTAAACACGCCATCCATTCCCGGCAACCGGTCGTTGTGCAGACGGTTTATCTGCTCACGGCCACCTTTCCACAGAGAGACATTCGTATGACAACCCGATGCGGAAACCCCCATGAATGGTTTTGTCATAAAACAAGCAATTAGATTGTTCTCCCGCGCAACCTGGGCGCAAATCTGCCGATACGTTGACAACCTATCAGCATTGCGAACCACGTCATCGAAAGTCCAGTTGAGTTCCAGCTGTCCGGGAGCATCCTCATGATCTCCTTGAATCATGTCCAACCCCATGGCATGACAATATTCGATCACACGCAAGAACACTGGGCGCAAAGACTCGAATTGATCAATATGGTAACAATATGGATTAGAGAAGCCGCCATCGGGTTTGCCGTCGTCACCGCGCTTTAACCACATCATTTCCGGCTCGGTTCCCACCCGGAAATCGAGGTTGTACTTGTCGCGAAACTCCTTATGAAAGCGCTTCAGGTTTCCGCGGCAATCGGAGGTCAGCGCCTGACCGGGGTTCTCACGTTCCTCGCGATTACGAAAACAAACACAGAACACGCGCGCCACACGCTTGTCCCAAGGAAGCTGACAGAAAGTCTCTGGATCCGGGATTCCGACTAGTTCCATGGCCTCAGGACCGTAACCAATGTAGTCACCATGTCGGTCTATGAATAGATTGGCAGTCGAACCGTAGACCAACTGGAAGCCACGTTCTGCGGTGCGCTCCCAATGATCTGCAGGGATGCCTTTACCAACGATACGGCCAGTTACCGAGATGAACTGGTAATAGATGTAGGTGATCCCGAGTTCTTTGATCTTCTCTCGCACCTCGCGGACACGCTGTGCGCGACCCGGCGCATTCACGTAAACCTCCAAGTCGGTCGAGTCTTGCCGGCCACCCCGTCTCCGGGTCACCTTTTTAGCTGTTTTTTTCTTCGCTGTTTTTTTCTTTGCCGCCTTCTTGCGCGCCATGCTGGATCTCCTCCCGCTCGTGTGTCTGCAATACTCGGCGTGCCCGGTAATCGCGGGCAACGCCATCCTCAACACGGACTCCCTTGCCAACCGCCGTGGCGACTGACAGTGAACCTCTTTTATACCTATTGTGGTGGCACTCGATCGGCCACTAAAACAACATAGCCAAGATGATCCGTCGTTGTCAATCCGCGATATTTACCCTGTCACTTGATCTCTGTCGACTAGGTCATTAAAGTTGTCCAAACGTATACCATTTATAGGCCAATTTGACCGCTTATGGCCGACTATCCCGCATGGCAGGTAGCGAGCCGAGTACACACCCTAACGGCGCCGGCCGCTTTGCCCCACCAGAGCAGAGGGGCTGACCAGTTGACCGCCCGTCTTCGCCAGGCGATTCTTTCTGGTCAATATACATTCAGCGAACGCTTGCCCTCCGAACGAGAGCTTGCGAAACATTTCGGCACTTCCCGCGGCACAGTGCGCAAAGCTATCGCGCGTCTCGCCGACATGCACTTGGTGGATCGTAAAATCGGCAGTGGCACATTCGTCCTCTACGGCGAATTTGCCGACCGCATCGACATCGCGAACGTGACCAGTCCGCTGGAGTTGATTGAAGTGCGCGTTGGTATAGAAGTGCAAATTGCCCGACTAAGTGTTGCCAATGCCACCGTGGTCGATTTCGAAAGAATCTCAAGCGCGCTCGAACAACTCGAGGACTGCAACGATCCAGAAAGTTTTACGCAGGCCGACAGTCACTTTCACCTAGCATTGGCGGAATCCACACACAATCGACTGCTTGTGTGGCTTTATCAATTGCTCAACGAAGTGCGCAACCATGCGCAGTGGCGTGCAATGAAAGATCAAATACTCACGGTCGAACGCATAGAGCGCTATAACCTGCAACACCGACAACTGTTGTCCGTCATCATGAATCGAGACGTCGATGGCGCTGTGGATACGATTCAACGACATCTCGACCAAGCAAGAAAAGATCTACACGGCCTCTCAGATTGACTTTCGTCTTTAATCGTTACACCGTCAACGGTAGCGGCTTGGCTTGGGCACCTACCCAATTGGGCTGAAAGCCCAATACCACAATACCCTGTGGTATGTGCGCATTGAACAACCGGTTGTGCCAATAGGTGACCTGGTGAAGAACGTCACCCTGACCAATATCACGCACCCGGCACGGCAACTGGTAAATCTGATTGTGGGCATCGAATTTAAGATGGCACTGCCGTTTTGCCAACAATGCGCGTACTAGAGGTCTGTCCGGCCGACAAAGGGCTGTCAGTTCATCATCAAACTCTTCTGCCCTCTGGTAGTAACGCTCACCAAGGTATCTTAGCGCACTGGTGTAGCGCTCTTCCGGATCATGAGTTTGAAGAACCAGGTGGCGAAGCTGCACGACGAGGGCCGGCGAAGGCTGTTTATTGATCAATACCGTTAGATGACCGCTCGATGCATGCGCTTTAGGTAGCAGAACAGCAGGTCGCATACCGTCCGATGGTCGACCTCCTTCCTCGCGCACCGCCCATTGCCGCAATCGACATTGCCAACCGAGAAAGCCAAGCTTGAGGGCGTGTGAACGATCCATCATCAGTGCATCATCGCACGTCCTTTGCTGCGGGCGTTCAATGTCAAGTGCCGGCAGTGCATTGGTCGGCCAACTAGTTGGGCGAGCTGCCGGCTGATGGGCTGCGCAACAACCACGTTATTACGCCAGTCGCCAGTAGCGCGCCGACAAATTGCGCTGCAATGAAGCCCGGTACGTGGAGTGGGTCAATGCCGCTGAAAGTGTCAGTAAATGAGCGCGCAACAGTCACTGCAGGATTGGCAAAGGAGGTCGATGCGGTGAACCAGTAGCCTGCCGAAATAAACAATCCCACTGCATACGGCACCATGTTCGGCCGCCAACGCAAGGTCGCGAGGATTGTCATCAGTAGGCCGAACGTGGCGAGTGCCTCGGAAAACCATTGTGCCGGGCCCGTCCGGGATTTGGCTGAGAACTGTATCAGGGCCTCTTCGAACATAAAGTGTGCGGCGACAGTTCCTAGCATGGCACTGGCCACCTGAACCACGATGTACGCGACGGCGAGTGCAGCTCCGATCTCACCACGAATCAGGAAAGCCACGGTGACTGCCGGATTGAAATGTGCGCCTGATATGGGACCAAACGCCAGAATCAATACGACCAGGATCGCGCCGGTGGCAAGCGTATTACCGAGCAATGCCAACGCCACATTGCCGCCAGACAGTGTCTCACCCATGATTCCGGAACCCACTACGGTTGCCAGTAAGAAAGCCGTGCCGATGGCCTCAGCGACAAGTCGTCTCGCAATATTGCCGATCAGCATCGCTACAGCTCGAGGGGCTTCTCAGTGGTACCGATGTCGCGCACCTGCGTGCTCAACCGCCCGAAACCCCCAGCCTCAATCGACAGGGCAGTGAAAGCGCAAATGCGCTCGAGCAGCTGATCATAAGCATTGGAAAAAGCCCGGCGCTTAATCGACTCGGATCCTGTCGCGGTCGCCGGGTCCGGTATGCCCCAATGTGCGGTAATGGGACGACCTGGCCACACCGGGCAAGTCTCACCGGCAGCGTTGTCACATACAGTAATAATGAAATCCATTGCTGGTGACTCTGGTAAGGCGAATTCATCCCAACTCTTGGATTGCCAATCGCGCCTTCTGTGGCCCCGCTCGACAAGCATATCTATCGCATACGGATGCACCTCGCCTTTTGGCTGACTGCCGGCGCTGAATGCCGAAAAACTCCGGCGCGGCCAATCTTGAAGGATAGCCTCGGCGAGTATGCTGCGCGCTGAATTCCCGGTACACAGGAATAATACATTCGAGACACGTTGCATCAGTTTGTTAGGCCGATGGTCGGAGCGTATCCATCGTCAATCGATGAGTTTCTGAACGCTCCGCGAACTTTGTTAATGAACCACACAATTCGGGGTGCCCCCCACAACAATCATCCACCAAGTAGCGCAACAGATTTTGAATGCCATCGACTTTCAATCCATAGCGAATCGAACGGCCCTCACGCTTTGACTGCAGCAGCCCGCTGCGGGTCAGAACAGCCAGATGAACAGACAATGTGTTGTGCGGCACACCGAGCAAACCGGCAATTTCGCCGGCCGGCACCATATGGTCGGCCCGCTCTACCAACAAACGGAATACTCTCAGACGGCTGGTCTGAGCCAGCGCACCGAGCGCGGCAATCGCTTTACTCTCGTCCATATGTCTACGAGTATGGACAAATAAACGACGATAAACAACCTCCAACCTGTAGACCCTCTGCGACAAAACGCCATACCGGCGACCCCTTTGCTTGCTATGACAGCCATCCAACGTCGGAGTTAATATCCCGGCATCACCTAAAGGACCTGAAGCGCCCCCGAAGCTATGACTGAAACGACTGAACGCCCGTGGATCGCACATTACCCAACCGACGTCGATTGGTCGGCGACCATCGACCAGAGGCCGTTGGCAAAGCACCTTGAAGAGGCAGCCCGCACATATGGCCCGCGCCCGGCTATCGACTTTCTGGGACACAAAACCAGCTACCAGGAGTTGAACTCATTGGTCTCCCGGGCCGCGCAAGGACTCAAGGCAATAGGCGTCGTCAAAGGGACTAGGGTCGGCCTATGCCTACCGAACTCACCCTACGCGGTGATCGGTTATTTTGCCATTCTCAAAGCTGGCGCCACCGTCGTGAACTTCAACCCACTCTATGTTGAGCGCGAACTGGCTTTTCAGATCAAAGACAGCGGTACGGAGGTGATGCTGACCATTGATCTGAAACTGATTTACCCAAAAGTCGCTGCCATGCTTGAACAGACGGACCTTAGAAAGATCGTGGTCTGCCCGATGGCCGGTATCCTGCCGAAAGTAAAGAGCTTGTTATTTCGCATTCTAAAGCGCGGCGATGTTGCCAGCATTCCGAACGACGAACAACACACTACATTTGCGGCGCTGACTCGCACCGCTGCAATCGATTCGAGCATACCAGTTGAGGTCAATGATCTTGCGGTACTGCAGTACACCGGCGGTACAACCGGCAGGCCGAAAGGTGCGATGCTGACCCACGCCAACTTGTCGGCCAACATCTCACAGATGCTGCATTGGTTCCCGGACCTTCGACTCGGTGAGGAAAAACTGCTGGGGGTCCTGCCACTATTTCATGTTTTTGCAATGACCGGTGTTATGAATTTCGCCGTTGCCGCAGGTGCCGAAATGATTCTGTTGCCGCGCTATGACCGCGACCAGGTGCTTAAAACGATCAATAACAAGCGACCGACACTGTTTCCGGCAGTCCCAACTATCTACACCAGCCTTAACGAGGCGCCGACACTTGCCAAATATGATCTGTCTTCAATCACTTTTTGCATCTCCGGCGGCGCACCCTTACCACTCGAGGTCAAAACAAGATTTGAAAATCTAACCGGTTGCCGTTTAATGGAAGGTTACGGCCTTTCTGAATGCTCACCAGTCGCCGCGTGCAATCCGATCAACGGAGTCAACAAGGAGCGCTCGATTGGACTACCTGTGCCTGCAACGGAAATTTCACTTCACGACTTAGAGGATCCGGCGCAAACGGTCCCTGTCGGAGAACGCGGTGAGCTGTGGATTCGCGGGCCACAAGTGATGGCTGGCTATTGGCAACAATCTGAAGAAACCGCGCAAACACTGCGTGACGGGTGGCTCCGCACCGGCGACGTCGGCTATATGGACGAGGAAGGCCATTTGTTCCTGGTCGATCGGATCAAAGACCTCATTTTATGCAGTGGCTACAATGTTTATCCGCGCAACATAGAGGATGCCATTGATCGTCATCCCGCCGTCGCCGAAGTGACCGTCATCGGTGTTCCGGACGAGTACCGCGGTGAAGCGCCGAAGGCGTTCGTACGTCTGCAGGAGGGTGCCTCCTTGACGGAGGCCGAATTGCTTGAATTTCTCGACGACCATCTCTCCAAGATCGAGCGCCCGTCGATGATAGAGTTCCGCGCTGAACTGCCGAAAACGATGATCGGTAAACTTTCAAAAAAAGAGCTGGTGGAAGAGGAGATGCAGCGTTCCGATGCCTAAACCTGGACGGTGAGAATGTCATGCACCGTCGATACTAGGGTCGCACATAACACCTGGTGAACACTGGGCCGCCGGAGAACAAATGCTGAAAGCATCTGAACCCGGCGAGCTCCACTTGATGACTTCGTGGGAGAACTGTAATGAAGAGCATTGTTATTGCCGGCTATACCCGGACGCCATTTCACTTTGCGCACAAGGGCGATCTCACCCGGGTGCGTCCCGATGATCTGGCAGCCCATGCTGTAAAAGGGCTAGTTGAACGTAGCGGTGTAGATGTTGATGACATAGAAGACCTGATTCTTGGCTGTGCATTCCCCGAAGCTGAGCAAGGTTTCAATATGGCACGGTTGGTCGTTTTTCTAGCTGGTCTCCCAATCTCCGTGGCCGGCACGACAATCAATCGTTTCTGCGGCTCATCAATGCAGTCCATTCACAACGCAGCGGGCGCCATTCAGATGGGTGCTGGCGAGGCCTATATATGCGCCGGCGTTGAATCGATGAGCCGAGTGCCGATGACTGGTTTCAATCCCATGCCCAACCCACAACTGTATGAAGCGCTACCCGGTGCCTACATGTCGATGGGTGAAACAGCGGAAAACGTCGGCCGCGAGTACCAGATCGCGCGGGACGAACAAGAACGCTTCGCGGTTGCTAGCCAACAAAAAGCAGCCAAGGCCCAAAGCGAAGGTCGATTAGCCGAGGAGATCATACCCGTCACGATCAACGGCAAGACCATCGATAGCGACGGCTGCCTGCGTCCCGATACCACCATAGAAGGCTTGTCGGACTTGAAGCTGGCCTTCGACGAATTCGGCTCCGTCACCGCAGGCACATCCTCGCCACTGACCGATGGTGCGGCGGCAACGCTGGTGTGCAGCGAGGAATATGCAGAGCGCAAGGGATTGCAGCCGATTGCTCGTATTTGCAGCATTGCAGTATCAGGATGCAAGCCAGAAACCATGGGGCTCGGGCCAATCTTCTCGTCGCGCAAAGCCCTAGCGCGGGCCAAAATCAATGCTTCAGAACTCGACGTCGTCGAGATCAACGAAGCCTTTGCCACTCAATCGATTGCCTCGATCCGCGATCTTGAACTTGATATCGAGAAGGTCAATATTGACGGCGGCGCGATCGCCATAGGCCATCCGCTCGGTGCAACAGGAGCCAGGATCACGGGCAAAGCAGCCCAGCTTCTCAAGCGTGAAGGCGGGCGGTATGCGCTCTCGACCCAGTGCATTGGTGGTGGGCAAGGTATCGCCACGGTGTTGGAGACTGTTGATCGGTGAGCGAGATTAAAAAGGTCGCTGTCATTGGGGCCGGAGTCATGGGCTCTGGCATTGCTGCCCACGTTGCCAACGCAGGATTACCAGTGGTGTTGCTGGATATTGTTCCCGATGGCGCCAACGCTCGTAACACATTAGCGGACGCGGCAGTGGCGAGACTGCTCAAGACCAATCCGGCTCCCTTCACCCACAAACGGAATGCCCGCCGTATCGAAACCGGCAATATCGAAGATGATCTGGGTGTACTGGCTGACTGCGATTGGATTATTGAGGCGGTAATAGAAAACCTCGACGCCAAGCGCGAGTTGTACACGCATATCGAACGTGCGCGTAAAGACGGATCGATTGTGTCATCCAATACCTCCACGATCCCGCTGGCACAGCTGACTAAAAATCTGCCAGAACGATTTTGTGCGGATTTCGCGATTACTCATTTCTTTAATCCACCGCGCTACATGCAACTGCTCGAAGTGGTCGCGGGTCCGATGACGCGGCCGGACGTGATTTCGGCACTGCAAATGTGCGGTGACCGAATACTCGGTAAAAGCGTGGTCGCCTGCAAGGATACCCCTGGCTTCATCGCCAACCGTATCGGCATCTTATGGATGGAATCTGCCGTTCGGTTCGCATTTGAAGATGATTTGACTGTTGAAGACGCCGATGCCGTCATTGGTCGTCCTATGGGAATACCCAAAACAGGCGTCTTTGGTCTTATGGATCTGGTAGGGATCGATCTGCAACCGCATGTCGCCGCATCGATGCTCGCCACCCTACCAGACAACGACCTCTACCGTGACATTCACCAGCGCTCCCCCTTCATCGAACAGATGATTGAGAACGGCTACATTGGTCGCAAGGGTAAAGGCGGCTTCTACCGTCTGAACACAGAGGGCGGTCACCGAATTAAGGAGTCGATCGATTTAAAAACAGGACAATTCCAGCCAAGTACACCGTCTACGTTGGAAAGCGTGGCGGCCGGGCGCAATGGACTTCGGGCACTGGTCGAACATCCAGACAAGGGTGGGCGCTACGCTTGGCGAGTCCTTGCACACACCTTGAGTTATGCAGCTTCACTGGTGCCGGAAATCGCGGACACCATCGAGGACGTTGATCAGGCAATGCGCTCTGGTTACGCGTGGAAGTGGGGGCCATTTGAGTTAATCGACCAGCTGGGACCGGCATGGTTCGCCGCGCGTCTGCGTCAGGACGACTTGCCAGTACCGAACCTTGTGACAGCAGTGGGCGACGGTACCTTCTACCGCGACGAGAGCGGTGAACTTCAGTCTTTCGGTATCGGCGGCCAGTACCAAACGATTACCCGCGCGCAAGGGGTGCTCTTACTATCTGATATCAAGCGCAAACATGACCGTCTCGCGGGCAATAGTGCAGCGAGCCTATGGGATGTAGGTGATCAAGTGTTATGTCTTGAATTCCACACCAAGATGAACACACTCGATGCGGACGTTTTCAAGATCATGCATGAGGCCGTCACTGTCGTGACGTCAAAGGGGTTCCAGGCACTGGTCATTTATAACGAGGCAAGTAATTTCTCTGCAGGGGTGAACCTTGGGCAGGCGCTATTTGCAGCAAATCTTGCGGGCTGGCCTGAGATCGCAAAATCAATCAAACAAGGTCAAGATGTTTATCAAGCACTCAAATACGCACCTTTCCCAGTCGTCGGCGCACCGTCGGGTATGGCGCTAGGCGGCGGCTGCGAAGTGCTGTTGCATTGTGACGCGATACAAGCCCACATCGAAACTTACATCGGTTTGGTCGAAGTCGGAGTTGGTCTGGTGCCCGCCTGGGGCGGCTGCAAAGAAATGCTGCTGCGCTCGATCGACAATCCCAGTCATCCAAAAGGACCAATGGCAGTTGCCGGCAAAGCCTTTGAGACGATCGGCAAAGCGAGTGTCGCCCGCTCCGCTGAGGAGGCGCGCGACCTGCTGTTTTTTCGCTCGAGCGACGGCATCACAATGAACCGTAACCGATTGCTGGCAGATGCAAAAACACTGGCTATCGAGTTGGCGAAAAATTACCGAACCCCAGCACGACCTGAGCTTCGCTTGCCCGGAGCCAGCGGCTCTACTGCAATGAAAATGGCGGTTAGAGACCTGCGCAAGGCTGGATTGGCCACTGCTCATGACCAAGTGGTCACTAGCGAACTTGCCAATGTTTTGTCCGGTGGAGCGGCGGATCCTACTGAACTCGTGAGCGAGAAGGAACTTTTGCGCTTGGAGCGTCAAGCAGTGATGACACTTCTAAAGACGCCGGAGACCCTCGCACGCATGGAACACATGCTGGAGACCGGCAAGCCACTACGTAACTGACTGTAGCCAAACAAGAGCCTATTCATGACGAGCTACTCTGCCCCGCTGCGCGACATGCGCTTTGTATACAACGAACTCTTTGATGCGCAAGCCATCACAGATCTTCCAGGCTTCGACGACGTAACCCCTGACCTGATCGACGCTATCCTCGAGGAAGCGGCCAAGGTTTGTGAGAACGAGCTCTTTCCAATTAACCGCAGTGGCGACGAGGAGGGCTGCCATTATCACCAAGGCGGCAACGTCACGACGCCGGAGGGCTTTCGCGAATGCTATCGATCCTACGCAGAAGGCGGCTGGATCGGCCTTTCCGGAGATCCTGAGTACGGAGGCCAGGGGCTGCCAGCCTCTATCAGTACATTGCTGGAAGAAATGGTGTGTTCTGCAAACATCGCATTTGGTACCTATGCTGGTCTTTCGCGCGGGGCGTACCGGGCCATCGCAGCTTTCGCTGGTGACGATCTAAAACGACGGTACCTGCCAAAACTAACCAGTGGCGAGTGGTCCGGCACCATGTGCCTAACCGAACCGCAGTGTGGCACCGATCTTGGCTTGCTGCGCACACGTGCCGAACCGGATGGTCATGGCACTTATCAGCTGACAGGGAACAAAATCTTCATTTCTGCCGGTGAGCACGATCTCACCGAAAACATCATCCACCTGGTGCTTGCCCGATTGCCCGATGCGCCGGCAGGCATCAGGGGAATCAGTCTCTTCCTGGTGCCGAAGTTCTTATCCAACGTCGACGGCGGAATCGGCGAGCGCAACGGAATCTACTGTACTGCACTGGAAAACAAAATGGGGATTAAGGCCTCATCCACGTGTGCCATGAGTATCGAGAACGCAAAAGGCTGGTTAGTAGGGCATGCCAACAAAGGCATGCAAGCCATGTTCGTAATGATGAACGATGCCCGCCTCGGTGTCGGTATACAAGGTCTTGGGCTATCCGAAAGCGCCTATCAGGCAGCAGTCGCCTATGCACGGGACAGACTACAGGGTCGCGCACTGAGTGGAGCGCAATATCCCGAGCAAGCCGCCGATCCGATTCTTGTACACCCAGACATCCGCCGTACGCTGCTGACAATGCGTGCGCTTACCGAAGGCAACCGAGCTATGGCGACATGGATTGCACGTCATATCGATCTTCGCGAGCGGGCCGAGGAAGACGCTGAAAGAACTGCAGCTGATGATTTTGTGCAGCTGATGACACCCATTGCAAAAGCATTTTTTACTGACTATGGCTTTGACATAACGAATATGGGCCTGCAAGTCCATGGCGGCCACGGTTACATTCGTGAAACCGGTGTTGAGCAGTATGTTCGAGACGCGCGTATCGCCCAGATTTACGAAGGAACCAATGGAATCCAGGCGCTCGACCTGGTGGGACGGAAATTATCGGCCCATACTGGCCGTTATTTACGGCGTTTCTTTCATCCCGTTCAGTCTTGGATCGAATCGCACGCATTCAACACCGAGTTACAGCCTTTCGTGACACCGCTTGCGAAAGCATTCGGCCGCCTGCAGCTTGCCAGCGTCCACATCGCTCAAATCGGCATGAAAGACCCTAATGAAGCGGCCGCGGCGGCAGGCGAGTACCTCAGGTTGTTCGGCCTGGTCACATTGGGATATCTTTGGGCGCGCATGGCCGAAGTCGCAATGACTCACGATCAGGAAGCAGAAGGCGGCTTTTACGCCGCCAAGGTCGCAACAGCCGAGCACTACATGCAGCGGATCCTGCCTCAGACAGGCTCGCTTTTCGCCGCAATCATGGCCGGTGCCTCAACCATGATGGAATTTCCAGAGGATGCATTCTGATTGGAGTGATACGACCTGCCTGCACCTCACTCAGGCATGTACACACCTTTCGCTCTGTAATCACTGGTTAACGACAAACAACCGGTACAACGGAGATTTAACTGTGGGTGCCGTCGAGGTAATACTTGTTCTCGCCTTCACGCTGTAACTGAAAGATCGATGTGACCTTGGTTGGTGTCGGCTGGGGCATTAATACGGGCACGTCACACAAACGCGGTGTGGCGGATTGCTCACCAATTACTATTCGTTGATTCATGCTGTCCCAGCTTTCAAAGACCGCTGCACAGCCTGTCAAAGGCCATGCATCTGCCGCCATCACCTCATAAAGCAGCAGTCGGCGATTCGCACCGGACTTATTTGCAAGTGAAGCATGGAGCAGCCGCGCATGGTGGAAGCTCACTGTGCCCGCAGCACCTGTGATTGTCTCGGCTACAGCCGGGAGACCCACCGCGACATCTTCGGCAACCGCACCGCAGAAAACACCGTTAGACATGTGCTCATACACCGGTCCCCGATGCGTACCAGGGGCAAATAGAACTGGACCGTTATCTTCGGTCATGTCGTCGATCATGATCGCTACGGCGAGCACATCGTCGTTTGTATGCGGGTAAAATGCCCAGTCCTGATGCCATTCAGCAGGAGCACTACCGCCTTTAGACTTCAGATTCAGTTTGCTGTTTTGCAATCGCACATTTGATCCGAGTAGTGTACGTAACACGTCGGTAATCTCACTACGCCGGATTAAGTCATCAAAGAGTTGGTCAACTTTGTGTGGGGACTTGATTCGTTCAATCCGGGTTTGTTGCGACTCAAGATCATCGAGAATCTCATATACATCGTCTGATTCCGTGAGAGTCGATCCAGCCGCCACAACCACGTCGATGGCATCCTGTAACTGCGCTATCAGCTCCGCTGGTAACAATCGGTCACACAACACATAACCCCTCTCGTCGTAGGTCTTTTTCAGCTGATTCATCGCGTTCATTTACATTTGCTCCCTTCGGTTCAGCGCTGTACACGGTGAGCGTGGGTCGACTCCAACTGTGTAATGCCGCCAGTTGGTTGTCAATGCCAATTCCACACCACAACTGTCGTTTATTGAATTCTGTACGCATCAGGTATAGATATATCTATAGCAACATAGGAGAGATCAATCTACTTGATCACCCCAAAGGTGTAGGCTATCTATCCAGGCGACGCTATCTGAACGATCCAATGAGCATCACCATCAAAGACGTTGCGGCTGCTGCTGGTGTGGGAGTAGGCACAGTCTCCAGGGTGCTATCAGGATCTGCCAGTGTCTCGCATGCGAAGCGATGCCGCGTTGAAGAAGAAGTAGCACGTCTGAATTACGTGCCCAACAACCTTGCTGGCGCACTATCATCTAGGCGTAGTGGAATCGTAGCCATCATCGTGCCCACACTTGAGCAGTCTATCTTTGCTGAGACGGTTGACGGTGCTGAGAGCGAATTCAACGCGCACGGCCTGCAGGTCATGATCGGACAAGCCAAGTACGATCTCGAACGAGAAGCCGCACTTGTCAAAACATTTCTGAAGCTTAGACCTGAAGGTTTGATCCTTACTGGCAGTAACCACCTCCCTCTTGTACATGATCTGTTAAGAACCTCTGGTACTCCGGTGGCCGAATGCTGGGGAAGAACCGAAAACCCGATTGGTATTTCTGTAGGTTTTGACAATCGCTCTGCCGCCCGCGAGATCGTTACACACTTAATTGAACGGGGAAGACGTAACATTGCAATGCTGTGTGCACCACGTGCTTTTGACCCACGCCTTTATCAACGCATAGAAGGATACGAAGAAGCACTCAAAATGGAGGGTCTCCCGCCACGCGTCCACGACCGCATCGACGGCTCATCGACCTACTCGGGGTTTCACCAATCTGGCAAGGTGCTTGACGAAATTCTAAAACACCATCCCGAAACCGATGCTATTTTTTGTTCTGATGATTTCAATGCCGTCGGAGCATTGTTTCGCTGCCAGCAACGCGGTATCTGGGTGCCCAACGAGCTCGCTATTGCCGGCTTCGTCGATCTGCCGATCGCCTCGGGTATTACACCCGCGGTTACTACGGTGCGGGTGCCGCGTTGGGAAATTGGTGCCACCGCCGCGCGCCATCTAGTCGCCATGGCACAAGGCGAACCGATCACCCAGGCGGTAATTGATTTGGGGTATGAAATTGTCGTGCGAGAAACCACATAAGCTTTACGTTTAAAAATTGCAAATATCGAAATCCAATCATATTTCAACGTTCCGCTTCGAAATTTTGACAGCATTGTCGGCCGCAGCACCCTAATTTGTAGAAATGTCCCTAATGGAACCGCTTCCAAGGTTGTTTTCAAAGAGGAAACGGTTCCATCGCGACTCATCAGCCATCTTTACCGTCAGATTTCGACGGATAACGAAGACTTTGCAATCAATATTCTAATAGGTATTTTTACGCAACCCTGTTTAAAAACCACAAGTGCAATGCTTCGCCGCTGATCACAGTGCGCCGT
>CAZAHE010000036.1:0-3109 GCA_964484965.1 uncultured Acidiferrobacteraceae bacterium | reverse complement strand
CGTTCGATGACCATCACCATAGACGGGCAAACGCTGTACCCATTGCCGACAATCGACGACTCTCCGGGGTAAACTGGTCGACTATTGCTCAGCCGTCCAATTGTCCAACCTGGGGGAAAAGTCGATGACCGCGATCACACCCGCTGCAGCGAACCACGAGGGACTCAACCCGCTTGCTTCGCGTTTTGTTGATATAGAGTCACTGCCCTGGGAAGCTGCCCAGTTTCCCGGCATAGAGTTTAAGACACTACTGATAGAGCCTGGTACCGGCTTACTTACAGCGCTTGTCAAGATGGCACCTGGCGCAATGCTGCCGGATCACCAGCATGTAGAGATCGAACAAACTTATGTCCTTGAAGGCGAGTTGGTCGATGATGACGGGACTGTAACAGCAGGCGGATTTGTCTGGCGTCCTGCCGGCTCTCGCCACGCCGCGCACGCACCAAGCGGCGCGCTAATTCTAGGGATTTTCATCAGACCAAACCGCTTCTTCGACGGCGACGGTCAAACTACCGATATGCTCGGACGCGACTACGACACAACCTGGGGCTGAAACTTCTTCGCCATTGAAATACGGCGCTCGGCACCCCGCCGAGGGTCTCGGCAAACGCCGTGTTAGAGTGTACGGCCGCATTAAATTCACAGACGAAGAGCAACAAATGGCCACTGTTTCAGAAACAGACCTGGCGATACTGGCGCAGTGGGATACACCCACCATCTGCAACGGACTAGAACTGGTGGTACCGGAACGCCGGGCATTGGGTTTCACGATAGAACAAATGGTGTGCCTCGACCCTGGCCTATCCCCAATAGTGGGCTACGCCCGTACCGCGACCATCCGCGCGATGACCGCGCCGACCATTTCACCAGAGACCATAAAGGCCACCCGCGCGGCTTATTATGAACATATTGCTGAGTCACCAGGGCCATCGATCAGTGTCATACAGGATCTCGATTTCACATCTGGGTTCGGCGCATTCTGGGGCGAAGTGAACACCGCAGTTCATAAAGGGCTTGGCTGCATCGGCGCCGTTACCAACGGCTCGATCCGCGATCTTGATGCGTGTGCGCCCGGCTTCCAACTTCTGGCGGGCAAAATTGGACCCAGCCACGCGCACGTGCACGTGGTGAACTACGCCTGTGAAGTCAACGTCTTCTCGATGGTGGTTAATCCGGGTGATATTGTTCACGCTGATCGGCACGGTGCTGTGGTGATTCCCATTGATGCGGTGACGGCATTGCCTGAAGCCATTGATCGCCTTGAGAGACGCGAAGCGGTGATCCTGAAATCAGCACGATCACCGAAATTCAATGTCGAAAAGCTTAAACAGGCAACGGCTGATGCATTAGAAATTCACTGAGCGTGGACAATAAGTGACGAGCAACAAGAAAAAGGTACTGGTAATCCCAGCCATTCATCCTGCCGGGCTGGCACTGATCGATTCACGACCAGATGTAGAGTACGAAGTACTTGAAACACAGAGCAGCGAAGCTATTATCGATGCAGTCGCAGAGGTCGATGCGATCGCAGTACGCACAGCACTCATCAATCGCGCGGTGATCGATGCCGCTGTACGCTTGAAGATCGTGGCACGTCACGGGGTTGGCTATGACTCCGTCGATGTGGCGGCACTAACTGCTCGAAAGATCCCACTCGCGATTGCAATCCATAGCAACGCCGTTTCGGTCGCTGAACACGCGATGTTTATGCTGCTCGCTCTCTCCAAACTAGGCGTCTACCAACACATAGAAACTCGTGCGGGTGGCTTCGCTCGCCTGCGCGGCTCCGGATTGGGTGTTGAAATTGCGGGTAAGAATTTATTAATTGTCGGGTTTGGTCGAATCGGTAGCCAAGTTGCACCCCGCGCTAGTGCTTTTGGCATGACGGTCTGCGTCTACGACCCCTATGTCGAATCCACAATTATCGAGAGGGCCGGATACCAGGTGGTCGAAAACCTCAATGCAGCAGTCAGCGAGGCGGACGTAATCACCTGTCATACGCCGCTCAATGACGAGACCCGCGGCATTATCGGTGCCGAACAATTCTCATTGATGAAAAACAACGCCTTCATTATCAATACCGCGCGTGGCGGTGTCGTTGATGAAGCCGCGCTAATTGCCGCACTGCAATCCAAAACTATTGCCGGTGCTGGTATCGATGTCTTTGTTGGCGAACCTACTCCCCCAAGTGCAGATCATCCTTTGTTCGCGTTCGACAACGTCATTGTCAGCCCACACAGCGCCGGAGTCACCCAGGAAAGCCTGCGTCGCACCTCGGTAGAGATGATCCAAAATGTGCTTGATGCATTCGACGATACACTCGATCCCGCTGTGGTAGTAAACCAAGAGATCCTCATCGGGGCGCCCCGTAGCAGTCCCGGCGACTAACTCAGGTCGGTAACGTTGCAGCAGAATATTGGGACTCCGTTCGAGCTTGTTGCACTGCATCCGGTAATTGGAACCGAAGTGCGTGGGTTCTCGATCAACGCGGCAGACGATCTCAAACATATTGATGCTATCAAGCAGGCGTGGCTGTTCCATCCGGTTCTGGTATTTCGCAACCAGCCAATCAACGATAATGATCACGTCAAATTCGCGCAACACTTTGGCCAACTAGAGACACATCCTTCGGTTGCACATCGGGCATCGGACAACGCGCAAATTTATCGGGTATCTAATGTCGACGAGGCCGGCAATATCCTGCCACAAGAAAGCAATGAGTGGTTGTACATTAACCTCTCTTGGCGCTGGCACAGCGACAGTTCATTTCGTGGGGTGCCCAGTAAAGGCTCGATTCTGCACGGGATAGAAGTACTTTCGAATGGCGGGGATACGCTTTTTGCCGATATGTATGAAGCCTACGAATGTCTCGACGATGCAATGAAAAATCGAATTGGTGGCTTGAATGTAACGCACAGTCACGATCACATTCTTTCGCTATCGGTTGAATTAAGTCAGCGGCGCGATCAGGGGGAATACACCGCGCTGCCGCCTGTCGTTCATCCGCTGGTCAGGATCCACCCTGAGACGGGCCGACATTCCTTGTTTCTCAGTCCCCACACCATGACCGGAGTGGTGGAATTACCAGGTTCGGAGGGTCGCTCGCTGC
>CAZAHE010000035.1:20084-20635 GCA_964484965.1 uncultured Acidiferrobacteraceae bacterium | reverse complement strand
ATTCATAGTAATGCAAGATTTTGATGAAACAATGGACAGCATTCTACTGCTATAGAGGATGTAACCTGCTGATCATGATCCTCACTCGCAGCTATACTTGTGTCAATGAAGGCTCGCAAAGTGGGCCTTAAATGGTGCCAATGGAAAACTGGTCTTTTGCGCGGGTCAACTAGTCAGCGGAGATGCTAGATTTTGGGCCACATCCGTGCTTTTTACGGGCAGCTAAGTGTTTCGAGTCAGCCGAGCCGCGGGGTTCAACACTGTCCAGGTTTGTCGTCTTCGGGCCCAGTCGCTGGAATTTATAGTGCATCAACATCGACTGCGCACGGATTATGGGTCTGGAACCCTGCCGCAACATGAATACTCGCAGCTATACTCGGAAGGGTTGTGGTCGTCGAGGAGGAACAAAGCATTGTCCGCATTTTCTTGAAGAATACGATGTGGCCGAACTCGATCTCGCCTTTCGCCAGGTTCCCGATCAATGGGATGACCAGCGTGAGCCAAGATCAGTACGGCAGCCCCTGATTCATTTAATTAAAGCAACCTGTGTG
>CAZAHE010000035.1:0-20074 GCA_964484965.1 uncultured Acidiferrobacteraceae bacterium | reverse complement strand
GTCCAGTCGCCGGAATTTACGCCACATCAACATCGACTGCGCGCGAATTATGGGCCCAGAACCATGCCGCAACATGCTCACTCGCAGCTATACTCGGAAGGGTTGTGGTCGTCGAGGAGGAGCTGGGGATGTCAGCATTTACTTGAAGAATACGATGTGGCCGAACTTGGTCTCGCCTTCCGCCAGGTTCCCGATCAATGGGTTGACCAGCGTGAGCCAGGATGAGTGCGGGTGCCTTTGATTCACTTAGATAAAGCAACCTGTGTGAGGTAGGAACAGTGATATGACAAACCAAGCGCAAGTGGTGGTCATCGGTGGCGGAGTAGTGGGCTGCTCTGTGCTCTATCACCTCACAAAACTAGGTTGGACTGATGTCATCTTGCTTGAGAGGAAAGAACTCACATCAGGATCAACCTGGCACGCCGCGGGCGGCATGCATACGATCAATGGTGATCCCAATGTCGCCAAACTCCAGCAGTACACAATCGAGTTGTACCGCGAGATTGAGGAGCTTTCGGAGCAATCAATCGGAATGCATATGACCGGCGGCATCATGTTGGCTGCAACACAGGAGCGCTTTGACTGGCTGAAGGGGATTCACGCCAAGGGGCGCTACCTTGGTATGGAAACCGAGCTTATCAGTGCCAGTGAAGCGGTCGAGTTGATGCCGCTCATCGATAAAAACCAGTTCGTAGGCGCTATGTTTGACCCCATCGAAGGCCATCTCGATCCGAGCGGTACTACGCACGCGTATGCTAAGGCCGCGCGCAAGAACGGCGCGACCATTCATACGCAGACCCGTGTGACCGATCTTGTTCAGTGCACGAATGGTAGCTGGCGAGTCATCACCGAGAGCGGAGAAATAACGGCCGAGCATGTCGTCAACGCGGGCGGGCTGTGGGCACGTGAGGTGGGTCGCATGGTTGGACTTGAACTGCCGGTTCTCGCTATGGAACACATGTACCTGATCACGGAGGATATGCCTGAGGTAACGGCGTTTAACGAGTCGACAGGAAAGGAAATGTTGCACGCGGTTGACTTCGATGGCGAGCTTTACCTGCGTCAGGAACGCAAGGGAATGTTGATGGGCACATACGAAAAAGCCTGTGTGCCGTGGTCCCCCATTGAGACTCCATGGGATTTCGGCCATGAGTTGTTGCCGGAAGATATCGACCGCATCGCGCCGTCGCTGGAAGTTGGTTTTGAACACTTTCCGGCGTTCCAGCAGGCCGGCATAAAACAGATCATCAATGGTCCTTTCACCTTCGCCCCTGACGGTAACCCATTGATTGGTCCGGTCAAGGGGTTACCGGGGTTCTGGTGCGCGTGTGGCGTAATGGCAGGATTCAGTCAGGGTGGCGGTGTGGGGCTAGCGCTCGCCAACTGGATGGTAGAGGCCGACCCTGGTTTTGATGTGTGGGCAATGGATGTGGGACGCTTTGGTGACTGGACGACGCTGGCTTATACCAGTGTCAAGGTGCAGGAAAATTATTCTCGTCGTTTCTCTATCCGTTTCCCGAATGAAGAGCTGCCTGCTGGTCGGCCACTCCGCACAACACCGATCTACGACAGGCTACTTACAGCTGGTGCACAAATGGGTGAAGCCTGCGGTCTCGAACAGCCTTTGTGGTTCGCCCCCGAGGGGGTAACAGACGAATTTTCCTGGCGCCGATCAACCGACTTTGTGCACGTTGGTGAAGAAGCCAGAGCAGTACGCGACAGTGTCGGCCTAATTGAGATATCGGGTTTTGCCAAGTATTCGGTCTCTGGACCGGGTGCTGCTGACTGGTTGGATCAGCTTCTTGCCTGTCGAATTCCTTCCGAGGATCGTATGACGCTGGCGCCTATGCTGAACCCGCAGGGCAAGTTGATCGGCGATTTCAGTCTTGCAAATCTAGGCGATAACGAATACTTCATCGCGGGTGCTGGTGTCGCGGAGGCCTACCATATGCGTTGGTTCTTGCAGCACCTTCTGCAGGATAGTTCAGTCGAGATTACGCCCCATGGTACGGGAATAGTCGGATTATCAATTGCGGGACCGAATGCCCGTCGCTTACTGGCCGATGTGACGAGCGAGGATGTCTCGGCGAACGCGTTTACCTTTATGGATATTCGGGAGATGGACATCGGGCAGGCACCATGTCTGGTTGGGCGAGTCAGTTATACCGGCGATTTGGGCTATGAAATCTGGATGGAGCCCGAATACCAGCGGCATGTTCTCGAGGTGTTGTTGGGTGCCGGTGAGAGATATTCTATACGGTTGTTTGGTGCGCGTGCGCTGAATGCACTTCGGCTTGAAAAGAACTTTGGCTCGTGGGCCAGAGAATACCGTCCGGTTTACGGGCCCTATGAAGCGGGATTGGGCCGGTTTATCGCGCTGAAAAAGGAAGCCGACTTTATTGGCAAGGCAGCTGCTACTGTTGAAAAAGAAAACGGTAGCAGCATGCGGCTTCGCACATTTGTCGTCGATGCCAACGATGCGGACGTGATCGGGGATGAACCAATCTGGTTTCGCGGCGACGTCAAGGGCTGGGTTACTTCTGGTGGTTACGCCCACGCCTCAGACGCATCGGTTGCGATGGGTTATGTGCCTGTGGATTGCGCCAATGAGGTCGAAGGCTGGGAGATCGAGATTCTGGGTGAACGAAGATCAGCCAGGTTGCAGATGATTCCGCTGTTTGATCCGAAAGCAGAACGGATGCGCAGCTAGTGCAAGGCCAGACGCCAAAGATCTCGCTTTCGATTAATTAGAAAAGTGGAGTGCATTTGACAGATATGGCCAACACCAATCGACAAGTATCATTTTCGGCGAGGGCGTCGATTGACCCAGCCATGTGGTTCGCCGAGGACTACGTCGGCAATGAACGCTGGGTTCACCGGTTTTCGAGCGATGAAATCGCGCAGCTGGCGCAAGCGGCAACACACCACAGTGAGGTACCGTTGGCATCGCTCAAAGCCGAATATTTTCCTTTGCAGAGCCTGGCCGTGACGTTCACCAACTTGCGTCAGGAGATCATCGACGGACGGGGGTTTGTTCTACTACGTGGCCTGCCGGTGGCTCAGTGGCCAATATGGTTAACAGCTCGTGTTTACTATGGCATTGGTTGTCACCTCGGGGAGGCTGTGCCTCAGAACGCAGCGGGACATCTCCTTGGTCATGTTAAGGATCTGGGCGAAGATCCAGCTGATCCTGTTACGCGCATCTACCAGACCAGTTATCGTCAGCCTTTTCATACGGACTCTGCCGATATTGTCGGTTTGTTGTGCCTTCAAACGGCACGCCGCGGTGGAGAAAGTGCCATTGCTTCGTCCACCAGCGCTTTTTGCGTCATGGCCGAAGAATGCCCCGATTTGCTCGAAGTGTTGTGTCAGCCATTCATTGTGGATCGCAAGGACGAAATTCCCCCGGGCAAGGCACCGACCTATCAAATGGCGGTGTTTCACCGGCACGCAGAGAAGATCACCTGCATTTATGCACGAGATTTTATCGAGGCGGCACAGCGCTTTGCGGATGTTCCTCGGTTACGGAAGAAGCAGATTGAAGCAATGAACTTCTTGGATCAGTTAGTGGCCAGCGACCGCCTGCGACTCGATATGGCATTTGAGCCGGGAGATATCCAGTTTCTGCATAATCACCAAATATTGCATTCACGCACGACCTATGAGGATTGGCCGCAGATCGAACGCAGGCGTCACCTGTTACGGCTCTGGTTATCGACCCCTGACGGCCGAGTTTTGCCGCCCGCGTTTGAGGAGCGTTACGGGCTGTT
Source organism: uncultured Acidiferrobacteraceae bacterium (assembly GCA_964484965.1). Taxonomy (GTDB): domain Bacteria; phylum Pseudomonadota; class Gammaproteobacteria; order Arenicellales; family UBA868; genus UBA11791. The sequence continues at coordinate 16,304 of CAZAHE010000035.1, read as the reverse complement.
GCGAGCAGGTCACGTTCGAGGAGGTATCCGCGTCGACGGTGCCACGCCTCACGCGCCACTTGAACCTTGATCGGCCGCGGTGGCAGAGATGTGTAGGCCAGCGAGGATGATTGATGCAAGAAACTACCAGTAAAGAGTCCGCACGCCAGCATGGTGCGATGGAATTTTCTGCCGCTCCGATAAATCTAGATGTGGTCCGACGTTATAGGTGTCAGCGCTTGCGTGGAGAGATGCAACGCAGCGACGTGGCTGGATTGCTCCTATTTGATCAGCTCAATACCCGCTATGCCACGGATGCGACCAACATGCAGATATGGTGTGGTCATTATGAAACGCGCTGTGTTTTCGTCGCATTCGATGGTCCCGTTGTGTTGTTTGACTATGCCCATCTCCCGCATCTGGCCGAAGGCCTGCCGACTGTCGATGAGTATCGCAAGATGCCCGCGTTCTACTACTTCGGCAGCGGTAATCGGGGACTAGAGTTTGTCAAGAGGTTTGCTGGAGAAATAGACCAGCTGATGCGGGATCACGGTGGAGGCAATCGACGCCTCGCAATCGATGTATTGTCATTTCCAGCAACCGACGCGTTGCGAGACAAAGGACTGGAATTGGTTGAAGGCCAACCGCTGACCGAGCATGCGAGGTCGATCAAGTCGAATGAGGAGCTCGCGCTAATGCGAGCGTCACTGTCTGTCTGTCAGGCAGGTATGGAAAATATGCGTGAAGCGTTGGTACCGGGCATCACTGAGAACGCACTGTGGGCAAAGTTGCATGAGACGAATATTCGCCGTGGTGGTGAATGGATTGAGACGCGTTTGCTCTCTTCAGGCCCGCGGACTAACCCGTGGTTCCGGGAGTGTTCTATGCGGCAGATAGAAAGAAACGACCTCGTGAGTTTCGACACCGATTTAATCGGTCCGTACGGTTATTGTTCAGATATATCGAGAGCCTGGGTTTGTGGAGACCGGCCGAACGACGAACAGAAACGTTTGTATGCGTTCGCATATGAGCAGATCGAACACAATATTTCTGCACTTCGACCCGGCATCAGTTTTCGTGAACTGGCTGCCAGATGCTGGCCGATCCCAGAAGAATTTCTTTCCCATCGTTACAGTACGGCAATACATGGTGTCGGACTTGCTGATGAATACCCAAATATTAAACACTCGATGGACTTTGACGGTGCTGGTTATGACGGCTTGATTGAGCCGGGTATGACGCTGTGTGTCGAGTCCTTTATTGGATCTGAAGGCGGCAAGGAAGGAGTAAAACTAGAAGAACAGGTCCTGGTGACGGAGAAGGGTATAGAACGGATGTCGACTTATCCGTTTGAAACCGATTGGCTTTAGTGTCGTGTGGAAAATGGATGAGAGAGCAATTGTCCGGTCACAACGACGGCGGCAGGGCCTGCTAAATGAAAGATAGCGAAAAGTGGCGCGACAAGAGCGGCCAAGCGTTCCGCTATTGTTTCACTGTATTTACCCCAACGTTCAATCGTGCTGATACATTACCCCGCGTCTACATGTCCCTTGCAGCGCAGACGTTTCGCGACTTCGAGTGGTTGATCATTGATGATGGATCGACTGATAACACTGCAGAGATAGTGGCGGAGTGGATAGACAAAGCGGACTTCGCTGTTCGTTACCTAAGTCAGCCGAATTCAGGAAAACACTTGGCACACAACTGGGCAGTAGAGGAGGCCCTCGGCGAACTGTTTTTAGTGCTCGATTCAGATGACGCGTGTGTGCCGCAAGCACTCGAGCGACTCCTTTATCATTGGGTATCTATCCCACCTGAGGAACGCGACGATTTTTCTGCAGTAACAGCACTGTGCCAAGACCCGACCGGGCAAGTGGTTGGGGATCGATTCCCTAGCAACATACTGGATGCGGATGCACTGGAGCTTACCTACCGGTATCGTGTCCGCGGTGAGAAGTGGGGATTCCATAGAACTAACGTGCTACGACGATTCCTCTTTCCTCTTCAACCACGTTTGTATATTCCAGAGTGTGTGGTGTGGAACGCCATCGCCCCTCACTACAAGACACGCTATGTCAATGAGGTGTTACGAATTTACTATGTCGGTGATTTGGCGCGTGATGATCAGTTGACACGTCGAATCCCATCGGGTGAGCGCGCAAAAGGACATGCTTTGCAACACAAGACCGCACTGAATGATGAGATCACTTGGTTTCGTAGTCATCCAAGTGCATTTTTTCGATCGGCCGTTCACTACACCCGGTTTTCCTATTTGAGCGATCAGGGTATAGGCTCTCAGATGCGCCAATTAAGTAATTTGCACGCTAGAGTTTTATGGATATTAATGTTTCCTTTAGGATGGGTTTTTTATCACATTGATCGTCGGCGAATAGGGCGCCAAGGTCTGCCGGTCGCATGACAGCATCTATACACCGGCAGAGGGAAGTGTCAATCTGTGACGCTCGATTCGGTAACACAATTAGTTTGTTGCTTTTTCGATGGATCCATAATGTTTGAATCACCACTTACTATCGATTGTCTGCAATATGCTGCATGGTCGGAAAAAATATTCCGGCAGATGCGTGAGGGCGATGTCGATGCCGTGCATGTCACTATTGCATATCACGAAAACTTTCGTGAGACGGTATCTAATATTGAAACCTGGAATAGATATTTCGACAATTATTCTGACCTAATCTTTCGAGGCCGTTTTGGCAACGATGTGCGTCGTGCACATCGAGAAAAACGCACAGCAGTCTTTTTCGGATTTCAAAATTGTTCGCCGATAGAAGACGATATAGGTTTGGTCGAAGTCTGGTATCAGCTCGGCATCCGATTCATGCAGTTGTCCTACAACAATCAGAGTCTGCTCGCTACGGGGTGTTATGAACGCGAGGATCCTGGCATTACGCGAATGGGGCGAGAGGTCATCAAAGAAATGAATCGGGTTGGTATGGTGATTGACATGAGCCATTCGTCAGAGCGATCAACGCTTGATGCGATCGAAATTTCGCAGCGTCCAATTGCGATTACCCACGCGAATCCCGCAAGCTGGCATCCGGCGCGTAGAAACAAATCAGATGCGGTACTGCGTGAGCTTTCTGACTCAGGTGGGATGATCGGGTTTTCATTTTATCCCCACCATTTGAAGGATGGTAGTCATTGCAGCTTCCGAAGTTTCAGTGAAATGGTGCGAATGACGGCTGATCAAATAGGCATAGATTGCATTGGGATCGGTAGCGATCTGTGCCAGGACCAGCCCGACAGTGTGGTTCACTGGATGCGCAATGGCCGCTGGACTCGACAGACTGACTACGGCGAGGGAAGCGCTCAGCAGGCCGGGTTCCCTCACCAGCCGTCGTGGTTTCGCGACAATCGCAGTTTCCCGGCGCTGCGTGACGCCTTGTTGCGAGATGGTTTTGAAACGGGCGAAGTCAACCAGTTGATGGGAACGAATTGGCTGCGTTTTTTTGAAAAGGCGTTCGTTCCGAGTTCGTGACAGGCCTTACAACAGATATAACCCCGTTGCGCCCGCCGGCAGAAGTCATGCATCCTGAGCGCATGGGCGTGGCGTTCCCGACGCGCTTGAGTTTCATGCGTTCACTCATCCGCCGTATGAACCGAGAGCGATGGCGGATTGAATGCAAAGAATTGGCGCTCGATAACGACGGCTATGGTCATGCGATCTATACAGCCCGTGGCCGGGATAGGGCTTACAGCCTCGTGGCGTTTTCCCATGCGCTCGAAGAAGATCAGCGGACCGACCGTGTTATTGCTGAGGCTTGGGACGCGAGTTTTGTCCTTTTCGACGGAATCCCCGATGCTGCTGATATCGATCGATTATCTGAACAAACTCCGCGTCAGGAAGGCGGCCGCTTTCAGGCCAGTGAAATTATCCTGTCCCGTGCTAATCGTAGCGTGCGCTTGTTTGATCATGTTCGAGATGCACTCGCCGCGGGCAAGCAGCCAGACATGAATCGTATTGCCGAAGTAGGTTACCTGATGCGAACCACTGCGGTGTATGGAAATGGAAAATTTGGTGTCTGTGACCGCGAGCGTATCGCTGGTCGCCCGGAGTTTGCGGGACCATTTCAGGCAGAAATGCTTACGGTCTATCTGATTCGCTGCTTTACGCATGACCATGTTGAGTATGTGGCACATCGTTTGTCGGCGGAGACTTTTCAGCCAATGGCACCGGCTGCAAAGCGGTTCCTCGGAATTGGCAATGCCACCGGGCTTGGGATGGCTCCGTTTCTGATTACGCATCCGGAATTGATTCACCTCTGGACCAGAGCGCGTGAAACAGCGCTGAACAGAGTACGGGCAGTATCAAAGGCCGATGCCGAGGTTTGCCATAGATGTCATGAACTTTTGCATCGAGCCCGGCGCCATGTGTCTGATTGGCAGGTACAAGACCGCGCCCAGCAGCAGCGCATTAGCGCATTGTCGCGGGACCTTTGTCGGCTGTCCGAATGGATTGTGGGCACTAGCCGGCCTTTGCATCAGCCATACCCATGGGATGGTGTTTATAGATGGGCGGGAGCGGAATGCTCGTTGGAATGCCAGGAACTCGTGCTTAGCCTATTGCTTGAACTCTACCCGCACGAGGTCGATCCACTCGAGGATGAGCTTTCGACGACTCTGAACATAGGTATTGACGGTTCGATGTCTGTTGGTGAACTGAAAGCGGTTATTGAAGAGAGCTATGGATGGGCTCTCGAGATTGATTTTAAACAGGCGGCATCGAACGCTTATTTCTGGTACTACTCCGAGGACAAGATGGAGCCGCGTCTGGGACAACGTGCAGCGGAGGCGGGTGCAGACAACGAAATGCCGATAGCAGTAGCGCGAGACGTTGAACGGCTGTACCGATGCTTATCCGAATTCCCGACAGCTACTCCGATCGCAACGCTGTTACTCAACCACCCCTCGCATCGCCACGTTGTAAAGCGTGTCCAGACCATCATGCAATATCCCTACGGGGAGGTGCAGTCCAATCTGATAGGCGTGTGTTGTCGGCCGATTGACCTGTTGCGGTGGAAACTTGCTTACTTTGGCGCATCGAAGTTTGATCCTAAATCGGACTTATGGACGCGGATTACCCTTTATCAGGGCGCACCCCTGCCATTCGAATTGCACGGTTCTGATGCGGATGACTGGTGTTTTCCAATTCGTCCACAGGAAATATAGTGCGGGTTTCTCTTGCTGAAGTAGAGACCCTCGTATCGAAGGCCGCTTCGGGGGCAAGGGTCGCGCCAGGCGTGTCTGACTTGGTTGCCGTTGCTTCTCGCTGGTTGCGTCTTTATGGGCTGCCGGGCGAAACAGTCGCGGCGCGTGCTCTGACAAACTGGCTTGAGCACCGCTCCGTTGCCGTGCAAGCGTTGGATAATGGCGTATTCGGACCGAAGTGTGAAAACCGAAAGGCCTCGGCTATGTTTGCCGGTGCGGCTCTAGTTGATCACGAACCGCTAACAAACCGAGGGATGGTGATTCAATCACCTGATGAACCTTTGCTGCTGCTTGCCATGGTAGCTACTGCCTTCGAGTCAGGCACGACGATGATTGCCTGGCGTGATCCGGACTCTGGGCTACAGGGGCTACGGATAGAGGACAGCCGCTATACGATCTTCGCGCGCAGTATTGATAGGCTCCAGTCCCCAGGGCAAATCGGTGCGAACCTCAGCTGCACAGCTGACCTGGATTGGGAAACTGCGCCCGTCCTGATTGATGACCGGGCCCTCTCGACACGCAGGGAAACCGCTTACAGCAAGGGCGTGGAATTGGATCGTTCGTCTATCTCGATACTTGATCGTTGGGCTGCTGCCGCACTGGTGCCGGATTCTGAGCGATCACACGACAAGGGAGCAGGTGCTGGCCGTATCGACTCAAACTGACTGCGTTTGGTAAGAGCGATGATGGCTCGCGTTGGGGGAAAGGCATGAAGATAGGGTTTATTGGTCTTGGTAAGGTCGGTCAAAAGCTGGCAGCCAATCTGCTGCAAAGTGGATTCTCACTGGTCGTAAGAGATGTTGACTGTGCGATTGCAAAACCATTGTTCGAGGAGGCCAAGTCACGCTATGGTGCGCGGGCATGGTCGCCGAATATTGTTGCGCGTCTTGAACAAGCCTGTAGTGAAAGGTTGTGGGCACTCGGCTTCCCTTCTGAGATCGTCGATCACGAACCTGGCAGTGATGGTTATGAGGTTGTTGTTAATCGCAGCTTGTAGTGTCCGGACGCAACGCTTTATCCGTGAATAGATCGATAAGGCAGTTGGTTTCACATGTTTGATCATAGTGCTAACGGTACGCCTCCCTCTGTCGAGCATACGGGGCGACGTTGGTTGCCGCTTGCCGGTGGCTGGTGCTTATCCACAGCGTTTGGCCGCAATATGGCCAGCTTGGCGCCGCTTGTGGCAGAGATTGAAGCCGATCTGGATATCGGGCATTCGCAGATGGGCACCATTCTTGGTGTCTGGCAGGTTATATACATTGTCGCTGCTGTTCCCTGTGGATTACTGCTTGATCGCATCAGTGGCCGCTTTGCCTTGGTCCTGGGAGGGCTATTAATGGCAGCTTCTGCACTGGGGAGAAGCTATGCCACCGACTACTGGGAGTTTTTGTTCGCAGTCGCATTGTTTGGCCTCGGTGGGCCGATTATTTCGGCCGGTGCTCCAAAAATTGTCAGCGAGTGGTTCCGTGGACGTCAGCGAGGACTCGCAATGGGGATTTACATCACCGGCCCCGGAATTGGAACAATTGTCTGTTTCACCTTGACCAATTCGGTACTGATGCCATGGGCCGATCAGGATTGGCGACTGGTATTGTGCTTGTGGGCCGGGTTCACCTTGCTTGCCACTGCAGTCTGGTTTGTTTTGGCAACGTTTTCGGGACAGGCTGTTGTTGCGCGGTTGCGGCAGGGAGTCGGTGGCGCAGGGATAGTTTATCTGCTGTCGCAACCTGGTGTGCGGTTGCTAATGTTGATGAGTATCGGTGTTCTAACTATCTCCCATGGCCTGGGCAACTGGTTACCGGAAATCTTCCGTGCCGGAGGTATGACGCCAGAGCATGCTGGTTACTGGGCAGCTGTTCCGGTGGGGCTAGCGATTATCGGTGCGCTCGTGATTCCACGCCTTGCTATACCCCAGCATCGCTACCACGTCTTGCGTGGGTTGTTTCTCATGACGGCAGTAGGCTGTGGGTTGTATGCCAGTGTGGGCAGCGGACCGTGGTTTCTTGTTGGGCTCGTATTGCACGGCACCGCCAGTGCATCGATGATGACTGTTCTGATACTCACCCTCGTCGAATTGCCAGGTGTGGGCGAGCGTCGGGCCGGCACGGCCACTGGGCTTTTTTTCTCAGCCGCAGAAGTTGGCGGTGTGGCCGGGCCCGTTACACTCGGGATACTGTATGACATGACTGCCGGCTTCAGTGCAGGTCTCGGTCTTTTGGCCGGCATTGGATGCGCGCTTTTCTTCTCGGTGAGTCTCCTGAACAAACGTGTGAAACAGATTACCTAACCTGATACCTAAGGAATGAATTCGTATGAGTACCAAACTAATTGAATATAACGACGCTTCAGCTGATGTGCGTGAAATTTTTGATGAAATAAAGAAAGCACGCATGATCGAAGAGGTCAATAACTTCTGGAAAGTACTTGCCAACGATCTGGCCACTTTGCGTAGAACCTGGCAGAGTCTCAAAGAGATCATGGGTCCGGGTGAACTCGATCCGCTGACCAAGGAACTGCTCTACATTGCGGTCAGTGTGACCAATAATTGCGAGTACTGCATTCGTTCACACACTAAATCCGCGCGTGCCAAAGGTATGACCGATGCCATGTTTGGAGAGCTGATGGCAGTGGTGGGAATGGCAAACGAAACCAACACGCTGGTTCATGGTTACGAGGTGCCGTTAGATTGACTGTTGTGTCACCGAAGTGCACCTGCCATCGTAGTCTGAGGGTAGGGTAGGTTCCATCAGATTGAGGACCAATTCAATGCGCGAATTGATTGCACCACTGTGCCCACAGGAACATGGCTTTTTAACGGCTTAGGCACTAGCTAGCCTGAGGGTGTCGGTACCCTGGCTGATTTGACGAAGTGGCGCTCCCTAGGGGAATCGAACCCCTGTTTCCGGCGTGAGAGGCCAGCGTCCTAACCGCTAGACGAAGGGAGCGTTTGAACGAGAGAAAATCAATCTCGATGCTACCATATGGTTTCCGGTGCTAGGCTGCTTCAAGTTGAATCCGGATCATCTCAATTTTCTACCAGATCCGGCTGCTGAGTGAGGTGCCGAGTTGAAAAAGTCCGCTTGCGAGGATGCATTTAGGCCGCGCACTATCTCCCCCGATCAGCACAGGTTGTCGCCGGCTCAGGTCAGTCGCAGCGCATTGCAGGTCGTACGTACTCTGCAGGCTGCTGACTTTTCTGCTGAGGTCGTTGGCGGCTGTGTCCGTGACCTATTATTGGGCCATGCGCCCAAAGATTTTGATGTAGTTACCGATGCTGAACCGGAAGAGATTCGTAGATTATTCCGTCGTGCGCGGCTGATCGGCCGTCGCTTCCGCCTCGCGCATGTGCGCGTAGGTCGAGAGATCGTTGAAGTGTCCACTTACCGTGCCACACCCGATCACAGTGAAGATGTCTCTGGAACAGATAACAGCAATGGCCAGATTCTTCGTGACAATGTATTTGGCAATCGTGACAGCGATGCCCAGCGCCGAGATTTTTCGATTAATGCACTTTATTATGATCCGGTTGCGAATGCGTTGGTTGACTACGCTGGCGGGTTTGAAGACCTCGGCGCCGGTGTGTTGCAAACTATCGGCGATCCGATTGTCCGTTTTCGTGAAGATCCTGTACGAATGCTGCGCGCCATACGCTTTGTTTCGCGGCTAAGCCTCAGATTAGAGGCCGCGACCGAAAGTGCACTTGGTAGTAGTGCGGGATTGCTCAGTGGCGTGGCGCCGCCGCGTTTGTTTGATGAGAGTCTGAAACTCTTTCAGAACGGACATGCTGAGTCCAGTTTTCGTTTGTTGCGTGAATTCGCGATGCTTCCCGAACTGCTGGCGGATGCATCGCACTATGACGAGATGCTTGACCTGGATAATCAAAAGGGCTTCGTCTGGCTTGCTTTACGCAGTACTGATAAAAGAGTTAAAACATTAAAAGTCGTCAATCCAGCATTCCTCTATGCAGTATTGCTTTGGCGGCCGCTGCGATTCGAAGCAGCTCGACTCGCGAGTGCGAGCCAAGCGCCGCTGCAGTCTCTGCAGCAGGCAGCTACACTGGTGTTTGCGCGTTTGAATGAGCGGATAACGGTTCCGCGACGTATGACGAGTGCGATGCTCGATATCTGGGAATTGCAACGGCGGTTGGAACTGCGCAGAAAACGTACGCTCACGCGCCTCACTAACCACCGCTGGTTTCGGGCCGCTTACGATTTTCTTCTTCTGCGTGCCGCGGCAGGAGAAGTAGATCAGACGCTGGCAGACTGGTGGACAGAACTACAGGCCGCGACGCCATCGCGCCGGCACCGCATGATTGTGTCCTTGGGCCAAAGCCGCGGCAGACGAAGGCGCAAGGGGTGTCGCCGACAGGCCACATTGTGACCAGTGGTCGAGGACGGCGGGCCTGGATTGGCTTGGGTGCCAATATTGGAGACCCGCTTGATCAGATTCGCGCTGCGCTGGCGGGTCTCGACGCTACAGAAGAGACATCACTGGAGGCGGTGTCATCGTGTTATCAAAGCACACCGGTGGGTAACCCTGATCAGCCTGATTATCTCAATGCTGTGGCGCGGATCTGTACGTCGATTTCTCCACTGGCACTCCTTTCCCTCCTGCAAGATTTAGAGAAAAAAGGGGGCCGACAGCGGCCTGCCCAGCGCGATGCTCCACGTAAAATCGATCTTGACTTGTTGTTACTGGAGGGTTGTCGATACCAAACTGCCCAACTGATCGTGCCTCACCCTCGCCTGCACAAGCGTCGATTTGTTCTTGAACCGCTGATCGAGCTGGAAGGTGACATTGAGCTGCCCGGCTTGGGGTGTGCCAGTATCTGGCTTAAGCGTCGCCGTGAGCAGAGTGTGGAGCGGCTCACCGGTGTTCTTCTGACCGCCCAAGGGGAGAGCTAAAGGGATACGGCGTTGATCAGGTAAAATACAACCATTACTTGACTCACTCGCCCGGGCTATTTAAAGACAGTTACCCTTGAGACAGGGGCCTGAGCAACCTGGATCATCGCCATATGAACGATACCCCCAGCCGTGACCGTGTGCTCTCGGGCATGCGTGTAACTGGGCGTCTTCATCTTGGACATTTTCACGGCGTCCTGAAAAACTGGGTGGCATTGCAGGAGCAGTACGAAAGTTTCTATTGCGTAGCTGATTGGCACGCATTGACAACGCACTATGAAGATCCACGAGTGATGGAGACCTATGTTTGGGAGATGGTGGTGGATTGGCTGGCAGCGGGAGTTGATCCGCAAAAGGCGACACTGTTTATTCAGTCACGAATACCGCAGCATGCCGAGCTCCACCTGCTGTTGTCGATGGTGACGCCGTTGGGGTGGTTAGAACGCGTTCCTAGCTTTAAGGATCAGCAACAGAAGCTCAAGGACCGGGATCTCGCGACCTATGGATTTTTAGGATATCCGGTGTTGCAGAGTGCAGATATTCTGGTCTATCGGGCGAGTCAGGTGCCAGTTGGAGAGGACCAGGTACCACACATTGAGCTTACCAGGGAAATTGCACGGCGATTCAATCGTATCTTTGGTAAGGATCCAGTATTCGAAGAAAAAGCCGAACGGGCTGTCGACAAGCTGGGCAAGAATGCCGCTCGTCAGTTTCGCCGTCACCGGCGCGCCTGGTTACAGGAAGGGAATGCTGATGCAAGGTTGGCGAGTATGTCGCTTGCCAAAGCTGCACAAAATTTGTCTGACGAAGAACGGGAGCGTTTATTTGGTTACGCAGAAGGTGGTGGGCGTTCGATATTGCCTGAGCCGTTTGCGCTACTGACCCCTACATCAAAGTACCCTGGCGTAGATGGACAAAAGATGTCCAAGTCATATGATAATCAGATCAATATGCGGGATGAGCCCGATCGGGTAGTCAACCTTCTGCGCACTATGCCAACAGACCCTGCGCGTCAGCGGCGTACCGACCCTGGTGACCCCGACAAGTGTCCAGTGTGGGATCTGCACAAGATTTATACGGATGACGTGGCACGCGAACTACTGGCCGACGGGTGTCGCACTGCAAGCATTGGCTGTCTTGACTGCAAGAAACCACTAATCGAAGCTGTACTCGAAGAGCAGGGAAGTCTTCGTGAGCGCGCTCGGCCTTACGAAAATGACCCGGGCGAGCTGCGACGTACCATTGACGCTGGTTGTCAACGAGCCATGGCTGTTGCCGAGGAGACCATGAAAGAAGTACGACAAGTCGTTGGAACTGTTTATCGATAGTGGAAAACGAGTCCTCACAAATAGTTCCAGAAGATTCGGGGAAACACCCCCGCGCCACAGTGGCGGGTGAAGCGCTGCACGAGTTTCCCGCTGATCTTTATATTCCGCCAGATGCGCTAGAGGTGATTCTGGAAGCGTTTGAGGGCCCCTTGGACCTACTTCTCTACCTGATTCGCAAACAAAACATTGATATTCTTGATATTCCGGTGGCGGAAATCACTCGTCAGTACATGGCGTACTTAGAGGTGATGCAACGCCTGCGGCTGGATCTGGCAGCTGAGTACTTGGTGATGGCTGCAATGTTGGCAGAAATAAAGTCGCGAATGTTGTTGCCGAGACATGCGCAGGACGATGGTGAAGAAGAGGATCCAAGAGCCGTTCTCGTAAGTCGATTACAGGAGTATGAGCGTTTCCGGGACGCTGCAGAACAACTAGATGAACGACCCCGTCTAGAGCGTGAGCTATACCTCGTACAGACGCGAGTCGAGGATCCGCAACCTGTCAATGACGAAACGGTGGTTGATCTGAGGCAACTGCTTGGCGCTATGCAGGAAGCTATGCTGCGAGCCGATCGCCGCAAGGACCTACGTTTGGTTCCGGAACAACTGTCGGTGCGCGAGCGCATGAACCAGGTGCTAGAGAGGATTCGCAGTGGTGAGTATGTTCGTATGGAAGAATTGTTTACCGCGGAGGAAGGCCGAGCGGGCTTGGTGGTGTGTTTTATCGCAATTCTCGAGTTGGTCAGAGACCGGGTGATAGTGGTTGTACAAGCAGGACCGTTTAGCCCGGTTCATGTTAAGTCCGCGAGTTGATCAAGGTGCGACGCCAGATACGTAACGTGGTCGAAGCAGCGCTGTTTGCAGCGGAAGCGCCCCTGAGCATCGGACGCTTGACTGCTCTTTTCAGTGCCAGTGAAAAAGTCGAACGCAAGGGTGTGGAATCAGTGCTCATAGAGTTGGTCGATCAGTATTCTGGCAGTGGCATCGAATTGATTCATGTCGCAAACGGGTACCGATTCCAGACCCGACAAGAATATGCACCGTGGCTGCGTCGATTGCATGGAACCCGTTCGCCACGTTATTCCAAGGCGTTACTTGAGACATTGGCTATTATTGCTTATCGCCAGCCTGTCACCCGTGGAGATATTGAGGAGGTCAGGGGTGTTGGAGTGACCACTGAAATTATGCGCACACTACTCGAGCGGGAATGGGTTCAGCAGAAAGGCGTCAGAGAAGTGCCGGGACGCCCGGCGCTTTACGGTACCACAGTGCGCTTTCTTGAATATTTTGGTTTGGGTTCCCTGACCGAATTACCGAAACTCGGTGACCAACGCCAATTGACCGAAATCGCTCGCGATCTCGGTATTATTTTACCGTCGTCCGAGAGTGAATCAGTGAATTTACAAAACCAGGAAAATGTGACAGCGGATAATGAAGATGCAACTGTAAAAGAGGGTGCCGAACTGACCGAGGACGCTGTGTCAGTTCCCCTCGACTCGACTGTAGATTCGGTAGGTCATGAGTTCTCTGCCGAGCATGAAAGTGATGATGAACTACTTGAGACCAAAGCGTCCGTGATTACTTGACTGAAACGATTGTCATCGTGGCGGAGCGTGTCCAGAAATATCTCTCGCGTATGGGCCGGTGCTCTCGTCGTCAAGCCGAGCGCTGGATTCGACAAGGACGCGTTGCGATCGACGGATCTCCCGCGTCGCTGGGTGCTACTTTAGCGCCGGGGAGCACGGTCTCTGTTGATGGTGTTGTTGTCGGCGCGGGGTCTTCGGCTGTACCCAAGTCAGAGGTGCTGCTGTACAACAAACCTATAGGACGCATAGTCACCCGTACTGATCCCGCCAATCGGCCAACGGTGTTCACTGATCTGCCTGAATTCGATCAGGGCCGATGGGTCGCCGTCGGGCGTCTGGACATCAATACGGCTGGCTTGATGTTGTTTTGTTCTGATGGAGATCTTGCCCATGCACTGATGCACCCCTCCGCGGCAGTCGAGCGGGAATATATGTGCCGCGTCAGAGGGGAGATCGTATCTTCTGATTTGCAGTGCTTAAAAGACGGCATCGAATTAGATGGCCACCTTTGTCGGTTTGCTTCGATCGATCCACATCCAGAGGGCGGCCATAACCGCTGGTACAGTGTCGTGCTGCGACAGGGTCGACATCGTGAGGTCCGGCGGCTATGGCAAGCAGTGGGAGGCGAGGTGAATCGCCTGATACGAGTGCGTTATGGATTCGTAAAGTTGCCGCGCGACCTTGGACCAGCGGCTACGCGTTTGGCTGGGCCCGATGTTTGCAGCGCACTCTACTCCCTCGTAGGGATGTTGCCGCCTGAAACCTAGAGCTGTCATTGGCCTCGAAGTTGTGTGGGCCCGACGTGTTCGGCATTTGAAAAATCGAGTCGATCAAATGTAAACGCCGCACCGAAGCCAGTAATCCAGCGACCATCCAGCGGTTGCAGCTCGAACAGAACGAAGTCCGTCAGTGTTTTGATGATAGTCACGATGTCACCGAATTCGGATTTGAAAAGTGGTAATAATTCTGACCAGCGCTTGCCCTCGCGGCGGTGTTCTTTTATAGCGCAATGGAGAATCAGTCGTCGGCGGGTATAGATGTTGGCGGCATCGTCCTCATCCTCAATCAGCATCGCGCTGACACGGGATCGCTCGCGTAGGTTGCCAGTGTGTTTTGATAATTCACTGACCAGGATAAAGAAGCTCTCATCCTCCATTACGAATGGACTGTAGCTGATTTCCGGTACACCAACGGCGTCGCTTGATGCGAGGAGTAACGACGAGAATTTGTTTAGGAATGCCCGACACTCATCTGCTTTGATCGTTGGTGGGTCCTCCATCAATCGACTAAATAAGTATTGCCTAGCCCTGAGAACGGGCTAGTTGTTCAAATCCGTGTTCCAGGTCGGCGATCAGGTCATCGAGCGATTCCAGGCCGACATGTAGACGCAACAGAGGACCAGTTGCTTTCCATTCCTTGGCTGTCCGGTAGCGGTTTGGGAACGCAGGAATGAGTAGGCTCTCATAGCCGCCCCAACTGGCCCCGATGCCGAACAGCTCCAAGCTGTTCAGCATGTCACGAACCGCCTCGGTCGTATAGTCACGCAGCACAACGCCAAATAGGCCACAGGCACCGCTGAAATCACGTTTGAATATTTCGTGACCCGGCGCACCCGGCAATCCAGGGTGCAGGATCCTTGAGGTTTCCGAGCGCTGTTCTAACCAACGAGCCAGTGTGAGAGCTTGTTCGTGGTGTCGTCGAAGCCGTGTAGGCAGGGTTTTTAGTCCTCTCGTCGTCAGGTAGGCTTCTTCCGGGCCTATTCCTTCCCCAAATCGAACCTTGGTCTCGCGTACGGCCTCCCACGCTGCTTCGTTGCTGACAATGATACCGAGCAGAACGTCAGAATGCCCCGCTAGGTACTTGGTTGCGGCATGCATCACCACATCTACACCGTGACCGAAGGCATCGAAATACAAAGGTGTAGCCCATGTTGCATCGAGCAATGTCCTGATACCGTGGCGCTTTGCGACTTCGGTAATCGCGGGAATGTCCTGGACCTCGAAAGTCAGTGAGCCAGGTGACTCGAGATAGATCACTCGTGTGTTGGGTTTAATCAATGATTCGATATCTTTGCCGATTTCTGGGTCGTAATAGGTCACTTCGACACCAAAACGGGTCAATGTCTGGTCGCAGAATGCCCGCGTTGGCCAATAGACCGAGTCCGTGATCAGCAGGTGGTCACCAGCACCCAGAAACGATGCCAGGCCAATCGTACAAGCAGAGAGACCCGAGGAGGTAAGGACTGCGTCGTAGCCACCCGTCAGATCGAGCATGGCCGTTTCGAGGGAAAAGGTCGTCGGGGTTCCGAGTAACCCATAGACCACCTTATACCGATCGAAAATATCGTGGCGGGTCTCGAAGGCTCTTGCATCTGGATGTAGGATGGTCGAGGCGCGATAAACAGGTGTGTTAAGCACACCATGGTGTTCTTTACCGGCGCGGCCGGAAACAACCGCACGCGTTTCGATGCCGTAGCTTGATTTTTTTTTGTTGCTCAGAGTCCCGAATCCGTCGTGATAACTGGATGCAGGCGATGGTATCATTTTTTTGTTGGTGCTCTCGTGCGTCCTGATACACTTGTGCAAAGGTGTGTGGCGCTTGAAATTTCATCCTCTGATCAACTCATGGTTCTCATCTACCTTCGGTGAACCAACCGAATGTCAGCGACTTGCCTGGCCCAGAATTGCTGATAAGCAGCACGTGTTGATCAGTGCTCCGACAGGTTCGGGCAAGACCTTCGCCGCATTTCTTGGTGCAATCGATAAGCTGCTGCGCCAAGGTCTCGATGCAGGGTATCTGCCAGATCAGACTGGCGTTGTGTATGTCTCGCCACTGCGCGCACTCAGCAATGACATTGAACGCAATCTTCGTCAACCGTTGCAGGGAATTCAGCAGCAAGCAAAAGAGTTTGGCGAATTACCAGAAATTCGGATCGCGGTGCGTACAGGTGATACGACAAGCGCTGACCGTGACAGCATGCGGCGACGTCCACCACATATTCTGGTGACGACGCCTGAATCGCTCTGCATTCTTCTGACGTCCGAGTCTGGTCGACGGATGTTATCGACAGTTCATTCAGTTATCGTTGATGAAATTCATGCACTTGCTGGAAATAAGCGCGGTGCCCATCTGGCATTGTCGCTAGAGCGCCTGGTGGCTCTGACTGGCAGAGCGGTTACCCGGGTCGGCCTTTCAGCGACCCAAAAACCCGTTACCACCGTCGCTCAGTTTCTGTCAGGTTCAGGTGGTGATCCAGTTGCTGTAATCGAATGCAAAGAC
>CAZAHE010000034.1:18082-20742 GCA_964484965.1 uncultured Acidiferrobacteraceae bacterium | reverse complement strand
CATCACGGTTTGATGAAGATCGGTCGGGGAAAGTTTGCCAAGGTTTCGTGCCCGCTATCGGTTACGAGAAAGCTTTCTGATATCTCCAGGCCCCAGTCATCTTTCCATAAGGCCGGAATCAGATGAAACGTCATGCCTGTCTTCAGGACCGATGAATCACCTTGTCGCAGACTCATTGTGCGTTCACCCCAGTCAGGCGGATAACTGAGTCCGATCGAGTACCCGCAACGGCTTGCTTTGTCGAATCCATACCGCTGAATTGTTTTGCGCCACGCCGCTTCAATGTCCTCGCACGTGTTGCCAGGCTTAACCGCGGCTAGTGCCGCCTCGACCCCTTCCAGCACGGCCTCTTCGGCCTGTAGAAGCTCCGTGGGGGGGGTTCCAAGATAGACCGTGCGCGATAAAGGGCAGTGGTAGCGGCGATAACATCCAGCGATCTCGAAGAACGTCACGGCGCCAGATTCGAAGGGGCGGTCGTCCCAGGTTAGGTGTGGCGCGCTTGCATCGATACCCGTTGGCAACAGGGGTACGATAGCGGCGTAATCACCGCCATATTCCTCGGTCCCACGGATTGCAGTGTGGAAGATATCGGCCACCAGAACGTTTTTACGTAGCCCCGGCTTTACTCGTTCGTGGATCATCGTGTGCATGCGCTCAACGATTACACCCGCCATCTTCATATAGGTAATTTCTTGCGGTGACTTAATCGAACGCTGCCAGTTTACCAAGCCTGTTGTATCCGCTAGGGATGCCGCCGGTAGCTCTTTTTGCAGTGCAATATAGGCCGCTGCGCTGAAATAATAATTGTCCATCTCGACACCGATTTTTTTGTCCTGCCATCCCCAGTCCCGCAGCAAGCTGGCCAGGTAATCCATTGGATGACGTTCGACTGACTGCACATAATGATCGGGATAACCAAATATATGATCGTGGCTCATCCAAACGGTTCGGCGAGCACCCTGCGCATCCTGCTCGCGTCCGAACCAGATCGGTTCGCCGGAGGAGGGTACCAATACACCTTGATGAACGTAGAAGGACCAGCCATCGTAACCGGTCAGCCAGGCCATGTTGGAAGGATCGGTGACCAGCAGCACATCGACTCCGTGCTGTGACATCGCACGGCGAGTTTTATCCAGGCGCTGGTCATACTCAGATTGATTGAATGCTAGACTCATAACGGTAGTTTGCCCTCGTAACAGTGTGTATTTCCTGTCCTGGTCGGCGTTGACACCGGGTTGTCCTGCCTCAGTCGTTGAGGGCAGTGTCCGCTGTCCGGTCGTTGCCAGCGATGCGAGTGTAGGTGAAAAAGGTCTAGAATTCCCTTTGTTTAGATTCGGTGGCTAGGCATGTCAGCACGAGTATTGGTAACGGGAGGAGCCGGATTCATTGGCTCTCACCTGTGTAAGCGTTTGGTCGAACAGGGGTGCGAAGTCCTTTGTGTCGATAATTATTTTACCGGTTCAAAGAGTAATGTCATCGCATTGCAGGATTTTTCTAACTTTGAGTTGATGCGACATGACGTGACTTTTCCGCTGTACGTTGAAGTGGATCAGATTTATAACCTCGCATGCCCCGCTTCTCCGATCCATTATCAATCTGATCCGGTGCAGACAACCAAGACCAGTGTCCATGGTGCCATCAATATGTTGGGCCTTGCTAAGCGTACGCGAGCGAAGATTTTGCAAGCGTCGACCAGTGAAGTTTACGGCGATCCCGAGGAGCATCCACAGGCAGAGGGTTACTGGGGGCGGGTCAACCCAATCGGTGTTCGTGCGTGCTACGATGAGGGAAAACGCTGTGCCGAAACTTTGTTTTTTGATTATCGGCGTCAGCATGGCCTAAACATCAAGGTTGCGAGAATATTCAACACCTATGGACCGAACATGCACCGTGAAGATGGTCGTGTCGTTTCTAACTTCATTGTGCAGGCATTGCGCGGTGAGGCGATCACAATCTATGGCGAAGGTAGACAGACACGTTCGTTCTGTTATGTAAGTGACTTGGTCAATGGACTGATTCGCCTAATGGCTAGTGGTAACGAAATCTGTGGACCAATCAATCTCGGTAACCCAGACGAATTTCAAATTCTCCAGCTTGCGGAAAAAATACTGGTTATGACGGGTGCTCGATCGGAGATTGTCTATCAGCCGTTGCCCGAAGACGACCCGGCGCAACGACAACCGGATATCAGCCTTGCACGGGAAGTACTGGATTGGTCACCGAACGTGGCACTCGACGAAGGGCTTGCGCACACCATTGAGTATTTCCAGACACTGATTCGCGACGACTAGTCGACCAGGCTATATGGCAAAAACAGCGCTGATAACTGGTATCACAGGCCAGGATGGGTCTTATCTGGCACAGCTGCTGCTCGATAAGGGCTATGTTGTCCACGGTATCAAGCGCCGTACTTCATCGATCAACACACAGCGTATTGACCACCTGTATCAGGATCCCCACGACGACGATCCGCGCCTGATTCTTCACCATGGAGACCTCACGGATACTCTCAGTTTGGTGCGTATTTTGCAGTTGGTCGAGCCGCATGAGATTTATAACCTTGGCGCGCAGAGCCATGTCGCGGTCAGTTTCGAAGAACCCGAATACACGGCAAATTCGGATGCGCTGGGAGCGCTTCGGTTGCTGGAAGCCATCAGAAT
>CAZAHE010000034.1:5414-17982 GCA_964484965.1 uncultured Acidiferrobacteraceae bacterium | reverse complement strand
CTGGGCAATCTTGATGCTAGGCGGGATTGGGGGCATGCGCGCGACTATGTCGAAGCCCAGTGGCTGATGCTGCAGCAGGACGAGCCGACTGATTATGTGATTGCGAGTGGAATCCAACACAGTGTTCGTGAGTTCGTCGAAGCTGCGGCGGCAGAGCTCGATATCGAAATTACCTGGCGCGGATCCGATACTGACGAAGAGGGGATTGACGCGTCGGGGCGGCGAATCGTCGCAATAGATCCACGCTACTACCGCCCGACGGAAGTCGATACTTTGTTGGGAGACGCGGGTGAAGCGCGGCGCACATTGGGTTGGAAGCCCCGCACCTCCTTTCAAGCGCTTGTTAGAGAGATGGCTCTGGCCGATCTCGCACTTGCCCAGGCGGATGTGCAAAACAGCCAAGTCAAGTGAGTAGGGATTCTTTTGTGATGCATGAGCGAAGCCGTATTTTTGTCGCTGGACACCTGGGCCTGGTCGGTTCGGCGGTCTGTAGCCTGCTTCAGGCGCGCGGTTTCGAATCATTAATCACGCGCACACGTGCTGATCTCGACCTCACCAATCAGTCGGCGACGGCGGCATTTTTTGAATCAGAAAAACCAGAAGTTGTGATCCTCGCTGCCGCACGTGTCGGCGGAATTCTTGCCAACAGTACGTATCCAGCTGAATTTATCACGCAGAATCTCGCTATTCAGTCCAATGTCATCGACAGCGCGTGGCGAAACGGTATAAAACAGCTTTTGTTTCTCGGCTCTAGCTGCATCTATCCAAAGTTGGCGCCCCAGCCTATCCACGAGACCCATCTGCTTACTGGTGAACTTGAATCAAGCAATCGCCCGTATGCGGTGGCCAAAATAGCAGGCATTGAGATGTGCTGGGCTTACAACCGGCAGTACGGTACTCGTTATCTGGCCGTGATGCCGAATAACCTATACGGCCCTGGTGACAACTATGACCTCGCAACATCACATGTATTGCCGGCCTTGCTTCGCAAAGCGCATGAAGCGAAATGCTCAAGTGCGGCTCATCTGAGCGTCTGGGGAACTGGCACGCCGCAAAGAGAGTTTCTCTACAGCGCGGATTTGGCCGATGCGTGTGTATATTTATTGACCGCTGAAGGCGGCCGACTCGACAGTTTGTTTAGTGAGGCACACGCACCATTGATCAATATCGGCAGCGGTGAGGAAGTAAGTATTCGTAGACTGGCCGAAATGATTCAGGCCGTGGTAGGTTTTGATGGTCCCATCGAGTGGGATTCGTCAAAGCCGGACGGCACACCTCGAAAGTGGGTGGATATGGGACGCCTGCAGGCCCTTGGATGGCAGGCGAAAACCCCGCTGGAGCACGGTCTCGGGCAAGCCTACGCTGATTTTCTCGCACGTTACGAAGTCTGATTGCGCAATCAAATTAAAGGCGCGTCGCTAATGACAATGTGCCGCACGAACCGCTGAAATCCGTTTGCTGTCTCATCCCATGAGCCTCATGCTTGGGCATGCTTGCCTTCGATCTTTTGCCATGGGAGTTGGAAAATGTCGAACGCAGTGCAATTTTTCTTCTGGACCGTTTGTGTGGCGGTATCCACAATGACCCTGGTTACATACGGCATTACATGTGATCCGCTGAGCAGTCTTGCCCTGTCATCGGTCGAAAAGGTTTGCCTCGCTATGGTGTCAGGCAGCCTGTTGTTTCTATCTGGCGATTCTCTGATCAGATTATTACGTCATCAACGTTTGACCAGTCGCTGTTTCTTGGCATGATCGGTATCGGCTCGGCCTGGAGTTCAGTATCAACTCGGTGCGCTGTCTGCGCTAAACTGCAGGCGTCCATGAGTGAAATGGACATCTTGAAAACACCGCTTTTTACAACGGCGAAATCCGGATACGGAGTAATGAGAAGATGGAGACTTACAGGATTGCTGTAATCCCAGGTGACGGTATTGGGCGAGAAGTTGTTCCCGAAGGCCAACGTGTACTCGAAGCCGCGTCCCGTCAATATGGATATTCTTTCGACTGGGTGGAGTTCGATTGGAGCTGTGAACGATTTCACCGAGTCGGGGAGATCATGCCAGCTGATGGCCTCGATCAGTTAAACGGGCTGGATGCGATATTTTTCGGTGCGGTGGGGTTTCCGGGTGTGCCGGATCACGTGTCTTTATGGGAACTGTTGATGCCCATGCGACGAGGTCTCAAGCTGTACGTTAACCTCAGACCCGTAAAACTGCTTGCTGGACTGTCCTGTCCTTTGCGGGATAAATCACCTGGTGATATCAACTACATGATTGTCCGTGAGAACAACGAGGGCGAGTATTCGGAGATCGGTGGACGGCTCTACCAGGGCACAGAGCAGGAGGCGGCCTTTCAAGAATCTATCTTTACTCGTCAAGGCACCGATCGTATCCACGAATTTGCCTTCAATCTTGCCCAGAAAAGAAAAGGAAAACTGACATCGGCGACCAAATCCAACGGCATTATCCATTCTATGAGTTACTGGGATGAGCGGTTTGCGGCCAACGCCAGTCGATTTCCGAACATCGAGACTGACCAGTACCATATCGATATTCTCGCCGCACGACTGGTTCTGACACCTGAGTGGTTCGATGTGATTGTCGCGAGCAACCTTTTTGGCGACATACTCTCTGACCTCGGACCCGCAACGACCGGTACGATTGCGGTGGCACCTTCGGCCAACCTGAATCCAGAGGGCGCACACCCCTCTCTTTTTGAGCCCGTGCATGGGTCAGCGCCTGATATCACTGGCAAGGGTATCGCCAATCCGATTGGACAGATTTGGTCGGGGTCAATGATGCTTGAGCACCTCGGTGAAACGGATGCGGCAAACTCGGTCATGAGTGCGATAGAAGAGGTGATGGCGGCGTCGGATGGCCCGAAGACTCCCGATATTGGTGGCTCCGCTACCACAGTCGAGGTAGGTAGCGCGTTGGCCAGTGCCGTGGCTGAATAGTGGAATCTTTCGCTTAGCAGAGAAGGGGGCGGGCTTACCTCGGCTCAAGCGAGTGCCGGACGTTTATGGGGATTAGCGGTAGAAGTCTTCTTCACCGGCAGGCCGAGTCTTGAAGCGTTTGTGGACCCAGAAGTATTGACTGGGGGTTTCTTTTATTTGCGCCTCAACGACTGCGTTCATGCGCGCCGCATCAGTTAGTGCATCGCCCGTTGGAAAATCTTTCAGCGGTGCCTCGAAGTGAATATCGTATCCAGCTTCAGTGCGGTTTAGTCGGCAGACACACGGAATCACGGTCGCATCAATGAGGCCCGCGACCCGGCCGAGTACCGGCCAACTGGCGGTTTGTACGCCGAAGAAAGGCGCAAACACGGCACGGCGGGGGCCAGGGTCCTGGTCAGGCAGGTAGTAGAGGGTTGCCCCGTTACGGACAGCGCGAATTAAAGACCGCATACCGCCTTTGCGCTCGAAAAGCTGGGCACCAAACCGTTGGCGGCCCCGCAGCACGAAAGCATCGAGCAGCCGGTTGCGACTGCGCTGAAAAATGCTGACGCCAGGGTGTTGGCTTGAAAGATAAATGCCTGCAGTGTCGACAGCGCAGAAATGTGGAGCAAGCAGGATAATAGGTTGCTTGTTTTTGAGAGCCTCTGTGAAGTGCTGCGACTGATGCACTCGCACAAGCCGGCTTAGCCGTTCGTGCGATGCCCACCAGGTGACACCGCCAGCGAGTGCCACGGTGGCTATCACCTCAAAAGTGTCACGCACGATATCTGCCACGGCTTGGTGGGATTGATTGGGGAAACAGCGGCTGATGTTGATGGTGGCAATACGCCTCCGCTCGATCAATATACGGTGCAGAATTCGTCCGAGTAGCTTTCCGATGGCAAACAAAGCACGCAGGGGCAACAGCGATAGCAAGCGGAGCAAGCCCATGCCAAGCCAGGTCGGCCAATAGCGCGGATAGAGGAACTCAGGTTGAAATAAGCTCTTTTCGGTGAGACGTTCGGTCAAGTGGGCGATGTTCCGATAAGCAGAGTCAGGCGTTGATTGAGAGGTCAAGCGCGGGCACGATGATTGCGACCCGATCAACGAAGGAATTCATACACTATCCGCGCAGTGATCAGTATCGATATTTTCCACGATTTTTATACAGGACTGAAATTGGTCTTAGGAAGTCACTTTTGCTTAAATCTCTGCCCAGAGGTTGAGATTACCTGTACCACTCTCGCGCCGCAGTTGCTGTACATGCATCGCGTTAAAGTCCGATAGGGAGATTAATTTGGTTGAATTACCACGACACGCCCAGGTCGTCATCATAGGCGGTGGCATCATTGGGTGCAGCGTTGCCTACCACCTGACCAAGATGGGTTGGAATGATATCGTTCTGGTGGAGCGTCGAAAGTTGACTTCAGGCACGACGTGGCACGCAGCGGGACTGGTGGGCCAGCTGCGCGCGACATACAACCTCACTCGACTTGCACAATACACGACTGAGCTTTATGCGACTCTGGAGGAGGAAACAGGTCAGTCCACTGGATTCAGACAAAATGGTTCTCTTGCAATCGCATCCGATGGTGAGAGATTTGAGGAATTTATCCGTGGCGCGTCAATGGCCAGTTGTTTCGGCGTTGAGGCGCAGGTCATCACACCGTTTGAAACTCGTGAACTGTATCCGATTATCGAAACCAATGACCTCGTTGGGGCGGTATTCCTGCCAAAGGATGGCCAGACGAATCCAACTGACACCGCCCAGGCACTCGCCCGTGGCGCGCGTAACCGTGGTGCCAGAATCTTTGAAGGCGTCTGCGTCACCGACATCCTGGTTAACGATAACCGCGTGACACAGGTGTGTACTGAATCGGGTGACATCACCTGTGAATACGTCGTCAATTGTGCGGGCATGTGGGCCCGTGAAGTGGGGCAGCTTTGTGGGGTCAATGTACCGTTGCATGCAGCGGAACATTTTTATGTGGTGACAGAATCAATCCCGCGATTGCCAACAGACCTACCAGTACTGCGCGAGCCGTCGGCCTGTAATTATTATAAAGAGGACGCCGGCAAACTTCTGATTGGGATGTTCGAACCGGTTGCCAAACCATGGGGTATGGACGGCATACCCGAGGATTTCGAGTTCGAGACGTTGCCAGAGGATGTTGCCCACATCGAGACACATCTCGATCTTGCGACTAAGCGGATTCCGCTACTCTCTGAGACCGGCATTAAGTTGTTTTTCAACGGGCCGGAAAGTTTCACTCCGGACAATCGCTACTTTCTCGGTCCAGCGCCGGAGGTCAGTAACTTTTTCGTCGCGGCTGGATTCAACTCGATCGGTATCCAGTCAGCCGGTGGGGCGGGCAAAGTGATTGCCGAATGGATGGTTGATGGGCATCCTCCAATGGATCTGTGGGATGTCGATATCCGTCGTGCCATGCCTTTTCAGGGTAATCGATCGTACCTGCATGACCGCACCAGTGAAGCGTTGGGGCTCCTTTATGCGATGCACTGGCCGTTTCGACAGGCCGAGTCTTCGCGTCCCGTGCGCATGTCGGTACTGCATGATCGGCTGAGAGTGCGCGGCGCGTGTTTTGGTGAGGTTTGCGGCTGGGAGCGTGCCAACTGGTTCGATAGTCCGGGATCTTCGCCCAATTACGATTACAGCTACGCTCGCCAGAACTGGTTCGAGAAAAGTGGTGCTGAACACACAGCAGTACGCGAAGGTGTCGGTTTGTTTGATCTTTCCTCTTTTGCAAAGTTTCTCCTGCAGGGTGCGGACGCGGCACGAGTGTTGGGACGGATCTGCGCGCGCAATATCGATGTGTATCCAGGCAGGGCAGTGTATACACAGTGGCTGAATCAACGGGGCGGTATCGAGGCAGATTTAACAGTCACCCGTCTCGATGAAGAGCGCTTTCTAATCGTCACTAGTGCTGCCTCACAGGTGCGTGACCTCTGCTGGTTGCGCGATCACATTCCCGATGACGCCAGGGCGGTTGCGACGGACGTAACGAGTGCCTATGCGGTTATCGGGCTGATGGGACCTGCTTCGCGACAGTTGCTTAGCGCCTTGACACCTGACGATTTGTCGGCTGCATCGTTTCCATTTGGAGCTTCTCGAGAAATCGATCTAGCTTACGCCCGTGTCCGCGCTACCCGTATGAGCTATGTCGGCGAGCTCGGGTGGGAACTTTATGTGCCCAGTGAATTTGCGCTTGCCGTATTTGACTCGATTGCTGCGACCGGCACTTCGCATGGGCTCACTTTGGCGGGCTATCACGCGCTGAATAGTCTTCGTATTGAGAAAGCCTACCGACACTGGGGTCACGATATCTCTGATGAGGACACGCCACTAGAGGCGGGGTTAATGTTTGCTGTTGACTTAGGCAAGCCTGGTGGATTTATCGGCGAAGACGCCCTGTTGCGCCAAAAAGAGCAGCGACCTACTCGACGGCTGGTCCAGTTTCTGCTCGATGATCCCGGGCCGCTCCTTTACCACGATGAGCCGATCTGGCGGGATGGACATCGTGTTGGTAGGACAACCTCCGGCATGTACGGTTATACGCTCGGCGCGGCCGTCGGACTCGGTTACGTCGAAAACGCTGATGGGGTTGATGCCGAATTCATCGCCTCGGGGCGATACGAGATCGAAGTGGTAGGTAAACGCTTTGCGGCGACTGCCAGTTTACGACCGATGTATGATCCGGCCTCCGAGCGAACGCACGCATGAGGCGATACTGATGCATGACACCAACGAATTATTTAGGCAGGATGGATATCTGAAAACCTGCGCCGCCATGGTGATTGCAACCCGAGAGGGTGCTGTTGTGACGGATCAGAGTGTCTTTTATTCTGAAGGAGGCGGCCAACCGGGTGACACGGGATCGTTGCTGGCAGCCGACGGTTCTGAACTCACTGTGGTCAATACGATTAAAGAAAACGGCACTGGCGTGCATCTTCACCTTGTCGAACCTGCCGCAGCGTTGCCTGCCGTTGGAACAACAGTTGAGCTCACGGTTGATTGGGAAAGGCGTTATCGACTGATGCGGATGCACAGCTGTATGCATATGCTGTGTGCTGTAATATCTGCACCAGTAACAGGCGGGTCAGTGCAGGATGGCCGTGGCCGACTGGATTTTGCCCTGCCTGATCCGATCGACAAACAGACGGTTTCCGAGCAACTCAATGCTGTGATTTCCCGGGATCGCCCGATGAGCATGCGCTGGGTTACCGCGGACGCGCTCGCACAACAGCCAGAACTGGTCCGAACCATGTCTGTGCAGCCGCCAACCGATAGCGGCGAAGTCCGTCTGGTGGAATTTGAAGGTATTGATCTGCAGCCGTGTGGCGGTACGCACGTCGCCTCTACGGGTGAAATCGGTAGTGTGCGTGTCAAGAAAATAGAGAAAAAGGGACGCCAGAACCGTCGTGTTATCGTTGTCTTTGACGATTGATTAAGCTGCCAAGATACACCGCACCATCTGACTGGCGCGTCTTAGGGACTGTGTTGTGTGATTCGAGGGGATTGATGGATCGATGACGAAAGAAGTCTGCGTGGGTGTGGTCGGCGTCGGTTACCTGGGCGCCATTCATGCTCGTATTTACGCTGCGATGCCGGGGGTTCGGCTTTTCGCAGTTGCCGATATCGACATGAATGCGGCACAAAAAGTGGCCGAGGAGTGCGGCTGTCTGGCGTATTCTGAAGCACAGGCCTTAGTGGATAAGGTCGATGCCGTGAGCATTGTCGTCCCGACACCTCATCATCGGGAAGTGGCCGAGCCTTATTTGCGCAACGGTATCCACGTATTGCTGGAAAAACCGATTGCTGATCGCTTGAGTGAGGGCCGCGCTATCGTGGCGGAAGCACAACGTTCGAATACGTTGCTTCAGATTGGGCATCTGGAACGGTTCAATGCAGGCGTGGTACGTTTGGTCGAAGAACTCGATCGTCCACGCTTCATAGAGGTTCATCGACTCGGTCCGTTCGTGCCGCGGGCGGCGGCAGTTGATGTGGTGACTGATCTGATGATCCATGACATCGATATTGTGCTATCGCTAGTCACGGGCAAGCTCAGTTATGTGTCTGCCGTCGGCGCACGGGTGGTGTCCGATCATGTAGATATCGCAAACGCCCGGCTTGAATTCGCCGATGGCACGATCGCAAATGTCACAGCCAGTCGCGTGTCCTCTAGACGGTTTCGTCGTATCAGGGTGTTCGGAGAGGCTTGTTATCTAGGTTTGGATTTTGTCAACCAGCAGATTGATCTATCTCGCCCAGAGCCCGCTGAAAACGGTAATGGGTTTTCGCGGATCCACACGGAATCGATCGCGGTCGAATCAAGACCGCCACTTGAGGTGGAACTCGAGCACTTTGTCGAGTGTGTTCGAAATGGCCGCCAGCCGTTGGTTACGGGCATTGATGGCGTGCGGGCACTCGAGGTCGCTGAGAAAGTGCATTGCAAGATAAATGAGTCTTTGCACATTGTGAAGTAGTCACTGGTTACCGGCGACACCGTCATTTTTATATCCAGAGCGCTCATCTCGGTCGTTCTTCTGGCGGCCACTATCGGACGTGGCGCACATGCATGCGATGCTCTACCGAGTGTGTATGACGCAATGCCATATGGCTTTGTAGAGTTCATTTCTGATCGTGGTCCACACTCACTTATCCCAGTCAAGATCGCTATTACCCCGGTTCAACGGGCGAGTGGTTTTCAGAATGTGTGCAGAAACGATATCGAAAACGTCGCCTTATTATTTATTTTTGACAGGGATGTCGTGAAACGATTTCACATGCGAAATGTTTTAGCGCCACTGGATATTGCCTTCTTTGCAAATGACGGTGAGCTTATCGGCATGCGAAACATGCTGCCTGAGAAGGGCGGTGCCGTCACGCGCACATACGGTATCGATCGGCCATATCGTTTCGCATTAGAGGCGATGGAAGGTCGTTTCAAATTGTTGTTGGATGGATCGACCGGCGTTCGATTGAAGATCTATCGCTGAGACGCCGTTATCTTTCTCTCTTTCGCATTGTCTATGCCTTAGTTGCTACCGTGATCCTCGGCAGATAGAGCCACAGTGTGATTGCGCGCAGGACGAACAGACATAATAGTGATGACCACAACCCATCGTTGTGTGCGAACGCCGTTAGTCCTTCGAGAACTGCTAGATACACAGCCAGTGAGACGATCATCGCGTTGCGCATTTCCCGAGTACGAGTTGCTCCAATAAAGATGCCGTCCAGCTGAAAGCTCCATACTGAAATCACAGGAGCCACAACCAGCCATGGTAAGTACTGTTGTGCGGTGCTAAGAACATCGGCTTGATTCGTCATCAGTCCGATCAGGTCAATACCAACCATCAAATACACGAAGCTTAAGAGCGATGCGATAATCAGTGCCCACAACGTGGTGATTCGCATAGCACTAATTAAGTTCTGTTTATCCCGTGCGCCGATTGCCCGTCCGACAAGTGCCTCTGCTGCGGTCGCAAAACCGTCCATCGCGTAGGCGGCTATGGTCTGTAGGTGAAGCAGGACGGCATTGGCGGCCAGATAGACGTCTCCGAGTTGCGCGCTGCGGTTGGTAAACCAGGCGAAGCCAAACATCAGACACAGCGTTCGAATAAAAATATTTATATTTGCCTTGAGCAGTTGCTTGACAGCGTTGCGGTTGAGCAACCGGCTAGTCAAAGTGACTCGCAGGCGATAGCCGGTTCGCTGTGAAATTAGCCACAAGCCGAATATGACCGCGGCGAACTCACTGATCACCGTTGCCAGGGCAACGCCTTCGATTGCGAGGTCGAATACCGATACGAACAGGACATCGAGTGTAATGTTGAGGCCGTTAAGAAGTAGCTGGCTGTAAAACACGGCGCGCATGTCCTGGGCGGCGATCAAATATCCGAGAACCGCATACAGGATCAGGACTGCAGGCGCGCTCCATATGCGAATGTTGAAATAAATGGCCGTCGAACTCTCGACCATTTCGGAGCCCTGCAGCAGGAACAAGACCGTTCCTCGGAGTAGCGGATGGATCACTATTAGGCCGACTCCAAGTGCCAGCCCGATAAGACAAGCACGAGAGAGAGTGAAATAAGCCTCGAGAGAGTCGTTGTTGCCGAACGCCTGTGCAGAAAATCCACTCGTTCCAAAACGTAGAAAACCAAATCCCCAATAAAGAAAACTAAAGATGAGACTACCGAACGCAACCGCACCAATCAGGGTGCTGTCATCCAGATGACCTACAACGGCCGTGTCAACAGCCCCGACGAGTGGAACGGTGACATTCGACAGGATGATCGGCCCGGCCAGGCTCAGGACCTTTGTATGCATGAGTTACGGGAACAGACCTGTTGCCGCCATTACAGCCGAAGCAGCCTTGTTACAGTAGTTTGAATTCAATAGCTGCTGTGGCTTGTTGGACACCGACACTATCGAAACTGCGTTCGCTATATCGGACGACGTCATCACGACCGATTGTGATGACAGTTGAACTTCTTGTTCCGTATTCCGCTGAGCGCACGAAGACCGATGAGCGTAGTCGAGCGATGCGCGACGCATGCGATACTTGTGTCGATAGTTCTTCGGCGGGCGTCTCGTCACGCAGTAAGTCGAATAATGATTCTTGCGAAAACGAGGACGAAAGGACTTTCGAAAATTGCATTTTGCCGTTTGAAATCTTTGAGCCCGGGGTGTCTAACAGATGATTGCTGAGTGCAAAAACACCACTCGATAATTTGCGCTTATTGCTATGCCGATTGGAAGCCCAGTGGAGGGACGTACGGCACTCACCGACCAGAAGGTTGAAACCACCATACTGACCAAAATTTGGCCTTTGAACGGTGAGATACTGATCGGCGTCGCCCGATCCAAGCAAGTATTCCAAGACCAGCTGGCCGCGAGAGCGGGGACCGGAGTGCGACTGTGGTTCGCTAAAATTGGTCAGAGCGGCAAATCGGCCATACCGCGTAAGACCCATCCAAGTGCCGCCCGCTTCTTCGTCTTTGCCGGCATAAAGATCGGGGTAGTCAGACCAAAACTGAGCGGGTGCAGTGGCGCGAGCGTGATATTCGTCGCGGTTCGCGGCGATCACGAATGGGTATCTTGTGTTGGCGTTAATCCCAATTAGAATGAAGCACACTGAGAACGTACTCGGCTTTTACAACGGTTGATAGCGGTTCAGGGAAGCTGAATCCCAGATTTGTCGGCCGGACGGTAGGCGATTCCGACACGACCAATGAGCTGAACCGGCGCGGCGCCGGTGTGTTTACAGGCGGCATGAAGCAGATCGCTTTTAGCGCTCTTTGCCGCAGCTGGCATCTTGATCTTGACAAGTTCATGATGAGACAGGGCCTGCTCGAGTTCCGCAATGACGGCATCGGATAATCCAGCGGTACCTATAGTGACGGCGATGGGGCGATGATGAGCGAGTGCACGTAAATGACGTTTCTGATGCCCCGTCAATTTCAAAGACTCTCGAATGTTAGTCATCGTAAACAGCATACCACTGGGTGAGTGTCGGTGAGTAGCCGCCGTCGTGGTGCAGGCGGACGCTGGGTAGAGCGTCAACGCAAAGATGTCTATGTCAGGCAGGCCAAATTGGCGGGCTATCGATCGCGCGCTGCATTCAAACTTGCGCAGCTTGATCGTCGTGATCATCTGTTTAAACCGGGTTACTGGGTAGTAGATCTTGGTGCAGCGCCCGGGGGGTGGTCGCAGTATGCCGCCCAAAGGGTCGGTGCATCGGGACGTGTACTGGCAGTCGATATTGCCCCGATTGAGCGATTAAAAGACGTCACTATCATTAAAGCCGATGTGTGCCGGGCCGAATGCTTCGAAGTGGTGCGGTGCCATCTGGGGAATCGCCCTGTGGACCTTGTGATCTCAGATATGGCTCCCAATATATCCGGTGTGGTGAGCCGCGATCAGGCCCTGACGATGCGCCTGGCTGAAACGGCATTGCGTTTCGCTTGTTCGTTACTGGGGCCACGCGGGGCATTGGTCGTGAAGGTCTTCGAAGGGGAAGACACAGCCGCATTCAGGGCTCAGGTCGAACAGCGGTTCGAGTGGCATGCGATCAGGAAACCAGCTGCGTCAAGGAACGACAGTGCGGAAATATATCTTCTCGCCAGGGCGCTTCGCCCAGTCTCTTGACAGACGCTGACGGCCGGGGGGCGTGTTACATGATTAGGTAGCGCAATCGAATGGCGGACTATTTGTTGTGTTGCTTGAGGAAAAGCCTCAAAATGCGGGAATAAATGGCTGCCACTCTGGATATTTAGTTTACTTTGGAGCGGCTTTTATATGGGAATCATTGCGGAAATGGAGCGTTAGTGGGTGAATAACCTGACCAAGAATATTGTCCTGTGGCTGGTCATCGCGATGGTGTTGACGGCAGTTTTCAACAACTTTTCGGGTGGGACTGATCAGGGACGAGAATGGGAATATTCTAAATTCCTCGAGTATGTGGAGGGCAGACGAGTAGACCGGGTCACGATTGATGGCAGTACGATTTATGGCCGAACCCGCGATGGTGACCGTTTTCACACGTATTCACCGGGCGATCCGCAACTGGTCAATGATCTGTATGAGACTGGCGTTACCATCAAGGCGAAA
>CAZAHE010000034.1:0-5404 GCA_964484965.1 uncultured Acidiferrobacteraceae bacterium | reverse complement strand
TCACCTGGGAAGGGAACACCATCTATGGTCGAACCCGCGATGATCAGCGGTTTCACACGTATTCGCCCGGTGACGACCCACCCGCGGTAATTTCTCTGTATGAGACTGGCGTTACCATCAAGGCGAAAAAGGAAGAAGGCCAGTCGCTCCTCATGCATATTTTCGTCAGTTGGTTCCCACTGCTGCTGTTGATCGGTGTATGGATATTTTTCATGCGTCAGATGCAGGGCGGCGGTGGCCGAGGGGCCCTGAGCTTCGGCAAAAGCCGTGCCCGTATGCTGACGGAGGACAAAAACAGTGTGACCTTCGCTGATGTTGCCGGGGTTGATGAGGCCAAAGAAGAGGTGCAGGAGTTGGTCGACTTCCTTCGGGACCCCAGCAAATTTCAGAAGCTCGGTGGGCGTATCCCGCGCGGCGTTCTGATGACGGGCAACCCCGGTACGGGGAAAACACTATTGGCAAAGGCGATTGCCGGTGAAGCCAAGGTGCCGTTTTTCACGATTTCTGGCTCTGATTTTGTTGAGATGTTCGTTGGTGTGGGTGCATCGAGAGTGCGAGACATGTTCGAGCAGGCCAAGAAGAACGCCCCGTGCATTATTTTCATCGACGAAATTGACGCAGTGGGGCGTCAACGCGGTGCCGGTCTTGGCGGCGGGCATGACGAGCGTGAACAGACACTTAACCAGCTCCTCGTCGAGATGGACGGCTTCGAGGGCAATGACGGGGTGATTGTGATTGCCGCGACCAACCGGCCCGACGTGCTCGATCCCGCACTGTTGCGCCCGGGGCGCTTCGATCGACAGGTGCATGTGCCGTTGCCAGACATCCGTGGGCGGGCTGCGATACTGAGAGTGCATATGAGAAAAGTACCGCTGGATAAGGATGTTGATGAAAACATTATTGCTCGCGGAACACCTGGCTTCTCCGGTGCAGATCTTGCCAACCTGGTAAACGAGGCTGCTTTGTTTGCTGCACGGGGCAATGGAAAACTGGTCACCATGGAGGAGTTCGAACTCGCAAAGGACAAGGTCCTGATGGGTGTTGAACGACGTTCCTTGGTGATGCCGGAAAACGAACGTCTTAACACGGCATACCATGAATCCGGACACACCGTGGTGGCGAAAGTGTTGTCGGATTACACCGATCCCGTTCATAAAGTCACGATTATTCCCCGCGGCCGTGCGCTCGGAGTGACGATGCAGTTACCCGAAGAGGATCGTTACAGCCATAATCGTGAATACCTGCTGGCAAGAATCGCGGTACTGATGGGAGGACGAATTGCCGAAGAAGTTTTCATGAGGCAAATGACGACCGGGGCAGCCAATGACTTTGAGCATGCAACCGATCTCGCTCAGAAAATGGTCCAGCGGTGGGGAATGAGTGAGGCTCTTGGGCCGCGTGTTTATGGCGACAACGATTCAGAGGTTTTCCTTGGGCGAGACGTCGTAACGCACCGCAACTTGAGTAATGCAACGGCAGAACAGGTCGACAAGGAAGTCAGTCGGATCATTCAGGAGCAGTATAAGCGGGCGCACCAAATTGTCATTGAACATCGCGGCACGATCGAAATTATGGCCAAGACGTTGCTAGAGTGGGAAACACTCGAATCAAGCCAGATCGATGACATAATGGCCGGGAATGATCCACGTCCGCCGGCACCTTCCAACGATGGCGGTCCCCCGACCGATGGTGGCGACGCCGAGATGAAGGAAGACAAAGCGACAAAACCTGGGATTGACCCGAACATCGATCTGCCAGCCGGCCATTCGGCGTGATTAGAATCATTACAGTGTGAGATTGAGTGCCCGGCGACGTATGTTGTCATTGAACGGGACACAAATCTCCATTATGGGGATCCTCAATGTGACGCCGGATTCTTTTTCCGGTGATGGCATTTGTCGTAACGTGGACGTTGCCGTTGAGCACGCGTTTGCGATGTTCAACGAGGGTGCAGATATCGTCGATGTCGGTGGCGAATCGACGCGGCCTGGTGCCGGGCAGGTGCCAGTCGCGGAGGAACTTGCCCGTGTCATACCAGTGATCGAAGCGATCAAATTGTATACAGCAGCTCCGGTTTCTATCGACACCAGTAAGCCTGAAGTAATGGAGGCGGCGGTAAACGCTGGTGCAAGCATGATCAACGATGTGTGTGCTTTGCGTCGCCCAGGTGCGCTCGAGATTGCGGCGCGCCTGGATGTGCCCATATGTCTGATGCATATGCAGGGTGCCCCTGCTGATATGCAGCGCAGACCGCATTACACCAACGTTGTGCAGGAGGTCTGTGAGTTTCTGTCACGCCGCGTTGAGGCCACTGCAAGTGCCGGTGTGTCACACTCCAATATCATGATCGACCCGGGCTTTGGTTTCGGCAAGAGCTTTGATCACAACGTGCAGTTGCTTCACGGTTTGCCTGCGCTGGTGGAGGAGGTGGGATACCCGCTGGTAATCGGGCTGTCCAGAAAGTCATTTGTGCGGCGTTTGGTCGGAGCAGCCCCGACAGATATTCGCCTTAGTGCACATGGCAGTGCGGGTCTGGCATTGTTCGCCGCGAGTAAGGGCGCTTCGATGCTGCGAGTTCACGATGTCGCATTGACGCAAAGCTTGCTCAGGAAATATCAAGCGTTGCCGCATTGCGTTGAGGCCCCTGGCAAAGGGCGGATGGCCATTTGAGCGGTCTCTTTGGAACCGATGGTATCCGCGGGCGGGTAGGTCATAGTCCGGTCAGGCCGGAGGACGTACTTAAGATCGGCTGGGCAGCAGGCACGGTGCTGCGCCGACAGGGCCGAGGCAGCCAAATCATCCTTGGAAAAGACACGCGGGTCTCGGGCTATCTGTTTGAATCATTGCTCGAGGCCGGGTTTATCGCAGCCGGCATGGACACCGCCCTGACAGGACCGCTTCCCACGCCGGCCATTGCTCATTTGACAACGACGAGTCGTGCCAGCGCGGGAATCGTAATCAGCGCATCACACAATCCCTATCATGACAACGGGATTAAGTTTTTCCAGGGTAACGGCCACAAGCTTGATGATCAGACTGAAGAGCAAATCGAGGAGTTGTTTGATCAACCCATGATCACTGCGGAGCATTTGGGTAAGGCGACCCGCTTTCCGCAGCCTGCTGGTCGCTACATCGAGTTTTGCAAGCATACTTTTCCACAGGAATTGTCTTTGAGGGGTGTCAGTGTTGTGCTCGACTGCGCGAACGGAGCCTGTTATGACCTTGCGCCGCGCGTCTTTCGGGAACTCGGTGCCACTGTCTACGCGATTGGTATCGATCCCGATGGCTACAATATCAATCGGAACTGCGGTACCGAATGTACCGATTTGTTGGTACAAACGGTGATAGATCAGCAAGCGGATATTGGCATTGCATTCGATGGGGATGGTGACCGTTTGCGGGTGGTTGATGAAACAGGCACGGTGCTTGATGGCGATGCCATTCTCTTTATTCTCAGCCACCACCGGCAGCAATCCGGTGTTTTAACTGGCGGCGTGGTCGGAACGATCATGTCAAACCATGGATTTGAGAGGTCGTTGCAGAGGCAAGGAATTTCCTTGCACAGAACCGAGGTGGGCGACCGGTATGTGCTGGAGGCATTGCAATCGCGCGGCTGGTGCCTGGGCGGTGAGCCCTCGGGACATATTGTGTGCCGGGATAAGGTAACCACCGGTGATGGCATTGTAGCGGCACTAGAGGTGCTCCATGCAATGCAATTCAAAGGAACACCGTTGTCAGCGCTTATCACTGATTTGCAATGCTCCCCTCAGGCCCACGCTAACGTGCCGATGTCGGTTGCGGTAGCCGACCGAACTGCCGTGTTGCGCGAAGTTGCTGTGCGCAAGATTTTGGATGAGGTGGAAGCTTTGCTTGGTGTCGAAGGCCGGGTCGTGGTGCGTTGCTCGGGCACCGAGCCTGTAGTCCGAGTGATGGTGGAGGGTCAGGATCAGTGCCAGGTACAACAGTACTGTGAGCAAATCGTGACAGTAATCTCAGGGCTGCAAATCGGTTGAAGTCCTGGTGGCAGACACTTTGATTGCCGTATCGGTTGGTTGCAGAGTGGTTTCACCATGGGTAACATCGCCGCTCCTCATGGTTGCCCTATATGTGTGATTGAGCCGGGCTGGGTGGCCTACCGGCAATAAATTGATTGTGAAAGCATAGTTGAATGAATACACGCACACCGCTGGTCGCGGGCAACTGGAAAATGAACGGCAACCGTTCAATGGCTGCGGAGCTGATTTCACAGGTCCTAGAAGGTGCAGGCCGGTTGAGTGGCGTTGAAATTGCAATTTGTCCACCGTTCGTTCTGATCAGCCAGGCGGTGGCAGCACTGCACGGCGGTGGCATGGTAGTGGGTGGTCAGGATCTCGATCCCAGTCCTTCTGGGGCGTTTACAGGTCAGACGAGTGCCGAGTTATTGGTCGATCAGGGGTGTCACTTCGTGATCCTTGGCCACTCGGAGCGTCGTACGCTCTACGGGGACCACGATCATTGGGTAGCAGAGAAAGCAGGTGCTGCTCATGCTGCGGGTCTGTGGCCGATCGTGTGCGTTGGAGAAACCCTGGCGGAGCGCGAAGCCGGTGACACAGAGATGGTTGTCCAGCGGCAAATAGAAGCGGTTTTGCAAGATAATGGCATCGCGCTCTTTAACCGCGCCGTAATCGCTTATGAACCAGTCTGGGCGATCGGCACAGGCAAAACAGCGACGCCTGAACAGGCCGATGCGGTGCATCGGAATATCAGGCAACATATGTCCGAGCGATCAAGTGCGATCGCGGATTCCGTGCGGGTACTGTACGGCGGTAGCGTAAAGGCGGACAATGCGGCAGCATTGTTCAAGCAAGAGCATATAGACGGCGGATTGATCGGGGGCGCGTCATTGAACTCGACAGATTTTCTTGACATCTGTGCGGCGGCAGCGAATTCGTTATGCTGACCAGTGTTCTTACGATTATTCACCTGGTCGCGGCGATCTCGATCGTTATCCTCGTTCTACTGCAGCAGGGGCGTGGTGCCGATATGGGCGCGGCATTCGGAGGCGGCGGTTCGTCGCAATCTGTCTTTGGGAGCCGCGGATCAGCGACGTTTCTCAGCCGAGTGACGGCCGGCCTCGCCTTGTTGTTTTTCATAACGGGACTGAGTCTTGCCTATATCTACACCCGGGCAAGTTCTTCTTCTGGCAGTGTTGTTAGTGAATCGACGACCACCGCACCGGCGACAACGAACGGCAGCGTGCCAACTGCACCTGGCACCGGTTCTAAGAGGGGGCCGGATATTCCTGCGGTACCGAAGAACTAACAGCTATGGTACATGTCACGGGCGCTACGCTGAAAATGAAACACTCCTTTGCCGAAGTGGTGGAACTGGTAGACACGCCGTCTTGAGGGGGCGGTGGCGCGAG
>CAZAHE010000033.1:0-20909 GCA_964484965.1 uncultured Acidiferrobacteraceae bacterium | reverse complement strand
AGCTGGTTTTTAGCTGCAGGATACTCATTCCGATGACGAAGAAAACCGTACTTGTTACCGACTTCACATGGCCCTCGCCCGACATTGAGGCTGAGATATTGGCCGCGGTGGATGCCGAGCTGGTCATTGCCAAATCAGGTGAGGAAGCAGAATTGATCGAGATGGTGTCCGAGGCAGACGCCATGCTGACATGTTTTGCCGACGTTACAGGCGACGTTATCCGTGCCGGGGGTGCGCTCCAGGTCATTGGTCGTTATGGAATCGGCGTCGACAATATTGATGTTGCTGCTGCAACTGCGCTTGATATTCCTGTGACTTACGTGCCGGCCTACTGTGTCGATGAAGTAGCCGAACACACACTCGGCTTTATGTTCGCATTGGCGCGCAAGATTACCTTGTACGACCGCGCTGTTCGTCATAGCAGCTGGACCTTGTCTGATGGGTTACCAATCTTTCGGATGCGTGGAAGAACGCTGGGATTAATTGGTTTCGGCCGTATTGGTCGAAGTGTCGCAGAGAAGGCGGTGGGTCTTTCTATGGATGTTATCTATTACGACCCTGATCCTGAACTCGAAGAAGCAGGCAATCCGGCTATCGCCCGTCGAGTCAGCTTGGATGAGGTGATACGCGAATCCGATTTCGTCAGTTTGCATGCCCCGCTTAACAGCGAAAACGAAATGCTGGTAGATAAAAACTTCCTCGAGGCAATGAAACCTTCAGCCTGCCTGATCAACTGTGCCCGCGGCGGGCTGATCGATCACGGCGCGTTACACACGGCCCTGCGTGAGGGTACGATTGCTGGTGCCGCTCTGGATGTATTTGTACCGGAGCGCCTACCTGCGGAACATTCATTGCTTAAGCTAGACAACCTCATCGCCACGCCACATGTGGCCTTTTACTCTGCCGAATCAGTCCAAGAGCTCCAGCGACGTGCGTCCATGAACGTTGCCGCGATACTTGGAGGGCGGCACCCCGAGGCGCTCGTCAACCCCGAGGTGCTAGAGCGTCGGCGTTGGCAACACCTCGTTCCTGGCGGGTGACCATAGACAGCGTTAAGCGCTTTTGTGCCAGCCTTCACGATCACCGCAGCGCAAGCAGCGTTTCTTCTTGAATACCGTATCCCAGTCTGCCTCCTCAATGACGTAATCCAGAATTGTCCGCAAGACTTTAGAGGTAGTGCGGATATCGTATAGCGTTTTTGCGTGTTCCAGCATGTTGATACTGTCGCTATACAATTCAAACTCTACTGACACCCTTGCTTCTTTCGCCATGCGTCGGTTCTCCTTGGGCTCGTTGGTTTTGGTGCTGGGTTGTAATGCGCAATGCGCGCCAGCGGTGCGGGCTGTGACTCAAGTATAATCACACTCAAATTAGCCCCGCATCAGCGGGGTTTTCTTGTGGGCTTGTGTCGGCAAGCTCTACTTATCTGGAGGAGTCGATGTTCTGGTGACCGCTCGCGGGTCATTTTTTTATGGTTGGATCGTTGTTGGCGTGATGTGTATCGTGATGATTCTCGTTTATGGTGTGCGCCATTCATTTACTGTTTTTTTCCCGCCAATCCTTGATGAATTCGGCTGGCGGCGCGGTGAAACGGCGGTCATGCTGTCACTGCATCTGTTTTTTTATGGTGCAGTAGCGCCGGTTGTCGGGACCATAACCGACTGGTGGCACCCCAGACGGGTCATGATGATCGGGGTAGTCATCTTGTCTGTTGCTGCTGCTGCCTGTGGTATGGCCGCTAGTTTGTGGCATTTTTATCTTATCTTTGGTTTGCTGACACCGATCGGTCTTGCTTGTTGCGGTTCTCCCGTTGTCAATCCGACGATTGCAAACTGGTTCTCCAGAAATCGCGGACGTGCTCTGGGAGTCGCCCAGATGGGCGGTGGTCTAAGTTTTGTATATATCATCTATCCCGAATATGTCATGTCGATTTCGAGTTGGCGCACTGCCTATGTAGTGATGGGTGTGACGCTGTTTGTTGTGCTGATGCCGCTGGTGTATTTCTTGTATTACTACCACCCTAGAGAGAAAGGATTAATTGCGTTTGGTCTCAACCAACGCATTCCGATGGCTCGAAGGCGGACCGCACCAGGCGGGATATCCGAGACGTCGAAACGCGATTGGACGCTGTCCGCCGCCGTGCGCACACCACAGCTGTGGTTGATGGTGGTTTCACAGACGTTTTTCTGGGGCAGTGGTTGCTACCTGGTGATTGCCCATTTTGGCAAGTTTGCCCAAGACGCGCAGTACTCGAGCCTCTTTGCCGCCTCAATGTTGGCGCTTTACGGCATCTTTATGGTGCTCGGTCAGTTGTCTGCCGCAATTTCAGATTGGATCGGACGTGAACGGACTGTCTTGATATCGGTGGCCTTTTGTGTGCTGGGACTGTTGGCGCTATTGTCGGTTAATCATGCCGCTGAGCCGTGGCGGCTTTACTTATGGGCGATCTGCTTTGGTTTTGGTGCAGGACTGCAGGCGCCGACGATATTTGCAGGTGCCGCAGATTTGTTCTACGGCAGGCACTTTGGTGCCATCAATGGCGTGGTGTTGGCGGGTATGGGTTTTGGTGGTGCGGTCGGTCCGTGGATCGGTGGTTATTTATATGATTTTATGAACACCTACAGTTATGCTTTTGTTTTGGCATTGGTTAGCTTTGTGCTTTCGGGCTTTACGTTTTATGTTTCTGCGCCACGCAAGGGCAAGATTGCGCCGTCAGCTGGAACATGAGGCGGCAACCTGTGCACAAGGCCAAATTAGATACAACGGCCGCCATCGACCTCCATCGTGATGCCGGTGATGAACGCAGCATCGTCACTCGCCAGGAATAATGTGGCGCGCGCAATGTCCTCGGGTGTGGACAGACGGCCCATCGGGATGGTGGACTGAAACTTGGCCCGGTTTTCTGGTGTATCTGGCGCGCCCATAAATGTTTCCAGCAGTCCGGTCTCCCCAATGACGGGACACACAGCATTAATGCGAATGTTCTCTCCAGCAAACTCAATAGCGAGAGACTTTGTAAGATTGTTGACGGCACCCTTGGAGCTGCAGTAGACGCCGAGCCCCGGGCGCGGGCGAAGAGCGGCAGTTGAGGAAGTATTGATCACACAACCGCTGCCTTGTTGACGGAAAATCGGTACAGCCTCCTGCAATGCCATAAAGATCGCCTTGACGTTGACATCATAGATGCGGTCGAACTCCTCCTCGGTGACTTCAAGGAAGGGTTTGTTGCGGTGCGTGAACCCGGCATTATTGACCAGCACATCGAGACGCCCGCCAAATTCAATTGCGCCCTGAATCATTGCGCGGGTGTCTTCACGGGAAGCCACGTCCGCATGGATATACGTCGCTGCACCGCCTGCCTCCACAATTTCCTGCGCGACAGATTGTCCAGCGTTGTCGTTGATGTCATTGACCACCACCTTTGCGCCTTCGCTGGCAAAAAGGCGTGCGATTCCAGCGCCGAATCCTGAGCCCGCACCGGTGACTAGCGTGACTTTATCTTTAAGACGCATGGCGTTCTCCTCTCAATTCTCTAAGGTGGTACTTTTTTAAGTGG
This sequence comes from uncultured Acidiferrobacteraceae bacterium, assembly GCA_964484965.1. GTDB lineage: Bacteria > Pseudomonadota > Gammaproteobacteria > Arenicellales > UBA868 > UBA11791. The sequence continues at coordinate 17,353 of CAZAHE010000033.1, read as the reverse complement.
TTGGGTCGGTGTCAAGCGCCGCATGAATCGAGGCTCGCAACGTGGCCATACTGGTGCGCTCAGTTTCAGATCACCTGCTCACGTTTTAGCTCTGTCAGTTGTTCGTCGCTCAAGCCTAGCCAGGTTTTGTAGATGGCCTCATTGTGTTCGCCTAGTGCGGCTCCAAGATGAACAATTTTGCCCGGCGTTGCCGACAGAGTGGGCACCACACCTTGCACGGTCAGCTCGCCAATGCGGTCATCCGCGACACGCACCAACGTGTCCCTTTCCCAGTACTGAGGTTCGTTGAAAATATCGGCAATGCTGTTGACAGGGCCACACGGCACATCACCGTCCGAGCATAATTTGATGACTTCGTCACGGCTTCTCTGCTCTGTCCATTCGCCAACCAGCCGGTTGACCTCGGTGCGTCCCGCGAGACGCGTCTTCACCGTACCAAATTGTTCCGCTGTCGCCAGCTCCGGTCGCCCGAGGACAGACGCCAGACGTGCGAACATTTTGTCATTGGTGCATGCAATCGCAACCCATTTTCCGTCTGAAGTTGGATAGTGGCTATGGGGCACCGATGTATGGGTCTCAGTGCCCATGCGTTCGCGAATTTCACCGGTTTTGTCATAAACCGCCGCAATTTCATCTAAGAAGCGAAAAATGCCGTCGTGCAGAGCAATATCAATAAATTGGCCCTCACCATTCCGGTCTCGTGCACGCAGTGCCAACAGTACGCCGTAAGCACCGTAGAGCCCACTCAGGTAATCGGCCAGCGTGGTTGAACCGGCAATCAATGGCGGCGTGTCCGGCTGCCCGACAAGGTAGGTGAGGCCGGCGAAGGCCTGCGCGATGCGTGCGAAGCCGGGCAAGTCTCTCTTTGGTCCGGTCTGACCGTAAGCCGATACCCGTAACATGATCAGACCGGGATTGATCGCCTTGAGTTCGTCATAGCCAAGCCCCCAGCGTTCCAATGTGCCGGGACGAAAATTCTCAATCACGACATCGCTATTCTCGACCATACGTCGAAAAAGATCGGCCCCTTTGTCGATTTTTAGGTCCAGTGTTACGCACTTTTTGTTGCGCGCTTCATTGATCCAGAAGTAGCTGTCGCCCGCCTCGCTTCGACCGCCGAGAGTGCGCAGGGAATCGCCAATAACTGGCTTTTCTATCTTGATCACTTCAGCGCCGAATTCCGCTAGGCAGGCACCGGCAAACGGCGCCGCGACAAAGGTCGCAATATCGAGCACACGAAGTCCGTGCAACGGTGCCTCACTCGAAAAATCGGGTTCCTTGTTGTGCATCATGATCGGTGGTCGGTGATTAAGGTGGATACCGGCTGTCGAATATTTGCGGTGTATTTTAAAGATGCTTGATTATCAACGGGCGTCGATTACACCACAGCTAAACTGCAAATGTCTGTAGAGCAGGCCGAAGGGTTACACTGAGCGGCTGCTCCTAGGGCAATCAATCGGAGGGTATTATCTGACCATGGTCTGGATGGTGGGGGTTGATGTGGGCGGCACATTCACAGATTTTTTTGCCGTAAACGAATCGAGCGGTGTGTTTCATGTCGGCAAGTACCAATCGACGCCCGACGATCCGGCACGTGCAGTAATCGCCGGGTTGCATGCTCTTTCACGCTCTAATGGACTCCAGCTTTCTTGTTTGCGCCACCTTTCGCATGGTACGACGGTTGCTACTAATGCGTTGATACAGCGCAAAGGTGGCCGTGTCATGCTGCTGACGACTGCCGGATTCGGCGATTTGCTCGAGATTTCTCGGCAGACGCGGCCGCACATGTACGACCTCTACCTAGATCATCCGCCGCCGCTGGTGCCGCCTGAGTTGCGCTGGGAGGTGGCCGAGAGAATTACAGACGGTGGCGAGGTGGTGCTCCCGTTGACCGACGATGCCCTCGCCGCTGCAGTGGCGGCGGCGCGTGCGAGTGAGCCGGAAGCATGTGCGGTGTGTTTGTTGTTCTCCTTTCAGAACGACAGCCATGAACGAAGATTGGCCGAGGCGCTAAAGACGGCACTGCCTGATGTGTACGTTTCCACCTCGTCCCAGGTGCAGCCCGAGTTTCGAGAAGTGGAGCGCTTTTCCACCACTGTGCTCAATGCTTACCTGCAACCGGTAATGGCGGATTACATTGGTAAACTGGATAGCCAGTTGCAAGCAGCTGCACCAAATGCCAGCCTCGGACTGAACCAGTCGGGTGGCGGATTAATGTCGCTTCGACGATCGCGGGATTTACCTGTCCGGACTGCGCTCTCCGGTCCAGCAGCGGGTGTCGTTGGGGCAGTTAATATTGCCGGCCGTGCCGGCAGAGAGAATGTCATCACACTGGATATGGGTGGTACCAGTGCTGATGTTGCACTGATTCGTAATGCTCGCGTGCCTGTTGCATTCGGTCGCGAAGTATCCGGCTTGCCGATCCGTATGCCGATGGTCGATGTGGAAACGGTTGGTGCAGGTGGCGGTTCAATCGCATGGATAGATCGTGATGGTTTGGTCAAAGTTGGCCCCTTAAGCGCTGGTGCCTCGCCGGGCCCAGCGTGTTATGGGCATGGCGGCCACGATCCGACGGTGACCGACGCGAACCTGTTGCTTGGCCGATTAAGTGAAAGAGGTCTGCTCGGTGGTGCCATGAAACTGGATCGCAAACACGCAGCTGAAGCGTTCATCGCCATAGCGCAGAAATTATCCGCACCGCAGATCCGTATAGCGCGCGGCGTGGTGGAGATTGTTGTTGCCAACATGGTGCGTGCTATTCGCACCATCTCCGTCGAGCGCGGACATGATCCAAGAGATTATGTGCTGATGCCGTTTGGAGGTGCAGGACCGCTACATGCCCGTGATGTGGCCAAGCAGATCGGAATTCAGGAAATATTGGTTCCCCCAGCACCGGGCATCGTTTGTGCACATGGCCTGGTGGTGTCAGACCTACAGGAAGATTTCGTCGTCGGTCATCGTTTGCGCCTGGAAGACGGTCAGGTCAAAACGATGCAAAGCGTAGTCGACGATTTGACGAGCCAGGCAGAAGCGTGGTTTGCGGCGGAAGGTTTAAAGGACGATACGCAGCAACTGTCATTGTGCCTCGATATGCGTTACGTCGGACAGAACTTTGAGTTGGCAGTACCACTGGAGACAAGGCGTGAAGGCCCGGCTATTTCACTCGATAGTGTGAAAATCTTGCGACAAGCCTTTTTCAAGCTCCACGAGCAGAGCTATGGTTATTTCAACCCTGAGGATCCAATTGAAGTCGTCAATTTTCGGCTCACGGCCCGAGGCCGGGTACAACCTATGGTGGCGTTTCACAGCATGAACAACGATGACTTTGTGGAGTCACCTAAGAAGAAAAGGATGGTCGTCTTTGATGAGGATCTTGCGCTGCAATGTGCCGTGATCCAGCGTCATGAGCTAGGGCCCGGTGACGACATACTCGGTCCACTAGTGATCGAACAACTGGATGCGACGACCTTGGTTTTTCCCGGCGATCGTATGCGGGTTGATGATTACGGGAACCTCCAGATTTTGTTACAGGAGTGAGTGCAATGATTGCTATCGATCCGATCAGTCTAGAAATCATTTTTAATGCTTTGCGTTCGGTCACCGATGAGACCTACGTCGCGTTGATGAAGTCAGCTTATTCGACCAACATCAAAGAACGGCACGACCACTCAACTGCGGTGATGGATGTTTCAGGTCAACTGGTTGCGCAGTCGGCTGGTTCACTACCGATTCATATTGCCTCGATGAGCGGATTGATGAGCGCGTTGCTAGACAAGTTCTCTGGCGATATTCACGAAGGAGATATTTTCGTCGCCAACGATCCCCATGTTGCTCGCGGTACGCATCTGCCGGACATCAATCTTGCTATGCCAGTGTTTGTTGCCGGGCAGTTGCACAGCTTCGTGTGTAACATTGCCCACCACGCTGACGTGGGTGGTATGGCGCCTGGCAGCATGGCCGGGGGCATGGCAGAAATCTACCAGGAAGGGCTGCGAATCCCGGTGATACGACTATTTTGCCGGGGGCAACTGTCGCAGGATATTCTTGATCTTTTGTTGCTCAATGTTCGGCTGCCGCTTGAACGTCGGGGAGATTATTTTGCCCAGATTTCGGCCTGCCGTTTGGGTGAAAGGCGCCTACAGGAAGTTATTGCGATACATGGAAGTGAGACGATGACTGTTGCCTACGCGGATATTATTGAACGCACGCGACAGCGCATGGCGGACGGTATCGAATCGATAGGTGACGGCACTTACACCTTCGAAGATGTGATGGATGGAGATGGGTTAGGGACCTTCGACATACCGATCAAACTTTCGGTCAATGTCCGCGGCCGGGATATCATCTTTGATTTCACCGGTACGGCACCTCAGGTGAAGGGCAACATCAACGTCACTCTCAATGCGACGCAAGCCGCCGTGTGTTACACCCTCAAGGCTCTACTCGACCCGGATATTTCCAACAATCAGGGTGTGCTGGATTCGGTACAGATCGTAGTGCCGCGCGGCACACTTGTGAACGCGGTGTTTCCTGCACCAGTGGCGGCACGGGCCAACACTTGTCAGAGAATTATCGACGTAGTGCTTGGCGCGCTTGCTGAAGCCTTTCCAGAGCGTGTCATTGCAGCAGCCAATGGTGCCAATACAACTGCTGTATTTTCCGGTGTCGACCCGCGCAATGGCGAGTCGTATCTCTATCTGGAGACACTTGGGGGCGGTATGGGTGCCCGTCCCATGAAAGACGGTAAGGATGGTGTGCAGGTCCACATCACGAACACATCCAACCTCCCAATCGAGGCGATCGAAATGGAGTATCCGTTGTTGGTCGAGGAATACAGTCTTGTAAGTGATTCGGCCGGCGCAGGGCGTTTTCGCGGCGGCATGGGCTTGCGTCGTGTGGTCCGGCCGCGCGGCCACGAATGCGTGTTCAACGGTGCCGGAGAGCGTTTCCGCCATGCTCCATGGGGGTTGTTTGGTGGTGCGCCCGGGGGATCGGGACAATTCCTTCTCAGGAATGGTGGTACTGAACGCCGTTTGGAGGATAAGCCTGATCGGGTTGTCATCGGACCCGATGACTGTGTTGTGATCGAAACGCCTGGCGCAGGTGGATTTGGACCGCCCAGCGAACGTCGACCAGAAGATATTGCCAACGATCGGCTAACCGGCAAGTTTAGTGACGAATATCTGAAGCATCACTACGGTCAGATTCATGGCGCAACGAGTCAGGACAAGGTCGATGACGAGTGAGGACGCACGATTCGCTCTAAACCCTTTGAAAATTGATGTTTTGGTCGCCACGCGCCATCTCGGTAAAATGCATGGGCGGTTGGTTACCTCGAGCGAGCTCCGCGCTTCCCTCAAGGTACAAACGGTACCCTTCGGTAGGAGATTCCCAGTACGAGCCGGCAAGCCTGTCCGGTGAAGGCGGCTTCGATTTCGGCTCGATGGCTGGAAACCGACAAGGTATGATCTACATCACAGCAGTGACTATGTGATATTTGCAATAGGTTGACGAGGCGGCCGCTCGCACGACCTGTTGCCCGCTACGAGGCCTAATGTCATGACTAAACCGATTCCACTGAAGGTTGGTATCACCGCGAAGTTTGATCTAGAGCAGGCTCGGGTAGATCTCGCGGCAGCCCTGCGCTGGGCGTGTCGCCTGGGCCTTTCGGAAGGCGTAGATAATCATTTTTCGATGGCCGTGCCCGATGATGATGGTGTCATCCGAGGTAAGCGTTTTTTGATCAATCCCTATGGTTGGCACTGGTCTGAGATTACCGCTTCGTCACTGGTGCTCTGTGACGAAGCGGGCAATGTTCTCGCCGGCGATAACGTTGTCGAGGATACGGCATTTTTTATTCACAGCCGCATTCACGTCAATCTTCCGCACGCGATTGTTGTGCTGCATAACCATATGCCCTACACCACGTCTCTGACGTTGCTTGAAAATGGACAACTTGAGATGGTTGAACAGAATGCGCTGATGTTTAACGGACGCATTGCCTACGACCACACCTATAGCGGCTTGGCCCTGGATGCAGAAGAGGGGGATCGCGTAGCGGCGACGATGGGCAACTGTTCCGTCCTGTTGATGGCCAGTCATGGTGTAACAGTCGTCGGCCCGTCGGTGGCAATGGCTTTCAATGATCTCTACTACTTGGAGCGCGCGGCCACGTTTCAGGTGCTGGCCAGGTCGTCAGGAAATCGCTTGCGTGCTATCGCTCCTGAGGTGATCGATAAGACCAGCGGACAGATCGTGGATGAACTCCCCAAGCTTGCTGAACGTCACTTTACCGCGCTCAAACGCATTCTCGATCGCGAGGAACCTGAGTACCGCAACTAGGTGTGGCGACAGTATCAAGCATTAAACAATCAAAACCTACATTAGGAAGACAGAGATGGATCTAGGAATTTCCGGACGTAAGGCAATCGTCTGTGCATCCAGCCGGGGTCTTGGTAAAGCATGCGCAATGTCGCTTGCCCGCAACGGTGTTGATGTGGTGGTCAATGGGCGAGATGAGGACGTGCTTGCGGCGACGGCCGCGGAGATTCAGCGCATAGCCCCGGACGTCGAAGTGACGGCAGTTGCTGGCAATGTGTCTGATCGACAGTGTCAAGCTGCTCTGGTCAGCGCCTCACCCGATGTCGATATTCTAGTCAACAATAACGGCGGCCCGCCATTTAGAGATTTCCGAGATCTGGACCGGGATGCCATGACTGAAGGGGTCATCATGAATATGATCACGCCGATCGAACTGATCACTGATGTTGTCGATGGTATGGTCGAGCGCAACTTCGGGCGCATTGTCAATATCACCTCACTATCGGTCAGAAAGCCAGTGCTGGGGCTGGATCTCTCGAGTGGCGCACGGGCCGGGTTGACGGCTTTTCTTGCTGGTGTCAGTCGTTCGGTGGCAGCGAGTAACGTAACGATCAACAACATACTGCCGGGCTTCTTCAACACTGACCGCCTGCGTGGCAGTTTCGAAGCCAATTCGAAGTCGCTCGGGATTTCCATCGAGGAAGCCGCTGCTGCGCGTGCCAAGCAGGTCCCGGCGGCACGTTTCGGTGAGCCTGAAGAATTTGGCGAGGCCTGTGCATTCTTGTGCAGTGCACAGGCGGGCTACATCACAGGGCAGAATCTGCTGCTTGATGGCGGTGTCTTCGACAGTGCATTTTGATGACGCTTTGTCCAATCAGCTGGTGACGTCACTGTTTGAGGGAGAGGTTTGATCACAATGCAACTGGCCGACACCAGTCTCGAAGACAAATACCAAAAACGTGACGGCTCGTTGTATCTGACGGGAACCCAGGCTCTGGTCAAGGTTGCGATGCTGCAAGGTATTCGCGACCGCAATGCAGGGCTCAACACAGCCTGCTTTATCTCAGGTTATCGGGGTTCTCCGATGCACAATCTCGATAAGGAGCTGTGGCGGGCAGAGCGCTTTTTGCCACAGAACCAGATCCATTTTTTGCCTGCGGTCAACGAGGACATCGCGGTTACTTCGCATTGGGGTGCACAACAGGCCAATCTGTTTTCCGATGTTTTGTACGATGGCGTTTACGGCCTGTGGTATGGCAAGGGACCTGGGCTCGACCGTAGTGTCGACGCCATGCGCCATGCCAATCTGGCCGGCACGTCCCGCTACGGAGGCGTACTTGCGGTGGTCGGCGACGACCATGGCATGACCTCGACCGACGTGCCGGCGGTATCCGAGCCAACATTTATTGATTTGATGATGCCAGTGCTTTACCCGGCCAATGTCAGCGAATTGATTGAGTTCGGTCTTTATGGTTGGGCGCTGTCGCGATTCAGTGGTGCCTGGGTGGGGTTTAAGACTGGCCCCGACACCTTGGATACAGCGGCTAGTGTTGTGCTGCCGAGCGATTGGCCCGCCATTGTATTGCCAGAATTTAAAGTTCCAGAAGGCGGGCTCAGTATTCGGACGCCCGACCCGTGGACTACGCAAGAAGCCCGCTTGCGTGAATACAAGATGGGAGCGGCAGTTGCTTTTGCTAGAGCTAACGGATTGGACAAGGTGTTGATCGGCAGTCCGCGGCCTCGCTTGGGAATCGTGACCAGCGGTGTGGCTGCGTTTGCAGTGCTCGAAGCACTCGATTCGTTGGGAATCAATTCTGAGCGGGCAGCAGAAATTGGTATTTGTGTGCTCAAGATCGGCATGCCGCATCCAATTGATCAAGCAACCATTCGAGATTTTTGTACAGACCTTGAAGTAGTGCAGGTCGTCGAAGAGAAGCGGCGTATCATCGAACTGGCGGTTAAGGATGTTCTTTATGCGTTGCCCGAAGCGCGACGCCCGCGGGTCGTGGGCCGCCGCGATGAGCATGGCGAGCGGCTACTGAGCGAAGTCGGCCAGCTCGGGGTCGATGACGTGGCACGCGCACTGGCACCGCAGATCCGAGCTTTTCACGATAGCCCCCAGATGCGTGCACGTCTGGTTTTTCTCGATGCCAAAGACCGAGAGAATCGCGAACGAGCGCAGCTGAATGTGGTGCGCACACCGTTTTTCTGTTCAGGATGCCCCCACAACACTTCCACCCGGGTGCCGGAGGGCAGTCGTGCACACGGTGGAGTGGGTTGCCATTACATGGCTACTAATATGGCACGTGATAACGTGACTCATCCGCAAATGGGCGGTGAAGGTGCAACGTGGATCGGCATGTCACGTTTTGTCGCTACGCAACATGTGTTTCAAAATCTCGGCGACGGTACCTACTTCCACTCAGGGCTGCTAGCGGTTCGTGCTTGTATCGCTGCCGGGGTAAACATTACCTACAAAATTCTGTACAACGATGCAGTTGCTATGACAGGTGGACAGCCGGTTGATGGTTCTATCGATCCACCAGCGATTACCCGTCAGTTGCATGCCGAAGGTGTCAAGCACCTGGCTATCGTTACCGATCAGAAAGAAAAATATCACCGCTGCGCGACTCTCGCGCCGGGTACGGAAGTGCATCACAGGCGAGCGCTGGACACAGTGCAAAGAGTGTTTAGAGAACGACAGGGCGTCAGTGTGATTGTCTACGATCAAACCTGTGCGGCGGAAAAACGTCGCCGCAGGAAGCGCGGTACGTTCCCCGACCCGGCACAGCGGGTATTTATCAATGAGCGGGTCTGCGAAGGTTGCGGGGATTGCTCGTCCAAGTCCAATTGCCTGTCAGTAGTGCCGATTGAGACGAGTTACGGACGCAAGCGACGGATCGACCAGTCCTCTTGCAACAAGGATTATTCCTGCCATGAGGGATTCTGTCCGAGTTTCGTCTCAGTAGTCGGTGGTCGGTTACGTCGTGTCGCAGCTGCTGAAGGTGTGCCGCGCCACCTGCAGTTGTTGCCAGAGCCCCAGCGGCCGGAACTATCAGGAGAACAGCCGTATAACATCCTGGTTACCGGCATTGGCGGCACGGGTATTGTCACGATCAGCGCCATGATCACCATGGCCGCACACCTTGAGGGACATGCCTGTCAGGCTATTGATCAGTTTGGAATGGCTCAAAAGGGCGGCGCCGTGACCAGTCATATCCGGTTGGCGAGTGCGGCGAGCGCGATCAAGGCAGTGTATCTCGATTCCGGTAGTGCCGACCTTGTGCTGGGCTGCGATGCATTAGTGGCAGCGGGCGATCTTGCCTTACAGACGGTTTCGTCGCACCGTTCGCAACTGATTATCAACAAGCATGAAGCAATCACAGGCCACTTTACTCGTAGCCCAGACCTTGAGTTTCCTCGTGATGATCTGAACAATCGCCTATCAGCCGCTGCAGGTTCTGCACGACTGACTTTCCTCGATGCGACCGCGATTGCATCACGGATAATGGGTGACGCGATTGCGACCAACATGTTCATGCTCGGGTTTGCGTATCAGCGCGGCCTGGTGCCAGTCTCCTCGGCAGGTATTGAACGCGCGATTGAGCTCAACGGTATTGCCGTTGAGAGTAACGTGGAGACGTTTCGCTGGGGGAGACGGGCGGCACTGGACATAAAAGGGGTTACTGCTATTGCTTATGGTGAGGCACTGCCCGAAAACGAGGTGCCAGAGACTCTGAATAGCCTGATTGCGGCGCGCGCTAATGATCTTGAGCGCTACCAGAATCCCGGTTACGCTGCGAGATACCGCAAACTGGTCGAGGGGGCCTGTCAAGCCGAAGAAACTCGGGCTGCCGGTCTCGCCGGATTCGGATGGGCGGTTGCGCGCTATGCCTACAAATTAATGGCCTACAAGGACGAGTATGAAGTGGCGCGACTGTATACTGACGGCGAATTCACTGAACGGCTCGCGAGGACGTTTGAAGGGCCTTACCAGCTCAAAGTGCATTTGGCTCCGCCTTTGTTCTCGACGCGGGACCCAGATTCTGGTCTACCGCGAAAGCGTGCCTACGGACCGTGGATGTTGAAAGCAATGAAGGGTTTGGCAGGTTTGCGCTTCCTGCGCGGTACGGGTTTTGATCCATTCGGCTACACAGTCGAGCGTCGTGGTGAGCGTCGACGCATCAGCGATTACGAAAAGGTTATCGAGGAGCTTATTCTTGACCTCCACCATGACAACCATGCATTAGCGACTGAAATTGCTTCGCTGCCGGACGGTATTCGGGGCTATGGTCACATCAAGCAGCAACACATTGAGCTGGTTACTGTACGTCAAACTGATTTGCTCGCGCGTTGGCGCGGCGATGATACAAGAGCTGTCGCAGTCTGATCTTCCTAAGGGGAACGATCAGGCACTGGTTTACCATCGCCCAGGGATGTGTCACAGTGAAGCGCTTGTCGCAGCAGGGCATTATTGCGTTTGATGGCTAATGTTCCGCTAGGTCTAAGTACAAAGGAGGCGTTATGTCTAAAGTAGAAGAACGGTTAGCGGCTGCATCGCTGACATTACCCGAACCCCCAACCCCACTTGGAAATTATGTTGGTGCAAAAACCGTAGGAAAACTGGTATACCTGTCCGGCCACGGTCCGCGGGAGGCAGACGGGTCGTATATCACTGGTAAGGTGCCGAGTGTTTGTTCGGCAGATGCCGCTTATGATGCTGCGCGATTGGTCGGAGTGAACTGTCTCGCTTCGCTCAAAGCCGAAATTGGTGATCTGGATCGCGTGCGCCAAGTGGTCAAGGTGCTTGGCATGGTTAATGCCGATGCGACGTTTGCTGACCATCCTAAGGTGATTAACGGGTTTTCTGACTTGATGGTTGAAGCCTTTGGTGATCCAGGCCGTGCCGCGCGCTCGGCGGTCGGTATGGGATCGTTGCCGGGTGATATTCCGGTTGAGGTTGAAATGATCGTAGAGATTGAGTGAGCGGCATGTCGGTTGATTTGACTGCCGCGCGAACTGAGCTTTACAGCGCTGTCATCTCTGACACGCTGGATAGCCTGGGCTATCGCCACCAGGTGCTACGGCCGGGTATTCGGCCGCTCGACGAAAACAAGGTGCTGTGCGGTTGGGCGCGGGTCGGTCTGTACTTGCCGGTGTATCACGATGATTCGAGCGTCAATGTTTATGAGCATGAACTTCGACTGATAGACAGTTTGAAACAAGATGAGGTAAGTGTCCTGATCTGTCACGGCAACACCCGTATAGCACCATGGGGAGAGTTATTGTCTACGCGGGCACGCTACCTCAACTCTGCTGGTTGCCTTACGGACGGTGGCGTCAGAGATGCGCGGCTGATTAAGGAGATGGGTTTTCCTGTTTACTCAGCGTTTCTTAGTCCGGTCGACACAAAGTACCGGGGCAAGTTGACGTGGGTCGATGTGCCGGGAGAAATCCATGGTGTCGAGGTGACCAGCGGTGACTTGGTCTTCGGTGATTTTGACGGAGTTCTCATTGTGCCGCACGACATGGTGGAGGAGGTTCTCGAAAACTCGATGGCGAAGGTGCGCGAGGAAAATGTTGTTCGCGACAAGCTTGCAGCCGGAGAGACGCTGGAAAATATGTTTGCTGAACACGGCATCCTCTAACGGCCAGGCATTGATCGAGTGAAACGGGTCGGAATCCTTTCGCTGCTGCAGGAGTCCAACACTTTTATTTCCCGCCAGACATCGCTCAAGCAGTTCGAAGAGGACCTGTTGTTAGAAGGCGAACCGGTGCGCAACGCCCTAGCCGATGCGCACCATGAAGTGGGGGGATTTTTCGCCGGCCTGCAACAGGCTGGACTAACGGCGGTCCCGCTGTTCGCCGCGCGTGCCCTGCCGTACGGCATGATTGAAAGCAACACTTTCGATCAGCTGATGAGTCGCATGTTTGCCCGGGTTGACGACGAGGGAGTACTCGATGCTTATCTGGTTGCACCCCATGGGGCAACGGTCAGTGCGTCGCATGCTGATGCCGACGGCCACTGGTTAAGCCGTTTGCGTACAACAATTGGTCCACAAGTTCCCGTGGTTGGCACACTGGACCTGCACGCAAACCTTTCCTCGGCCATGGTGTCGGCCACAGATGCACTCATCGCTTACCGATCAAATCCGCATGTCGACCAGCGTGAGCGCGGTATTGAGGCTGCGACGTTACTTGCGCGCACTTTGGCTGGAGAGGTGCGGCCGGTACAGTGCGCAGCTTTTCCATCTTTCGTGATGAATATCGAACGCCAGGCAACGGAGGAATCTCCGTGTCGTGAACTATACGATGCGGCCGCCAAGCTGCGCAGGCGAACCGGCTTATTGTCAACGAGTATTCTGCAAGGTTTTCCCTATGCAGACGTTGCCGAAATGGGCAGTGCCACGATTGCAGTTACCAATGGTGACGCAATGCTGGCTGAAAAAAGCGCGACTGAATTGGCGACGGCCATGTGGGATGACCGTTATCGGTTTACAGGGAGCGCGCTGAATATTGAACAGGCGCTGGATACGATTGAAGAACAAAGTGACCGAGTGTGCCTGCTCGACATGGGTGACAACGTCGGCGGTGGTTCTCCCGCGGACGCAACAACTCTGGCCCACGCTCTCGTGCGGCGCGGCGTATCAGGGTCTTTCGTCTGTTTGTTCGACCCCGAGGCGGTCGCTGTTGCTCGAAGAGCCGGCACGGGTTCGACAGTGACACTCTCCATGGGGGGCAAAACGGATCGTCTCCACGGCAAGCCACTGGAGGCGAAAGCTCGGATTCGCGGGTTTTATGATGGTCGTTTTACTGAGGACCAAGCGCGCCATGGCGGAATCACTCAGTTCGATCAAGGCGACACAGCGATCGTTACTGTTGGCGGGCACCTGACTGTGATGCTGACTTCAAGGCGCGCGGTGCCCTGGAGCCTAGGACAGTTCGCTTGCTGTGATTTAGATCCGCGCGATTTCCATGTTCTCGTTGCCAAAGGGGTCAATTCCCCGTTGGCCGCTTATTCGGCAGTGTGTTCGAGATTCATCCGAGTCAACACACCCGGTGTCACGGCGTCAGATCTCAGCGGGTTTGATTACCGCTACCGGCGCCGGCCAATGTTTCCGTTTGAGGTTGCTGCGCAATGGCGCAGTTGATTCGACGGGCAGCGGACTTCAGGCGCCGTAAGCTGTTTTAGCTGTCCCGTGGTAGAGAATACGCTGCTGAGCAGCGGTGATTTCATCGTGCAATCGTACGAAGTCCGGCTCCATGTCCCGTTCAGGACTCGGCTCGTGAACAAAATGGCTAAACATGTCTTCGCCTCGGACCAAGGTCGCGAAGTCCTTTGCGACGTATCGTTGCCGGGTCCTTGTCGGGATGTAACGGATTGCGATCGAGACCCGACGATCATCGCTCTGGTTGGGGTCGGAGCCGTGCCACAACTTGACATGATGGAATGACGCTTCACCAGGTTCCAGTTCGACTTGAACGGCCATAGCCGGATCGATGGGAGATTGGATCGTTTGTCCTCGGGTCAAAATGTTGTTTTCTTCCCAGGTGTCTGCGTGTGCGATGACCTCGCCGTGGTGAGTGCCGGGCATAAACTGCATGCAGCCATTGCGCAGGGTCGCTGGTGACAGTGCAACCCACACCGTCACGATATCATCGATATCCAGTCCCCAGTGCGCCTTGTCCTGGTGCCAAGAGATATAACGCCCGTCATGCGGTTCCTTTAAGTAGATATTTGTCGTCCACACGAGGATATTCGGGCCGATCAGGCTTTCAACCGCATCCAGTATCCGGTGGTGTCGGATAAGATCACGAGCCCAGGTGAACAAGAGGTGCACTTTGTAACGGTACTTGCCTATCAGTGGTTCTCCTTGCGCGAGTTCGTGGTTTTCAATTGAAGCACGGCAAGAGCGTGCCTCATCTGCACCCAACACGCGGTACGGGAAGTGGTAACCCCGGTCGCGGTAGCTGTGTATCGCCTCATTGGATAATGCTTGCGGCATAACGATTGCCTCGTATTGGTGATCTAGGACAGCAGGCTCAGACAGATGACCATACCGCGCAATACCTAGCGCAGACAAGGCGGCTTGCTATGCAGTAGCATCGCCGCGACAGATATGGTGCACGAGGTTCAGCAGCTGGCATATTAGTAGCGGTTTATTGAATGCAATTACGGTGCCGCAGGGCGAAGCGGTTAATTTTGGATGTCAGTGTGTATGTTAAATTTAGTCCAACACAATGGAATCAGCTATGGACCTTCGACCGAACAGAATTAAACGCAAACTGATGGCCGGTGAAATCGCTGTGGCAGTTAGTGGACCGACGCATCCCGACGACATCGACGCATTTGGACCAATCGGGGTCGATGGCATTTGGCTCGAAGGAGAACATGGTGGGGTGGATGCTGCTGAGATCGGCAATCTGACTCGGGCGTGTGACATATGGGGCATGACGTCGGTGGCACGTATCAATGCCAACGATCAGGGGTTGATTTACCGGACCCTTGATCGGGGCGCACAGGCCGTCGTGGTACCGCATGTGAACACTCGGGAGGAAGCCGAAAACGTAGTCGCAGGCGGTAGATTTCCACCGATCGGTCAGCGCGGCTTTTTCCCCAGTCGACAAGCTTACGGTGTGCCTGATTTTTACAAAAAGGCTAACAATGAAACCTTGCTGGTCATTCTGATCGAAGACATCGTGGCGTGGGAGAACCTCGATGAGATTCTGTCGGTAGAAGGGATTGATGTCTTTTTTGTCGCGCCGGGTGATTTCGCGGCGTCAATGGGACATATCCTTGCAGTAGGACACCCGGAAGTCCAAGCCAAGTTGGACGATGCGTTGTCGCGGATTATTGCTGCCGGTCGGTTTGCAGGGACTCTGGCAACCAACGACAGCGTTGAGCATTATGCCAAATTGGGTGTGCAGTTTTTCTATACGGTAACGCAGCCGTGGCTCGATGCAGGTGCTAAGGACTTTATGACTCGCGGCCGAGATGCACATCACCAAAGCAACTGAGGCCATAAAGCCACACGAGGTTCACACAGATCGATGCTGCACAGCTACTACGGTACTGCTTACAAGGTGGACAGCAGTTTCCGCATGCCTTGCCCGATCTGCGCCACGGCCGCTTGATAGATGAAGCGATCCCAGCCAATGCAGAAGTGCCGCACGCCGAGGTCGATGTAGCGTTGAGCTGATTCGACATCAGTTATCTCTATCCTAGGTGCCACGCCGTACTCGATCGATTTTCGAATGACCAATTCTTCAAAAGTACGTATTTCAGGACTGTCTTCAAGTGACAACTGACCGCGTGAAAAACTGAAATCGGTTGGCCCCCACTGTGTCATATCTACGCCGAGTTCTTTGGCTTTGCCTAAGATGGCGTCCAAGTTGTCAACGGCAATGTCCTTTTCGATCATAATCAGGAACAAAATAGACTGCAGATCTTCGAGGTAGCCTTCGGCCTGGTAGCCCGCCAAGGCAGTGCGGCGAAGTTTGACCCCCATCAGCCCCTGTTGGTCCGGGGTATCTGGTCGAATCGACTGGTGGCACGCCTCAACGTCATTGACAGAGCGGATATCGGTAAACAAGATGGCTTTGAAGCCTGCGCCGAGTGCCGCCTGTGCCCAGAAACCTTGATTTTTCTGATCAGGTTTAATCATCAGCGGCAAATCCGCGCACTGACCGGCGCGCGCGAGGTGATAAAGCAAGTTCATGTCAAACGTCGAGTATTCGGCACAGAATTCGCCGTAATCAAAAAGCCCCGAGTCGCCGATGATTTCAGGTATATCGGGATCAGGGGACAGAAAGTGGGTTCCTAGCGTCGGCGCGCCGGAGGCAAACTTTTCACGTAATGAGTTGGGCATGATCATGGATTGATACTCTAAACAGACGAGTCCTCAGGCAGGTAAACTCCGTTATTGTGTCAGGCAGCGGGTCGACGTCAAGTACTTGGTGAAGCCGGATAGAGACTGGCAAGAGGGAGAGCACTATGGGAAAGGTTCTCAGTACTGAACAGAAAACAGCTTACTGTAGCGATGGATTCATCAGTCCAATACGAGTCATGTCGACCAAGGCGGCGCAGCGTTGTCGCACCCAACTGGAGGCGTTCGAGCAGACGCACGGGCGCGTTTTCAGCGAGGTGCGTGATAGAGGCGGTGATTCCTTCACCGGCTCATATCGGTTCAAGAGCCACCTCCTGATGAAGTGGTTGGCCGACGTGGTCCGCCATCCATCTATACTGGATCTCGTGGAAGACCTGATTGGGCCGGATTTGCTTTGCTGGACAACCCACTGGTTCATCAAGGAGGCGGCTACGCCCCACTATGTGTCCTGGCATCAGGACAACAACTATTGGGGTTTGGATACAGAAGATTTGGTTAGTGTGTGGTTGGCGTTGTCCCCTTCGACACTCGAAAGTGGTTGTATTCGGGTGTTACCGGCAAGTCATAAGGGTGATACCTTGGCGCATGTCGACACATACCACCAAGACAACATGTTGACACGTGGGCAGGAAATTCAGGACATTGACGAGTCCTGTGCAGTGAATCTCACGGTAGAGCCTGGCGAAGTTGCTGTCTTCGATTACCGCCTTGCGCACGCCTCCTATCCTAATCAGAGTGATGACCGTCGTATCGGCATCGGCATCCGATACATATTGCCGAAAACCCGTCAAATTTTGAGGACATGGGATTCTGCAACATTGGTGCGTGGTAAAGACCGCTTCGGTCACTTTGAACTCGAACCGACACCTCGACGGGATTTTGATCCGCCGGCGGTGGCGATGCACCGGCGTGCGGATGCCGCACAGCGTCAGGTCTACTACGCTGGAGCACGCTCGTCGGCATTACATAGCCAACCTTAAGCTGCTCTCCAGCGAGACCCTAAAGGCAGTTTGGGACAACGATCAGGACTGACACTTTAGCGAGACGGCTTTAACGAGTGCCCATTGGCGGTCGCGCCGGTCCTGGCGAGTGTGAGCATTTCCGAGACCCGGGTGAATTTCTCTCGCGGCTTGGTTTTGGCAGCA
>CAZAHE010000032.1:0-21211 GCA_964484965.1 uncultured Acidiferrobacteraceae bacterium | reverse complement strand
CCTGCGACCCGCTGATTAAGAGTCAGCTGCTCTACCAACTGAGCTAACGGCCCATTGGCTGGCCATCAAATACGCCAGCTGTGGCAAATGGTCCTTCACTTGCTTCTTGGGATTGATACCCAACATGCAAAAAGTTGCACATGTGTCAACCGATAACCTCGATCAATCTTCTCGAGATCTCACTCCCCGCCTGCTCGTCTAGGTGCAGCGGCTGGATCAGTAGTGCGCCTTGTGCGAGACGGGCATGTCCTGGATAGATTGGCGGCTTGCCCTCGCGCAGTCGACGACAAACATCGAACGCGGTCAGTCCAAGTCCTGCCTCGTCCAGTGCAATTTCAAGCAACGGAGAGGATTCACTATCGTCCGGATCTTCAATCGTACATGACACGGCCAACCCCTGTAGGGCCCCAGCAATGCGTTCGAGCACTGAGCGCTGGCGTGCAACCTCGACGTCGTAAATACCGGAACGAAATAATTCGAGGGCAGTCAAGAGCCCAATAATGGTTTCCTTTGAGACTTTCAGCCCGCGCCCGAGGCCATGACGTGGCGGACCACCAGCAAGCATCTGCAAGTCCACCAGTTCCGGAGGGGGTACCCACAGTTGCGGGTGTTCGTCGAGATCCATCATCTGCACAAACGCCGGTCCAACCAGATCACGACGCCCGGCAAGAATGCCTGAAGATTGCGGCCCACGGATGGATTTTCCGCCACTAAAAACGACGAGGTCTGCACCAGTCGCCGAAATTTCCGTTAAGTTAGAACGCGGTGGCAGCTCAGCTGCAGCGTCAACCAGGACGGGCAGATGATGCTTGTGCGCCAAGTCAACAACCGCCGATAACGAGGGTACCGAGCCAGGGGCGAGCACATAGAGCACACCCGCGGTCGAGGCACCGAAAGCCGCTTCGTATTCCCAGATTTCCGTGCGCCGGACGCCCGCACCGGAGACGATGTCGTTAAACCCCACTTCAATGAGCTTTGCGCCGGCAGCACGCACCGCATGGTCATAACCGGAGCGATGCTCCCTAGAAACCACAAATTCATTTGCAAATCCACCGGTATCGGGCAGCGACTCCATGCGCAAACGATCCCATCGGGTAAGGATGCCTGCGGCACCGAGTGTCAATCCCGCGGCGGCCCCTGCCGTTACCAGGCCAGCCTCTGTTCGTGTCGCCGAGGCGATCGCCCGGCAAGCAATGCCCTGCAGCACATCGAGGGGCACCGTATGTTGTGCCATCTCAGCCATTACGTCGATCACCGCCTGCGGCATCGGTGCACCGCCGAGACGGGTGACCGAACCAGATGCATTGATTACTGGTTGAAGTAAATATTTGTTGAGCACGTCTGACATGAGTCGTCCCCTTAAGGACAGATCTCACACAGCAGTTCAACATTGCGTTGGCCTTCCTCACCTGGCACCTCTGGTGGGCGCCCTTGCTCAATGGCTGCGACAAAATCAGCAATTTCGCCGGCATAAGGATTGACCACTTCAAATTCGATTGCCCCGGCGTGGGTGTCTATGCTGCCGTCACCACCGCGCCCGATTGTAGCGTTGCAATAAGCATAGCCATCACTACCGAGTATCTCTCCCCGATTGGGGGCTGCGAAGAGCGCGGCCGAGACGAAGTGCGCCGTCGCGCCCGATTCAAATTTTAGATTCGCAGCCGCAATTTCATCGTGTGCACTGCCCAACACCTCACGCGTGATAGAGCTGCTGACTTGCGTGACTTCACCGCATACTGGAACCAACATCCAGCGCAACCAATCCAGGCTGTGCGTTCCCACTCCGCCGAGACTCCACCAACGTCCGACCTCATCATGTGCTCGCCAGTTCGATGCATCCGGTGCCTTGAAGGTCCAGCGTGCGCTGGCATGCCAGATGTCACCAAAGCGTCCTTCCCGAATCTGTTCCGACAATGCCCGGTGACCACGGTGCCAACGCATGTGATAAGCAACACCCAGTTTGACATCGGCTGTATGACAAGCTTTGACCATCGCGTCAGCCTCCTCTACAGAGGTCGCCATTGGTTTTTCGACCAACACATGCTTTCCCGCTTTCGCGGCTGCAATCGTTTGCTCAGCATGCAATCGATCCGGTGTTGCGATGATGACCGCATCGAGCTTCGGATCAGACAAAAACCTATCTAGATCATCGTAGGCTGCCGACGGCGATTGAGCGCCATGCGCAGAAGCGAAGGCTTCAGCACGAGTTTGATCACGGCTGAACACGCTCCAAAATTCAGCACCTTGCACCTCGTTGACGGCTGGTGTCAGCGCATCGCGGCTAATATTGCCGGTTCCCATTACGCCGAATCGAATCATCGGACTAATCCTCGTTGCAACAAACATAAATAACCTGACACGGCGTCTCAGATAACCTCAGACGCTGTGTCAAAATGGGGTGACCGATGGGGTTCGAACCCACGACCACCGGAACCACAATCCGGGGCTCTACCAGCTGAGCTACGGTCACCACTGCTTGATTGAGCAGATACGATTATCCAATGAACGGCGCTTCTTGCCTACCACTCAATACCTGCGGTTGCCCCGACCGGCAAATCAATCCAGCTGGCGCGTCTGCTAGGAATCGAAGAGGCAACTTACAATTTGTAACGCCCTATCCAGTATTAGTTTAAGTGATTGTAATTTCAGCAACTATCAGAAATCCGCCCTATATGCACTAAAAATCAGCGTTGAATAAACCGCGATTACGCGTCATTTCAACAGTTTCTATAAGGCAACCTGGCCAACCTCTCCGTGTCTTTTAATTGCTTTTCATCTGTGATCTCTCTTTAT
Source organism: uncultured Acidiferrobacteraceae bacterium (assembly GCA_964484965.1). Taxonomy (GTDB): domain Bacteria; phylum Pseudomonadota; class Gammaproteobacteria; order Arenicellales; family UBA868; genus UBA11791. The sequence goes on along the minus strand of CAZAHE010000032.1, from coordinate 18,418 downwards.
TTCTCAGAGTTGATGCCACTATCCGAGCTCCGAGGCATTGCCACAAATCCGATGTCGCCAGCGCCGTTTAAGCAGTCGAACCGCGATCCTTATTAGTCTTGAGCTATTTAATTTCCACAATCATTTCGACCTCGACTGGGATATCTCCTGGCAATGAGCCGACGCCAACTGCCGAACGTGCCGCACGACCCACTTCCCCAAATGCTTCAACCATCAGATCGGAAAATCCGTTGATGACCTTTGGATGTTCAGTAAAGCGTGGATCTGCATTGACCATACCAAGCACTTTTACTACTTGTACGACACGATCCAGATCACCAATCGTGGCCTTCAAGGACGCAAGTGCACCCATCCCTGTGAGACGGGCCGCATGGTAGGCGACGTCCACGGAGCAGGTGCCAGGAACCTTTCCTGTCATGTAATGGCCGTCCGCCTGCAAAGGCCCGTGACCAGATACGTAGACCAGATTACCGGATATTTGCGCAAGTGAGAAATTTCCCAGCGGCTCGGGCGGATTCGGCAACCTGAGCGATTTCTTGGCCAAGCGTTTCTCTACGTTAGACACTTTTCCTCCTCAGGCATTGGGCCACGTGGTTGTGCAAACCCTCGGTGCAAACCATTAAATAGTACGGCTACAAAATGCGCTACAGCCCATGTTTCAAAGGCTCGTAAGTCATTGAAAACATGGCGCGCCCGACAGGACTCGAACCTGTAACCTACGGCTTAGAAGGCCGTTGCTCTATCCGGTTGAGCTACGGGCGCCCGGCTCTCCTGTGGTTCCCACAAATTGGTCGGGGCAGAGGGATTTGAACCCCCGACTCCCTGCTCCCAAAGCAGGTGCGCTACCAGACTGCGCCATGCCCCGTTTAGCGCTGGAAACCAGCAAAAAGCGATCTCAACGGGGCGCAGATTGTAGCGTTTTTTAATGCTGAAGGCGGCCTGCCGACCTGCCGCACTGATCGATTCCGCCCAAAGCCTTGATTACACTTTACCCGTCACCATCATACGATGTTATAACGCGGTTCACCGCAGGCCCCCATTTGTCAGAGGAGAGTCAAGATTTATGGCCACTGAGAATGCCGTCGAAACCCATGCCTTCCAGACGGAGGTGCAGCAACTGCTGCACCTCATGATCCACTCGCTATATACGAACAAAGAAATTTTCCTACGTGAGTTGATATCCAATGCCTCTGATGCACTCGATCGCCTGCGTTTCGCTGCGCTGACAGACGACAGCCTGATGGATAATGATGACGAGCTTCGGATTCGCGTCAGTTTCGATGAAAAACTGAAAACCGTTACCGTAAGTGATAACGGCATTGGAATGAGCGAAGATGAGGTAATCGAAAATATCGGCACCATCGCTCGTTCGGGCACCCGGCAGTTCGTTAATGCCTTAAGTGGTGATGAGCCGGCCGATACGCAGTTGATTGGTCAGTTCGGCGTTGGCTTTTACTCAGTATTCCTGGTTGCCAAAAAAGTCGTCCTCACAACACGCCGCGCAGGCAGCACAGCCAATGATGCTGTGCGCTGGTCATCCGAAGGCACAGGAGAATATTCGATTCAGCCGGAAACGCGGACTGAACGTGGAACCACCATAGTGATTTACCTAAAACCAGATGAAAAGGAATATCTGGACGCTTTTCGACTGCGCAATATTGTTTCAACATACTCTGACCACATTGCGTTGCCGATTCAAATGCTGGAAAAAACCGAAGATGAAGAAGAAAAATCCGAACCACAATGGACTGCTGTCAATAGCGGCTCCCCTTTATGGACTCGCGCTAAAAAAGATGTGACCGATGAGCAATACAATCAGTTCTATACCAACCTGACTTATGACAATGAAGCACCATTGATCACGCTGCATAATCGGGTCGAAGGAAAACTTGATTACGTAGCGTTATTATTTATACCCTCGAAGGCACCTTTCGACCTATGGGACCGGGAACGTCGCCATGGTGTGAGCCTTTACGTGCGACGCATCTTTATCATGGACGATGCAAAGCACCTGATGCCGACCTATTTGCGATTTGTCCGTGGAGTAGTTGATGCGGCGGATCTGCCACTCAATGTGTCGCGTGAATTCCTGCAAAACAACCGTGACATCGATCGCATTCGAGGTGCATCGGTTAAAAAAGTTCTATCCGAACTCAAACGTACAGCCAACAAAGAGCCCGATAAATACGCCACCCTATGGAAAGCGTTTGGCAGAGTCCTAAAAGAAGGCCTGGTCGAAGACCCTGATAACAAGACAGCGCTTGCAGAACTGCTGCGTTTTACCACCACCCATTCAGACAGTGATGACGAAAGTGTCAGTCTTTCGACCTATGTTAAACGCATGCCTTCGAAACAAAAGGCGATTTACTTCATCACTGCAGAATCAGCGAGTGCCGCACGCAGTTCGCCACATCTCGAGATTTTTCATAAGAACAACATCGAGGTCCTGCTCCTGGGTGACCCGGTTGATGAATGGATGGTCAATGGGCTTGGGGAGTACGACGGCAAACCGCTTAAATCGGTCTCGCGCGGTGAGCTCGATCTGGACGAACTGGAAAAGGCCTCTGATTCGAACAGCAACAAGGAAAAGACTGGCGCCGTTGACGAGCTGTTGAAAAAGATGGAGGAATCTTTGGGAGAACGTGTCAAATCTGTCCGCGTCAGCCACCGGCTGACCGATTCACCGGCTTGCCTGGTAGCCGATGAAAATGATATCGGCGGCAACCTCGAGCGAATTCTCAGTGCCATGGGGCAAGATGCGCCCGAAACCAAACCCATTATGGAGATCAATCCCCAGCATCCGTTAATCAAGCAATTGTCCGCTGAACATGCACAGCTCGATGACTGGTCGGCAGTATTGTTTGACCAGGCGGCATTGGCCGAAGGAGCGCCCTTGTCTGAGCCGTCAGCCTACGTCCGCCGGGTAAACGATCTTTTGACACGCGCCGCATTACTCGGCAGCTAACGCCCACCCACATTCTCAATCACTACTAGTTCGCGCATGAGACTGGTGGCGTAAACACCCCGCTCTAATGTGAAATCGAGCCGCACGCAATGACTGGAAAGAAATTGTGCGCGGAGATCCCGGCAAGTGGCTCGAACGGAGCGCCGGTCCGCTCGAGCCCCGCTCGCCTCGATACCTGCGCAAAGCCCGTCTTCGTTAGCCAGCCACTTTGCTTCTCGTCTCCACGCGCTTGCCGACAAAGACCGGTCCCGACCCCAAAGGGGCCCTGTCAAATGGACATCCATAGCCGCTAGGCGACGGTCAAGTTCAGCGCTCGCCGAAGCTTCTGCCACAAAAACAGAGTGCGATCCATCAAGCATTACAATATCGCGTTCTAACGGCATCGACCAGCAGTCCCTTGCCAAGCGCTGCGAAAGCACCTGGTTAAATAAATGACTGCGTGCTGCCGACAAGAACATACGCTCAGCAAACGATGTGGGCCTGCCCGCTCTTCCATCGAAACGCTGCCTCGCTTGTTGAAGATTGGCACCGTTGCCACCCAAACGTTGTGAACCGAAGTAATTTGGAAAACCGACCACCTTCAGAGTATCGATTCGATCACACAGGGATCTCTCCGAGCCCACAAACCCACGCAGTTTGATCTGGAACCGGTTCGCTCGATGCGCACCGCGACGCAATTTTCGCCGGTGGCGGATACTTCGGATGACTCGCCACCCAGGCCCGCAAAGACCTTCGGGTGAGCGTGCCTGGTGCGCTGGGCTACTGAACCACTGGCGGGTGAGTGCCCAGCGGTCTTTCAACCCACAATAACCAATGTCGCTTCGGCAAACTCCCAGGACGCGCGCCAAGTGCTTCGCTACATCCTGGGTATTGCGTTTGCACTTCTCAACCTGGAACAACCAGTGAGGGCCCTCTTCATCCCCGTCAAAACCAAGGATCTCATCAACACGGAAATCGTCGGGCAGCCATTTGATAGCAGCGCGGCATTCCGCTAATGGCAATCCAAATGAAAGCACGACTGGCAACTCGTCGACAGGATCGAAGCTACAGAACAGCCTTGCCGATTAATCAACCGCTTGCCGTTTGGCAATGCGCGTTTTGGTAGCTGGCTTTCCCTCGGCGTCCTTTTTGCCAGTGGTCTTTTTGGCTGCCTTTTCGCTGGCGCTCTTATGGCCTCCAAGAGCCTCGCGTGCATCACCAACCCAATCGAGCTTACCTTCGTTGATCGACAGTGGACGACCGTCCCGGTCAACGCAGTTGCGACCGAAAACCAATGCTTCAGTTACACGGCCACTGGATCGGATACGACTGTATTCAAATAAAATGCTTCGAGAAATTCGTGCGCCTCGTTCAAGATGACAGCCATGACCAATCCATGTTGGGCCGATAATTTCGCAATCCGCCTCGATGCGGCAGGCTGAGCCGATATAAACCGGTCCCTCGACCCGAATATCGTCCCATGCAACATCGACATTGAGCCCGGTCCAGATTCGCGGCCTAACTTCGGTGCCAGGCATGCGCACACCCTGTAGCTTGCCGCGCATTAACTGCTGGTTGGCTTCCCAATAATCATTCATTTGGCCGATGTCGATCCAGTTGAACGGAATATTGATGGCGTGAAAAGCGAGGCCTCGTTCTAAGATACGCGGAAACAACTGGCTTCCAATGTCATAGTTGATGTCGCGCGGGATCAAATCAATAACCTCGGGTTCGAACACGTAGATGCCTGTGTTTACCAGCCTTGAGCGTGCCTCCTCAACCGAGGGTTTTTCCTGGAACGATGTTATGGTTCCCGCTTCGTCGCAAACTACGACACCGTAATTTGGCACCCGCTCTCGGGGCACCTGACAAACCACCATGCTTGCTAACGCACCGGATTGCCAATGACGCCGGACGACGGCAGTGAGGTCGAGATCAATCAGGGCGTCGCCACAAACCACTAAAAAGGTGTCATCAAAGAACGAACCAAAATCCTGTATGCGGGCGATGCCTCCCGCTGAGCCAACCGGCTGGGCAATTAGCGCACCGTCGTTGAGATAGCCCTCGAAGGAATATCCTATCTCGACGCCCCAGCGCCGACCGTCACCAAAATACTGCTCGATACTGTCAGCCAAATGGCTGATATTAACCATGATCTGGTTGAAACCATGGCGGGCTAGCTGCTCGACTAAATATTCCATGACCGGTTTTCCCAATACCGGAATCATGGGCTTTGGCATTTGCTGAGTCAGTGGGCGGACTCGGGTGCCCTTGCCTGCAGCAAGGATCATCGCTTTCATTCAGTGATCGTCGCGGTCTCGGAACGAACTGCTCATTTTAGTCGCGGATACGAAGCGATCCAACTCTTCAAGCCGCCGGGACTAACAGCCATGCGTCGCCACGGGCATCAGGCTGCAGCCGACCGCTCGCGAGAGTCAGGGCCGACTATCAGCTCGCCATCGCTACTATCGACGACAATTCGAGTCTTGCTATCGAATTGGCCCGCCAGTACAACCTGCGCAAGAGGATTGGCGACACGATTCTGAATTGCGCGCCGCAGCGGCCGGGCACCATAAAGCGGATCAAAACCAGCTGCCACGATCAGATCGAGCGCCGCGTCAGTGAATGTCAGATCGATGCCGTGCGCTGCCACCCTTTCAGCCAGTTCTCGCAGTTGGATATTCGCCACCCGATGCAGTTGGTCACGCTCAAGCGGTTCAAACATCACCATGTCATCAATACGGTTGATGAATTCAGGCCGAAAGTGCCTCTCAACGGCGGCTGTTAGCTGGTGCTTGAGCTCGGGCCAGTCTTGACGATCGGCCAGCTCAGCCATTGATTCAGACCCTAAATTCGAAGTCATAATGATGACGGTATTACTGAAACTGACGGTGCGCCCGTGACCGTCGGTAAGACGACCATCATCGAGCACCTGTAACAGCAGATTGAAGACCTCAGGATGAGCTTTTTCGATCTCGTCCAACAATATTACTGCATAGGGCTTGCGCCGGATTGCTTCGGTCAGATAGCCCCCTTGCTCGTAACCCACATATCCAGGCGGTGCTCCAATGAGTCGAGCAACTGCGTGCTTCTCCATGAATTCCGACATATCAATACGCACCAGCGCGTCTTCGCTATCGAACAGAAATTCAGCCAATGCCTTGGAAAGTTCGGTCTTGCCGACTCCGGTAGGCCCGAGGAAAAGAAAGGAACCATATGGGCGCCCGGGCTGGGCGAGGCCGGCACGTGAGCGCCTAATCGAATTAGCGACACCGCTGACAGCAGTATCCTGCCCAATAACACGCTGATGCAGCGTATCCTCCATACGCAGCAATTTTTCACGTTCTCCCTCCAGCATTCGCGAGACGGGAATACCTGTCCATCGGCCCACCACCTCCGCGATTTCTTCATCAGTGACGCGGTTACGAAGTAAGCGAGCGGTGTTGTCGGACCGTGCCGTCGTTTGGTGTAACTGTTTTTCCAATTCTGGAATTCGACCATACTGCAACTCAGATAATCGGGCCAAGTCGCTGGCACGCTTAGCAGTCTCCATCTCCAAGCGTGCCTGCTCAAGTGCTTCCTTAACATGCTGTGCGCCGTGAACAGCAGCTTTCTCTGAGACCCATAATTCTTCCAGATCAGCATATTCACGCTCGAGCTCCTCAATGCCTTGTTCAAGTGTGTTCAGCCGTCGTCGAGATGCTTCATCAGTATCTTTGCGAATTGCCTCGCGCTCGATCTTTAACTGAATCAGGCGCCGGTCTAGGCGATCCATTGATTCTGGTCGCGAATCTATTTCAAGCCGAATACGGCTGGCTGCTTCATCGACCAGGTCAATAGCCTTATCCGGCAGGTTGCGGTCGGTGATGTAACGACTGGACAACACTGCGGCCGCCACGATCGCTGGGTCAGTGATATCTACACCGTGATGCACCTCATACTTGTGTTTGAGACCGCGAAGTATCGCGATCGTGTCTTCTACATCCGGTTCATCGACCAGAATTTTCTGGAACCGACGCTCAAATGCCGCATCTTTTTCAATGTAGGTTCTGTATTCGTCCAGTGTTGTGGCACCCACACAATGCAGTTCGCCACGTGCAAGAGCCGGCTTCAGCATGTTGCCAGCGTCCATTGCACCTTCCGATTTTCCGGCGCCGATCATCGTGTGCAATTCGTCGACGAATAAAATCACTTGTCCATTATGGCCAGCAAGCGCTTTGAGCAGTGCCTTCAGGCGCTCTTCGAATTCACCCCGATACTTGGAACCAGCTATTAACGCACTCAGATCGAGCGCCAATAAACGCTTGTCTCTCACACCATCGGGCACTTCACCATTAACAATTCGCTGGGCAAGCCCCTCAATGATGGCAGTTTTGCCGACCCCTGGTTCACCAATTAGAACCGGGTTGTTTTTTGTACGGCGCTGTAACACTTGTATTGTCCTGCGAATTTCTTCATCGCGCCCAATCACAGGATCTAATCGACCCTGTTCTGCGAGCAAAGTAAAATCAATAGTGTATTTTTCTAACGCCTGGCGCTGGTCCTCCGCATTTGCATCATCTATGGTAGCGCCACCACGAACCGCCTCGATTGCTGCTTCGATCGAGCGGCGTGTCGCTCCAGCGTTGGTAAGCAACATGGTCAACTCTGAGTTGTCATCCATTAAGGCAAGCAGGAACAACTCACTGGAGACATACTGATCACCGCGTTTCTGCGCCAATTTGAACGACACGTTCAACAAACGAGAAAGCGATGCCGACAACGCGACATCACCATCAGTCCCGCTTACCTGCGCTGTGCGATTGAGCAGCTTCCCGACTTCCGAGCGCAGCTGGGCAATATTGGTCTCGGATCTCGCCAAAAGATGTTGGAAAGCGCCTTGTTCCTCATCGAGCAGGATGCAGATCAAATGCACCGCTTCGATAAACTGGTGGTCGCGTTGCAACGCTAAGGCCTGTGCGTCTGCAAGGGCCATCTGGAACTTTGAGGTTAAACGGTCCATTCGCATCCGTTGCTCTCCGAATATTGCTGGCTATGCTCGACTAGCGTGCGGCTCGCTTTAACGCCGATTCAACTGACAATATGGGGGCGAAAAAACCCGGTTCAAGTCGTTTGAAATGCTATTCCAGCCATGCCAAGGAGGCCATGCGTCCACACTGACCATCGCGGCGATAAGAGAAGAATTCGTTAGGGCGACTGAACGTGCAGCAGCCGCTGTGAAAGACCTGCAACACGCCACGTTCATTGAGTCGTTGTTCAATCATTAGCGGCAGGTCTGCCAACCACCCGTCCCGCCATAATGTAAAAGCAGACACATGCTCAGAAAAATTCGCAACGAGTGCATCGTATACATCACTACCCACGCGATAAACATGTCGACCGATACCTGGACCGGTCCATGCCATGATGTGCTGCGGTGAGGCGGGCAGTCTCGGAAGTGCAGCCTCGATCAAGCCCGCATGGAGCCCGCGCCAGCCGATGTGGAGAATCGCTACGAAGGCGCCAGCGGCATTTGTCAGAAACAGCGGAATACAATCGGCCGTCATTACCGAAACAACTACTCCGGGCTTAGTGGTAAAAGCGCCATCGGCAGACGGCATTCCAGAGGTTTCGTAAGCGTCAACCACCTGGCAACCGTGCACTTGCCGCAACCACCGAGGTTCACTAGGCAATCCCAGAGTATTAACGAGATTTGCACGATTCCTGGCAACGATCGGCGCAGCGTCACCGACATGCGCCGCCAGATTGAGTGCTGAAAATACACCCTCACTTACTCCACCGGTCCTTAACGTGGTCAATGCCTGGACGCGCGAGGGCGCTGGCCATTTGGCGCTGACGACCTGAATTGCGCGGTTGTTCACTGATGCGATGCCGTGTCGTCCAGCAGAGCCGCGAGTAATTTCTCCAAGTCCTCCGGGAGCGCACTTGAGAAAGTCATTGTTTCACCGCTGTGTGGGTGGCGAAAAGCCAGTTCTCGCGCATGCAAAGCTTGACGTTTAAACCCGCGGAGTACTAAAACCAGCGCCTCTGATGCACCCTTCGGTAGTTGAAGACGCCCACCGTAACGAGGATCACCCACTAACGGGTTTCCGGTGTGTGCGAAATGAACCCGAATCTGATGTGTCCGCCCTGTCTCAAGCTGAACTCGAAGCAAAGTATGGGCCCTGAATCGCTGTTCCACTCGGTAATTGGTCACCGCGCGCTTGCCTTTGTCGTGCACGGCCATCCGCAGTCGGTCACGCGGATGACGACCAATCGGCTGCACAATATGCCCACCAGCGATTATGCGGCCGTTGACAACGACCGAATACACTCTCGCAACCTCATGACGTTCGAGATCGCGAATCAGGTGCTGGCGTATGGCCGGTGTGCGTGCTACCACCAATAACCCGCTGGTGTCCTTGTCCAGGCGATGAACGATACCGGCCCGAGGCAGGCCGGCAGATTCCGGGTAGCGATGAAGGAGCGCATTGGCCAGCGTCGTATCCCAGTTGCCCGCACCTGGGTGCACTACCATGCCGGCTGGCTTATCGAGAACCGCCAGGTGCGCATCCTCGTAGACAATGTTCAATGGCAGTGCCTGGGCGTGCCACACGCTCGGTTTGTCCATAGGCAAGTCAAGCGTGATGACATCACCGCTATGTGCGGACTCGCGTAGCGCTGGCACACGCTCTCCCACGCGGATGCGGCCTTCCTTGAGCCATTGCTGTAACTGTGAGCGGGAATAATCCGTGAAGAGCCGTGCCAGAACCTTGTCTAGGCGGATACCAGCCTCGCTCTCAGGAACGATGACCTGCAACATATCGGGCACTGATTCAGCCATGAGACCACTGTCCGTCCCGGCGCTTTGTGGTGTGCATGGCAGTATAATTCACCTCCGTTGAAGGCACGTTCGGTCTCTACCATGCCAAGGCAAGGACTCTTTCTCATCCTGACTCTAGCCAGCGTGCTAGCGCTCGTCAGCGGCTGTACGCAATTTTTCCAAGCGAACAATCCCGACACCTGGACAGCACAAAAGTTTCTCGACAAAGCCCGTTCGTCTGCTAATAACGGCGAGTATGAACAGGCGATTGACTACTACCAACAGCTCGAAGGACGTTTTCCGTACGGACCGCCTGCCGAGCAAGCACAACTTGAAGGCGCTTACGTATACTACAGCAGTGGCGAACGTGGTCTCGCCATGGCGGCTGCCGATCGCTTCATTCAGATGCACCCGGCGCACCCACGGGTTGACTACGCGTACTACCTAAAAGGCTTGGCTGGATTTGAGCCGCCCAGCGGTCTCACCGCTTTCCTTTCAGGCGCCGACCCGAGTACCACAGACACCACACTGGCTCGCGAGTCCTTTAATGCGCTACGCGAGCTCATCACACGATTTCCAGACAGTCGTTATGCCGAGGACGCAAGCGAACGAATGGCACTGATTCTGGACGTTTTGGCGATGCAGGACATTGGCATTGCCCGCTACTATCTGGCTCGCGGTGCCTACGTCGCGACCGTCAACCGTGCAAAGTACGTGATTGAGAAATATCCGGACTCGAATGCAGTAGAACACGCTTTAGGGCTCATGGCCGTCGCCTACCAACGTATGGGACTCGAACAACTTCAGCGGGACGCGTTGCGCGTACTAGAACTAAACTATCCACGCAGCAACTATCTCGAACCAGGCTAGAATGATATGTCGCCTAAAAATAGCGCGCCGTGATCGGGTAGCGACGATCACGCCCGAAAGCACGCTGTGTAATCCGCACACCCGGCGGAGCCTGGCGGCGTTTGTATTCTGTTCTGGTCACTAAGCGCACCGCATTCGCAACAATCTCCGCATCATAACCAGCTGCGACAATCTCGCTGGTCGCCTGATCCTGTTCAACGTAAGCCTGCAGAATGGGGTCCAACACTTCATACGGAGGCAAGCTGTCGATGTCTTTCTGATCGGGCGCCAGCTCCGCTGAAGGTGGCCTCGTGATGACCCGGGCTGGGATGACACTAGACACCTCGTTACGATAATTTGCCAAGCGGTAGACCATGGTTTTTGGTACATCTTTGATGGCTGCAAATCCGCCTGCCATATCGCCGTACAAAGTGGCATAACCGACAGCCATCTCACTCTTGTTACCCGTCGTCAAAACCATATAACCGGTTTTGTTTGAAATCGCCATCAATAATGTTCCCCGGATACGGGATTGTAAATTTTCCTCAGTCGTATCCGCACTGTACCCGGCGAAGACGGGATCTAGTTGCTTAAGGAAAGCGTTAAATACCGGCTCAATATCAATCAGTCGGTGTCGCACGCCCAGGGCCTGCGCCTCGTCTATAGCATCTTCAACGCTGATCGTGTCGGTATGGCGCGACGGCATCAGTACAGCCTCCACCCGCTCTGCACCCAGCGCGTCGGTAGCTATCGCCAGGGTCAGCGCCGAATCGATTCCACCAGAGAGTCCGAGGACGACACCAGGAAACCCATTTTTATCGACATAGTCCCGCACACCGGTTGTGATTGCGCGGTACACGCTTTCTTCAAATTCAGGAACGCGGGACATGCATCCTGGATGAGAAATCAGCCCCTTCGGTGAGAGTTCGCAGACCAAGAGATCCTCAGCAAAGAATTCTGCCCGGTGCGTTACCTTGCCATCGGGCCCAACTACAAATGACCCGCCGTCAAAAACGAGTTCGTCCTGGCCGCCAACCAGGTTTACATACAGAATAGGTACACGGTTCCGGCGTGCCCGCTCCGCGACGACTTTGTTCTCCCGTTCGCTGGACTTATTGACATGGAATGGAGAGCCGTTGAGGTTGAAGATGACCTGCGCACCATGGTCGACGCACTCTTCCACAGCACCGTCATGCCACACATCCTCGCACACCGTAATTCCAACATGCACACCATCCAGATGTACGACACAGCTTCTATTGCCCGGCTGAAAGTAACGTTTTTCATCAAACACGCCGTAATTCGGTAGCTGGCGCTTATGGTAGACCCCGACTATGTGGCCATCGTCAATTACAGAAGCCGCGTTATAAAGGCACCCGTTTTCGGCATGCGGGTGGCCCACCACTGCGCACACACCAGGAATCGCGCTGCACAGCCGGTCTACCGCCGCAGCCGCCGAGTCAATAAAGTCGCGGCGCAACAGCAGGTCTTCTGGCGGGTATCCAGTCACTGCCAGTTCGGGAAATATCACGACCCGCGCGCCGTGGGTATCCCGGGCTCGACAACACAAATCAACGATACGATCAAGATTCCCAGCAATATCACCGACTGTAGAATTCATCTGAGCGAGTACAACGCACAAGGACGACATGTTTCAAAACCTGATAAAGGCTAAGTTAAGGGTGAGATAATAAATTGAGTACCGCCACAATCAAAATCAGCCACTCCTTGGAGGAAATCGGGGCACACGAATGGAACTCCCTGGTACCTCCTGACATGCCGACGTTGTCCTTTGAATTCCTCGACGCGCTCGAGCAAAGTGGCTGTGTCAGCCGGGACACCGGCTGGAGCCCACATCACATCACTATCCACGACGGGCACACCACAGTTGCCGCGGTTCCGTGTTACCTGAAGTATCACTCGTGGGGAGAGTTTATTTTTGATTGGGCATGGGCAAATGCTTATCAGCAGGCAGGGCTTGAATACTATCCAAAACTACTGATCGCCGTGCCGTACACACCAATCACGGGACCTCGCCTACTGGCCCATCCAGACACGGACCGCAAACAGATTGAAAAACAGATCGTGAAGGCTCTCATCACTCTTGCTGATGAGACTGAAGCGTCTTCAATTCACTGGCTGTTCACAACCGCGCAAGAGACGCAACAACTTGCTCAGGCAGGCTTACTACCTCGCGTCAGCAACCAATTCCACTGGCACAACGAAAACTACACCTCGTTCTCTGACTTTACGGGTGCCCTCAGCGCTAAAAAACGCAAAAACATCGCCCGCGAGCGACGACGAGTACGCGATGCCGGCGTTTGTTTTTCCTGGCGCACAGGACATGATGCAGATTGTTCCGACTGGCAACATTTTTATCGCTGCTATCGCAATACCATCGATGAACACGGCTCACTGACCTATCTCAACCTCGATTTTTTCCTTCGCCTAGCTACTCAACTACCAGATAGTGTCCGGTTGCTGCTTGCTGAAAAGCAAGGCACGGCGATTGCGGCCGCATTTTTCCTGTACAGCGGCAACACGCTTTGTGGGCGCTACTGGGGGACGCTACAGTCAGTCACTGATCTGCACTTTGAAACCTGTTACTACCAGCCAATCGAATACTGCATCAATCATAGCTTGAAGCACTTCGAAGCCGGTGCCCAGGGCGAACACAAACTGAGCCGGGGCCTATTGCCCCGCAAGGTTTACTCAGCACATTGGCTCCGACACGCTGGCTTTTACGATGCTATTCAACGTTACACCATGGAGGAAGCGGATCACGTAGCCCGTTACATCGACGCGCTCGCACACCACTCGCCGTTTCGCAAAGCCTGATTAGTGTGCCGGCGAAAGGTAAAATCACGTTACCATGACGCTAACCAACCAATCTTACGGTTTTCCCGATGTCGAGGAGGCAACTACCGAAGGACTGCTCGCCATCGGTGGTGACCTGTCGAGCGAGCGCCTGCTGACAGCATATCGGCGTGGCATCTTTCCCTGGTACAACCACGGTCAACCGATACTCTGGTGGTCACCCAATCCGCGTACAGTCCTCTATCCAAAGGGTCTTCATGTTAGTCGCAGCCTACGCAAGACACTGCGCAATAAGAAATTTCGCACTACCCTGGACACCGCATTCGATAGGGTCGTAAGCGGCTGTATGAAGATGACGCGAAACGAAACTGAGACGGGCACATGGATCACCAAAGACATGAAAGCCGCTTATATTAGGCTCTACCAGCTAGGATATGCTCATTCCGTAGAGGTATGGCATGACGACCGGTTGGTCGGTGGCCTCTATGGCGTCGCTATCGGAAAAGTATTTTTTGGGGAGAGTATGTTTTCTCAGATGCGCGATGCTTCCAAAGTCGCACTCAAAGCACTGGTCTCGAAATTGTTGCTGTGGGACTTTGACTTCATCGACTGTCAATTGCCCTCTAATCATCTTTTTTCGCTTGGTGCAGAAAACCTACCCCGAGCAAGATTTGTTGATGAGCTCAAGCGCGGTATTCAACGACCTTCACACCCAGGCTCATGGAGCTGACCATGATGCGCCACGCTGAAAGCCCCGATCTTTACATGTCATCAGCACACGCATGCCCCTATCTCGAAGATCGTTGTGCCACGAATCTTCTGGTTGACCCCGACTTCGATGTGACGCCAGCACTCTATGACCAACTAATTCTGCAGGGGTTTCGGCGTAATGGCACGCTGTACTATCGGCCACACTGTCCTGGCTGCCAGGCATGCCGCTCCGTGCGTATCGCGGTCAATCAATTTTCCCAGACCCGGTCCCAGCGCCGAACGGCCAATAGAAACAAGGATGTCACACTAACCCTGCAAGCCGCCGATTATTGTGATGAGCACTTCGCATTGTATCGACGCTATCAATCAGCCCGTCACAGAGGCGACAGCATGGATGATCCGGATCCGGAAAAATACCGACAGTTCCTTACGCGTTCAGACGTAGACACTTTCATCATTGAATTCAGAGCTGGGCGCCGACTGATTGCCGCCTCTGTCACCGACCATATCGCCAATGGCTTGTCGGCGGTGTATACCTTTTTCGAGCCCAATGAAGTGCGGCGCGCGCTCGGTACTTATGCCATTCTGAAACAAGTCGACCTCGCTCGTCGTATCGACTACGAGTGGCTCTATCTCGGCTACTGGATAGAGACCTGCGACAAGATGTCCTACAAGTCCCGCTTCCAGCCATTAGAAGCATTTGACAACGACAGCGGCCACTGGCAATCGATCGGCTGACACGACTTAGACCTGACTGATGTCTGCGATTCCTCACATTAAGGAGCATCAATTCGTCTATGGCGATCTCGAAACCGTGGCCCCGGGCATCCGCCGCCTCACCGCCCGCAATGCGAGCGCTTTTACCTTTCATGGAACCGGCACTTACGTCATCGGACAAGGCAAGGTAGCTGTGATTGATCCGGGACCGCGCGATTCTGAACACATCCAGGCACTGATCATGTCACTGACGTCAGAAACAGTGACGCATATCCTGGTGACGCACTGTCATATGGACCATTCGCCTGCCGCTCGCGAGCTCAAATCACACAGCAGTGCCCCGACATATGCGTTTGGGCCGCACGGTCACGGCATAGAAAGCGAATCAGAAGCTCTCGAAGAAGGTATCGACCACGACTTCGAACCAGATGTTTACTGCACAGACGGTGACATCATCAATGGCGATAACTGGTGCATTGAATGCGTCCACACACCCGGCCACACCAGCAACCATCTGTGCTTCGCATGGCAGGATTCTTCCGCGTTGTTTACTGGTGACCACATAATGGCCTGGTCAACCACCGTAGTCATCCCTCCCGATGGCAATATGACCGACTACATCGCGAGTCTGAGAAAATTGCAACAGCGCACTGAGTCAACATTCTGGCCGACACATGGGCCGCCCCTGCGCGAGCCAGCACCTTACGTTGCGGCGTTAATTCAACACCGCGAAGAAAGAATCGAGCAAATCATGCGCTTGGTAAAGTCCGCACCACACCAAATCACCGAACTGGTCGGCGAACTTTACCCAGGTCTTGACCCGCGCCTGATTGGCGCAGCGAGGCGCTCAACCCTGGCTTCGTTGATCCACCTTCATTCTCAGGGCGAAATTGAATGTGACGGTGTGCCAACTCTGTCATCACAGTTCATATCCACCAACCACTGAACTTCAACGCCAGACCACAGATCGCTTGTTACGCCGCCAGGAAAATACTGGGGCTGGTAATTCGACCACCTTCCCTGCACTAAGCGACAACGCGCGATCGAGCATAAAACGCGTCACTTCAGCCATTTCTAGGTGACTGATTTCAGATTCCTCCACCCAACGGACATTTTCCAGTTCCCCGTCACCACGCGCGATTTCTCCCGCCATGCCCTCACCATTCGTTAGGAAAAAACGGGCGTGATATCGAATCTCCGAGAAGGTGGGTGTAATGGCTCGACCCACATAACGCAAAGGCTGCAGGCTTGGCATCAGACCTTCGCCGAAGAAACGTCGCCAAGACAACGGCAAGTCTTCTTCTGTACGGCCAGGCACTCCTAGCAACAACCCGGTTTCCTCATACGTCTCACGTACCGCGGCCAGAGCGAGACGTGTCGCCCTGCGGCACGACCCGCCGACTGCCATTGACGTAACATAAGCCGCGTCGAGCGGTGTTGCAGTGGAAACACCGCCGTCGCCGGCGCTGACAGCCCCGCCAGGAAATACATAACGACCCGGCATGAAACGGGCTCGAGCGGGCCGCTGTCCAAGCAAGATCAATCGTTTTCCAGACCGCTGTCGCAATGCAATCAGGGTGGCTGCATCACGAGGGCGTACCCGTGACTGTCGGCTAGCACTAGCCGGCCTGTCAGTCACCGTCGCGGTCCGTTGATTTGCCAATTTCGCGTTCGAGCCGGTGCACGCGTCTTGCCAACTTGTCCAGACGTCGGAAACGGGCTGCATTAAGTCGCCAGTCCCTGCTCGCCATCTGTGGCATACCAGACGAATAACTGCCCGGCTGATCAATAGACGACGTTACCAACGTCATTCCCGTCAGATGCACGTCATCGGCGATGTTGAGGTTGTCCGCAATACCTACCCCGCCCGCCAAAGTGCAATTGTTTCCGATCACGGCGCTGCCAGCTATGCCAACACAACCAGCAATGGCGGTATGGTCACCGATCTGGCAGTTGTGGGCAATTTGCACGAGGTTGTCGATCACGACACCATCACCAATGCGGGTATCCTCGATGCTGCCCCGATCAATGGTGGTATTCGCACCCACCTGCACGTCATCACCGATCGTCAGCCCTCCCAACTGTGGGATACGCACCCACTGACCATTGTCATGGGCGTTGCCAAAGCCGTCACCACCAAGCACTGCGCCACTTTGGATCACACAGCGTTGACCGATCTTGACGCCGTGGTACACCGTTACATTGGCGTGCAGGCGCGATGATTGGCCTATCACTGCATCACGTCCAACGACGCAACCGGCACCGATTATCACGCCTGCCTCGATACGAGCGCCCGCCTCAACGACGGCGTTTGCACCAACGTGCGCACCATCGTCAATGATCGATTCGAGGGAGATAATCGCGGCTGGGTGACAACCCGGTGCGGGTACCGGCGTCGAATCAAACAAACGTGCCACCGCTGCATAGGCAAGGTAAGGATCCGCACAAACCACCGCCGGGCCGTCATAATCCACAATGTCTTCTTCGCGCAGAATGACGCCGCCGGCGCGTGTAAATCGAAGACCCGCCCTCAGCCGAGAGTTTGCGAGAAAGGACAGTTCTTTGGGAGTAGCGTGCGCTAGCGTTCCGAGGCCTTCAATTTCCACTGTCCCATCACCCACGCACCGTCCTTTGACCCGCCTTGCAATCTCCTCAAGTTTCATCGGTAGTCACGCCTTCCAGGGATGTCACTGATAGTCAAGCCGCAGCGCCACGTAGGGTACACCAACTGGCTGAGGGCATCAGCCGTCACCACCGGTCGGCCTCAACAATTCTACCGGCAAGATACTCCTAAGGCCTTTTGTTGTTAGAAAATTCATGCACCGCATCAATCATCACTGCCACATGGTCAGGATCAATATCGGGGGTAATGCCGTGTCCTAAGTTAAACACATGGCCCGGGCCGGACCCATAATCTTCGAGCACACGCTGAACTTCACTTCGGATCGTTTCAGGCGCGGCCCGCAGCACAGCCGGATCAAGGTTACCCTGCAGCGCGACTCGATTGGATACTTGCCGTCTTGCCATCGACAGGGACTGTGTCCAATCGATGCCGACCGCGTCGCACCCTGAGTCAGCGATCTCACCGAGCCACTGGCCACCTCCCTTGGTAAAGAGAATGATGGGTACCGTGCTCCGTCCACTGTCCGCATTCAAAGCAGCGACAATCTCTTTCATGTAGGCAAGTGAAAACACGCGGTAAGCTTGGTGTGCCAGCGTGCCACCCCAACTGTCAAATACCATCAGCACCTGGACTCCGGCCCTGACTTGTGCCCGCAGGTAGGCGATCACAGCTTCTGTCAAGATATTCAGCAGTTGGTGCATACGCGCCGGATCAGAATAAAGCAATCCCTTAGTGTTGCGGAATTCGCGGCTGCTTTGCCCCTCGATCATATAAGTCGCCAGCGTCCATGGGCTGCCGGCAAAACCAATTAAGGGCACCGACGCCGGCAAGGCTTGGCGTACACGGCCTACCGCTTCGAGTACATATCCGAGATCGGTTTGTGGATCGGGAACCTTCAGACCGTTGATCTGGTTTGCATTGCGTAACGGGCGAGCGAAACGGGGACCTTCTCCCT
>CAZAHE010000031.1:0-21343 GCA_964484965.1 uncultured Acidiferrobacteraceae bacterium | reverse complement strand
GAAGACAATGTTCTAGGCACTTATAAAAGTGGTCAGTGGTGTGAAGGTTGCACGCCAGACGATAAGGTTGAAAAGGCTCCGCAGAAGGATCTCGAAGCCACACCAAAAAGTTCAATGATCAAATACCGGGGAGGGAGTTACGCCGGAGACCTACTTAATGGTATGCCGCACGGTGCAGGCACATTGAAGGCAAGTGACGGATACATGTACTCGGGCGAATTCAAAGTCGGTAAGTTTAACGGGCAAGGCACGCAAACCTGGGCAGATGGTCGCAAGTATGTCGGCCAGTTTAAGGATGATAAAAGGGATGGCCACGGCACCTACATCGATACCGATGGTTCACGCTATGTCGGAAAATTTAATGCAGGAAAACAGATCGGCTTTGGTACTGAGACCGGCGCTAAGGGTGGCAAGTACGTCGGTGAATTCGACGATGGTCTAAGAGATGGTCAGGGTACATACACGCGTTTCGACGGCTCAGTTTATGTCGGGCGTTTCATGAATGATAAACAGCAAGGCCAAGGTGCTATGACATGGTTGGATGGTCGCAAGTATGTCGGGGAATTTAAATCCGGCATGTTTCATGGCCAGGGTACTTACAGTCATAGTGACGGATCGGGGTATGTTGGCGAATGGAAAGAAAACAAAGCATGGAACGGCACTGAATACAAGGGCGAGGGCGTGGTCGCGACGTGGGCGGAAGGGGTTCGACATCGCAGGTGAAGTTGCAGTCACACCAGCATCGTGCGTTCCCGGGGTGCGAAGAAAAACGGGGGATTTGCAGTCTGTTTTGATGAGTAGTTTGTAATTAGAGTATTAAAAGATTTACAACATACGCGCATCGTTATATTGATCCTGTCGATCAGTTGATTGACAGCGGTGTGTAGCGTTACGTGGGCTTGGCCAGACAGTGACCCGTACTCTGTAAAAAATTTATCTTGATAAATGGGGCAGATATTTATTGGGCTAGTGAACCAGAGGATCTTTACCTGACCTTTTTTCGGGGATTACGGAAGCTATGACAGACGGGATTACGATATTTTCCGCGCGGAAAATTGTGACTATGAACACCTATCAACCGGTGGCAACCCATGTTGCGGTCAAGCAGGGACGCATACTCGGAGTGGGTTCTCTCGACGAGCTTGCAAAGTGGGGTGACTACACGCTCGAGCAGCGTTTTGCAGGTAAGGTCTTATTGCCGGGCTTTGTTGAGGCCCATTGCCATGCAATGAATGGTTCGGTTTGGGAAAACACCTACGTCGGCTATTTTGATCGGACTGATCCAGATGGGCGAGTGTGGCCAGGTATCAAAACTCTTTCCGGGGTGCTTGAGCGGTTGAGTGAAGTTGAACGTACGCTGGTCGATCCTGATCAGACACTGGCAGCTTGGGGTTTTGATCCGATCTATTTCGAAGACGAGATTCGGATGACGGTGTCACATCTGGACCAGGTCTCCACGCGTCGTCCCATCCTGGTCCAGCACTCAAATGGTCATCTTTTGAACGTGAGTCGCAATGTACTTGAACTTGCGGGCATTGATTCGAGCACCGATGTAGAAGGGGTTATGAAAGATGCCAATGGCCACCCAACGGGTGAAGTTGGTGAAATGGCCGCGCAGTTTATGGTCTATCGGGTAACGGATGTTCGTCGCTTTGACCAGATCAATGCCAATGACCTTTGGTCTTTTGCCAAAACAGCGACCAACGTGGGCGTTACCACCGCAACGGACCTCCACGCACGAGTTGCAGATGAAAATGTTGACAATTATCTGGAGGTTACTCGAGATCCCGGTTATCCGTTGCGTTTGGTGCCCGCGGCTGGTTGCCTCACGATGTCGATTGAAGAGGGCCCTGAGCATGTCAGGGGATTGAAACGCCACAACAACAGTAAGCTGTTCTTTGGTTTGTGCAAGATCATGACAGATGGGTCCATTCAGGGATTTACCGGACGTCTGAAATGGCCAGGCTATTTCAACGGCAAACCAAATGGCATTTGGAATCTGCCACCCAAGACACTATGCGATATGGTCGAGGCGTACCATGCAGCCGGACTGCAAATGCATATGCATACCAACGGCGATGAAGCATCTGAGTTGATGATCAACGCGATAGAAAAAGCATTACACAAGGCGCCAAGACCTGATCATCGCCATACGCTGACCCATTGCCAGATGGCGGACGAGTCTCAGTTCAGGCGCATGGCACAACTTGGAATTTGCTCAAACTTATTTGCCAATCACATCTACTATTGGGGTGACCAGCATTTTTCATTGACTATGGGCCCGGACAGGGCAATGCGTATGGACGCTTGTGCGACGGCCAAACGCGTTGGCGTTCCATATACGATTCACTCCGACGCGCCAGTAACCCCCTTGAATCCACTGTTTACGGCCTGGTGTGCCGTCAATCGCCAGACAGCCAGTGGTCGAGTTCTCGGTCACAATGAGCGTATAGATGTCGAGGATGCGTTGAGGGCGGTTACTCTAGGCGCGGCGTTTACTCTGCACTTGGACCACCTTATTGGAAGCATAGAGCCCGGCAAATATGCCGATTTCTCGGTGCTGGATGATGACCCGACCACAGCTTCTCCCGAAGCGTTGAAAGATATATCGGTGTGGGGCACGGTCGTTGACGGTATTGTCAGACCGGCATCATCCGGTGCTGGAGATTGACATAATAATGGCTGCTCGATCTGATCAACCGTTGCCTTTTACGGTACTGGGCGGATTCCTTGGTTCCGGCAAGACGACCCTCCTCAATCGCTTATTAACCGAAACAAAGGAGAGTCGATTCGCAGTTCTGGTTAACGACTTCGGCGAGTTGAATATTGACCAGCGCTTGGTGGTTGGGCACGACGGAAAAACCATCGCATTGGCGAACGGCTGTATGTGTTGCAGCATGGCTGATGGTTTCATTAGCGCACTGAGCGATGTTATGGACAGCGCCAGTCAGTTCGACCATATGGTAGTTGAAGCCAGTGGTGTGTCTAATCCTCGGCGGATCATGGATATTGCCCGGCTTGATCCCGGACTCATGCCAAACGGTTCGATTGTGCTTGTTGATACGCCGCAGATTCTGTTACAGCTCAAAGATCCGTTGATCAACGACGCCATTGTTACGCAACTTGCAGAAGCTGATGTTGCCGTGATCAACAAGGTTGGATTAACGGACGAGGTAACAATAAGCAGTGTTCAGCAGCGTGTCGAGAGTTTTAATCCTGATTGCCCGACCATTATTAATGACTGGGACGACCTGCATCCAGATATGTTGTTTGGAAGTGACCGGTGTTTTGATCTTCGCACAAAGTACCTTGGGGAACATCCATATCTTGATGGGCCGGGTTCCCGCGTCGTACACGTGCATGACAGCGATCACTTTCGCAGTTGTGTGCTCCGGCAGAATAAAGCGATCGATAGGAACACATTCAATCAATGGGTAGAGTCACTGCCATCGTCCGTCATCCGCGGCAAGGGATTCATCACGTTGTCCGAATCGCCCGACAAAAGCTGGTTGTGGCAGAAGGTCGGTCGATCGACTTTGCTGGAGGGCAATGACAGCACTGAAGCGATGTTCCCGGCCATCGTACTGATTGGTACCCGTACCATGCCGGGGATCGAGGACCCTGCGATCATGGGCCCGTTCTCCACACATTGAGGAGGCGACAGAAGCCGTCCGCCGAAATCAGAGAACCTTGTCGACCAAGTGGCAGGCGACACGATGGGATTTCGTCACGACCTCAAGTGACGGCATGTCGACTCGGCACCGTTCCTCCACCAGTGGGCATCGCGAAGCAAACCGGCAACCCGGAGGCAGGTTGATGGGATTGGGCGGGTCACCGGAGATAATCGAACGCCTCTCGTGGTCTTTGCGGTAGGGATTTGCCGAGGGCACTGAAGACAACAAGGCTTGGGTGTAGGGGTGCTTTGGATTATGAAAAAGTGACACTCGATCGCCTTGCTCGACGATTTTGCCCATGTACATCACTGCGATGTCGTCGCACATGTGCTGGACAACGCCGAGGTCATGGGAGATAAAAAGGTAAGTCAGGCTGAGTCGCTCCTGAAGGCGGCGTAATAAATTAAGAATCTGTGCCTGGACCCCGACATCGAGTGCTGACACCGGTTCGTCGCAAATGACCAGACTGGGATTGGAGGCAATCGCACGGGCGATCCCGATACGTTGCCGTTGCCCGCCGGAAAACTGGTGCGGAAACAAACGCATCTGGTCGCGACGCAAACCCACCTGCTCGAACAGTTCCCTGACCCGCGAATCACGTTCGCTGACTGAACCAATAGCCAGGCGATCGAGGGGCTCACGGACAATCTTCCACGCACGCCGCCGGGGGTTCAGGGAAGAATAGGGATCTTGAAAAATAAACTGCATATTGTGGCGTTCGCTACGCAACGACTCACCTGAGAGATTCACCAGATCGACGCCATTCATAACGATCTGTCCACCCGTCACTTGCACGAGTCGCGCAATCGCCAGGGCCAGGCTGGTCTTGCCAGATCCTGATTCGCCTACCACACCCATCGTGTGACCTTTTCGAAGTGATAGTGTTACACCATCGACTGCTCGTAGAAGTGGTGTGGCACCGAACAAACCAGGACGCTTGAGGGAAAAGCATACCTCGACATCGCGAAGTTCCAATAGTGTTGTGTTGTCAGTCAAAACGTTAAGCATCGGCGCGAGTGTTCGTGTCTTGAAGGTTCAAGCAGGCGGCGCTCTGGCTGTCCGACAATTGGATTGTGTGCGGTTTTCTATTCAGGCAATCTTCTGTAGCAAGTTCGCAGCGTGGGGCAAACATGCAACCGTCAAATCCAAAATCAGCGAGCGGCGGTACCATTCCCGGTATCTCTTGCAGATAAGGACGTTCTTCGGTGACGCTATCCAAGAGATGGGGCACGCAGGCGATTAATCCCCGCGTGTAAGGATGTTTCGGTCTTGCGAGGATGTCCTCTACGAGACCTTCTTCGACCTTGCGTCCGGCATACATCACGACTGCGCGCTCGGCCATCTCGGCAACCGAACCCATGTCGTGTGTGATAAGAATGATCGCAGCCTTGGTTTCTTTGCGAAGTGCCTGCATCAAATCAAAGATCTGAGCCTGCACCGTGACATCAAGAGCAGTCGTTGGTTCATCGGCGATCAGTATTTTTGGACGGCAGGCGAGGGCCATGGCGATCATGACTCGCTGACGCATCCCGCCTGACAACTGATGCGGATAATCGTTTGCCCTTCGGGCAGGAACGGGGATTTGCACCTCATCTAGCATTTGAACTGCTTGTGCCTGTGCTTGGCGACGGCTGAGTCCCTGGTGTCGGCGCAGGGTCTCAGCTATTTGCTCGCCGATGGTGAATACAGGATTGAGGGAGGTCATTGGCTCTTGAAATACCATTGAAATCTCGTTACCACGAATTTCACGCATCCGGCTGTCCGTTGCCTGTAGAAGGTCTTCGCCTGCGAGGTCGATCGAACCTGCAGAAACTCGGCCCGGCGGCGATGGAATCAGGCCGATTAGTGCCAGAGCTGTCATGCTTTTCCCACAGCCCGATTCGCCGACCAGGCTCAGAGTTTCGCCGGCGGCAAGTTCAAAGGAGAGGTCATCAATGACCGGTACGACGCCTTCGCGGATCTCGAATTCAACTGTAAGGTTGCGGACTCGTAAGAGCGGCGACGTCATGTTTGGCTCAGCGCTTTCGCAATTTCGGGTTCAATGCATCGTTGAGCCCGTCACCAATCAGGGAGATCGAGAGCACTGATATAAAGATGGCGAGTCCTGGATACATGATCGTGTGGCCGTGTAGGAGGATATAGGGTCGATTGTTGCCCATAATTCCCCCCCAACTCATCACATTGGGATCACTGAGTCCGAGAAAACTCAGGCCTGCTTCGAACAAGATCGCGAAGCCGACCAGCAATGCAGCTTGCACCACGATTGGCGGAAGCGCATTAGGCAGTATGACGCAAAAAATCAGGTTGAGGTTCTTGGCACCCCCTGAGCGCGCGGCAGTCACATACTCGAGTTCTCGAATCTTGAGAAACTCTGCCCGCGTAATTCTTGCCACTGCGGTCCAACTGACGATGCCGATTGCAAATGTGATCATGGCGAGTGAAGCACCGAACAAGGCAACCAGTACCATGGAGAACAGCAACGTCGGCAGCACCTGAAAAAATTCGGTGATCCGCATCAGAACTTCTTCTACCCAGCCGCGGTAAAACCCTGACAACGCGCCGAAAGTGATGCCGATAAAAACGCTCAGCAATGCGGCAGCGCAGCCGACCGCCAGTGTGGCACGGCCGCCATGAATGATCTGGGCCAGAAGATCACGCCCAAGATAATCGGTGCCCAGCAGAAAGCCTTCTGCCCCGGGTGGACTGAACGGTGCCCAAACCATCTCGAACGGATCTGTTTGATAGAACAAGGGTCCTATCAGTGCCACCACAATGATTAGCAAAAGTATGACCAATCCTGCAATGGCAGCATAGTTGGCGGCGAACATCCGTCCTATCTCAACCAGTGGATGCTCCACCTTGGTTACGGTGTGTTCGTGGTGAAACAAGCGAGCGGTTTTGCCGTCTTTGGTCATGAATTAAACATTGCTGGCTTCGGAGGTTTTAATCCTGGGATCGATGATCCGATAAACCATGTCTGTTAATAGATTAGCCACGACCACTACCAGCGCTGAAAAAAACAGGATACCGAGGATCGTCGGGGTATCGCGGGCGATGATTGCCTGAACTGCCAGGGTGCCTAGGCCAGGCCAACTGAATACGGTTTCTACCAGGACCGCACCTGATACGATTCCAGAGAACACTAGGCCTGCGGTTGTCACCACCGGTAGTAGTGCATTACGCAAAGCATGCTTGAAAACAACCTGGAACTCAGACAATCCCTTTGCCTGTGCCGTTCGAACGTAGTCTGAGCCCAACACGTCAAGCATGCTCGCTCGTGCCAAACGGCTGTAGAGTGCCAAGAAAATTGAGCTGAGAGTGAGCATTGGCAAGACCAGATGGTGCAAAACATCCAACACGTATGCGAATCCTTCTCTTTCAACAGAAACATCGATCATGTTGCCAATCGGAAATATGGGGACCATCGACCCGAACAGGATGATGAGCATAATGCCGGTCCAGAACACAGGTGCCGCGTAGCCAACAAGAGAGAGAATTGTGACAAAGTGACTGGTTATGCCATTGGGCTTGCGGGCGGCGGCGACGCCGAGGGTCACCCCGATAGATATAGACAGGACCTGGGCACTGATAACCAGTAGCAGCGTTGCAGGGAGTTTTTCCAGTATTAGCGTGGTAACTGGTTGGTTGTAATAGTATGAGAACCCCAGGTCGAGCCTGATTACATTGAAAAAATACTTCATCATCTGTTGCCACAGTGGCAGATCAAGGCCGTAGTCTTTGCGGATCTGTGCCATGACCTCGGCGTCCAAACCGCCAGCATCCTGAGCGATGCTGTCAGCGACGTCGCCAGGTGCCAGATGCATCAACAGGAAGTTGAGCGCCAGCACAGCGAGCAGCAACAACAAGCCGAATCCAGCACGTTTTAGAGTGACAGTTAAAAACTGCATTTCGGGCTTGATTTTGAAATTTTCTAGATAAAGTAAAAATGCCTGCTGCTAGGCAGCAGGCATTTCCAAAATCACATCAGGTCGGACCGAAGGTTAATTCTTCAGATAGACCTCGTCCAACGGGGAGCAGGTGCCCCAGATTGTCGATGGTGGATTCCCCACCTTGGTGTGGTTATAAATCGTGTGGTAAGGCACAGTATCGATGAAGTAGATGGGCACGTCATCCGCGATGATTTTCTGTGCGCTCGAGTAGAGTGCGATTCGCTTCTGCTGATCATATTCTTGGCCAGCTTTGGCGAGTATCGCATCGACCTCGGGGTTGCAATACTGTTGTGTGTTGGACCAGATCACGCCTTTTTTCGCATTGTCACAGAGATAGGTGCGGTGCACGCCTATCACGGGGTCTCCCCAGTTAAACACCCAGTCGACCGTCATATCGAAGTCCCAGTTCGAAACTGTTTTCGCCCATGCAGGAAATCCAGCGGACGTTCTAACGGTAACGTCGATGCCGATTTTTTTGAGTTGTGGTTTCATGTATTCGGCCATGGGTTTGGCAGGCGGCCAGCCATAATCGATGGTCAGTCCAAACCGCATACCGTCGCTGCCACGGGCATAGCCGGCCTTATCGAGGATTGCATTGGCTTTGTCGATATCCAAATCGTAGTGCTCGACATCGGCTTCGTGAAAAATACTGTCCGGGTGAATGCCGGTGTATGCGGGCTTTGAAGTGCCTCGCATGACTGCATTCACTAGAAAATCCCTATCGACGGCATAGCCAATTGCTTGGCGGACGCGTTTGTCGCTTGTGGGCTTCTTTTTGGTATTGAAGGCCACCCAAGTGATCGGGCCGATCGCAGCGTAACCTTTATCGGTCGCTGTCAGGTGCGAAATATTCTTCGAGTGCAGTATGTCCTGTGGTGTCGACTCAAATGCCGACAGGTGGATTTCCCCATTCTCCCGTCCAAGAGAGCGAGCAGACCCGTCTTTGATAATTCGTATGACAAGTTTGTCCAGATAAGGTCGCCCTTTGATAAAGAAGTTCTCGTACCGTTCCAGGATGATGTGCTGATCGCGAACAAACTCGACGAACTTAAACGGCCCTGATCCGACTACATCTTCAGAATTGCGTTTGTGCTTTTTGGGGTCTTGTCCATCTCCATAGACGTGCTCGGGAATGATGGAACCGAGTTGCGAGGATAAAGCCAGCATGAGCGCGGGATGTGGTTTCGATAGCTTGAACACAGCGGTATGCCGGTCTGGGGTCTCGACACTGGCAACGGCGCCAAACATCGTCTTGAATGGATGATTTGCCTTGATAGTTTTGATGGAAAACGCAACATCGCTGGATGTTATGGGTGCGCCGTCGTGGAAAGTGGCACCTTCGACAAGATTAAATGTGACTGACAAGCCGTCGTCTGATACCTGCCATGATTTTGCGAGGTAGGGCAGTGGGTTCCATTTGTCGTCAAACCGAAGCAGCGTAGCAAACAATTGGGCACCGGGAGCCCCGGTCGCAATGCCAGATTGAACCGCGGGGTTAAGGTGCCTCGGTGTGGTGCCGATAGACCAAATAAGTGTTCCACCTTGTTTCGGTGTATCCGCTTGTATGCTGACGGCGGACAATGCTAGAACGGTCGCGCCAATAGCGGTCACCAATTTTGTTGTAAATCGCATTGACTGCCTCCTGTGATATTCATCATTTCGGGGGATTAGGCCAGGGCTGGTTCATCGACATTGTTCACTTAAACTGCTATCAATGCAACGCGAATCGGTAATATTGATCTTCTTTAATTACCAAGGGTTGCTAGTGGCCTAAGAAGTAGGGCGACGATGTTGAAACCGACGCTTGGTACGCTTGCACGATTGCGTTAAGGGCAAGGCCGCGCTTTGGCAATATGTGACAAGGTGGCCTGCGTCGTGTTAGTGCCGGATGTAGTTGGTGCAGGGGAGACTGACAAACGTCGCAAACAGTCACGTCGCAACTTTCTGAACGATTAGACGACGTATTTGCAAATAGAAATTAAGCGCAGAAGCGGACTTTTCATAGTTTACTATTCGTTTTTCTCGATCTATTGAGCTTACCCATCTACGCATCCAGGAGTTGGCCGATGAATTCATCAATTTTGCAGATCTTCCCGCGACTTTGGAAACGGTTGGCGTGTTCGCTGCAAGGAATTTCTTCAACGTGGCATTCCGAGGAACCATTCCGTCTGGAAATCCTACTTTTTGTGATTCTTGGCCCCGCAAGTTTCTTTGTTGGAGAAACTGCGGCTGAGATTGCACTGTTGTGGATCTCGATCATTTTTGTATTGGTCACGGAGCTATTGAATACTGGGGTTGAACATGCAATCGACAGGATAGGGCCGGAATGGCATGCCTCCTCACGTGACGCAAAGGATGTTTGTTCGGCGGCGGTTCTAATTAGTCTTATTAATCTGGTTGTAGTCTGGTCAATAGTTGTGATTTTCTGATCTTGATTGCATATGATGTGTGATATACAAATCGGCTTGATCAAAAGTTTTTTAATATCTCCGTTAATATTTCATTTCACTTTTAACAAATTATAAATGTATGGTTCTTTTAGTGCCGTAGGGAAGACGTCGACGCTGTAACATTAGAGCCGACGGAATCATATGCAACGCCTAACGCCAATTCTTAGCCTTTTAGTTGCGGGTGTATGGCGACGCCTTATGAATGATCGCATCGGGCGTGTATCGACATCGCTCGCATACACGACTTTGCTGGCTCTTGTGCCATTGGGTACGGTCGTTTTTTCGACGCTTTCATTTTTTCCGATTTTCGAACAATGGCGAGCCGCAATAGAGACATTCCTCTACGATCACCTCGTGCCGACAAGTGGTGAAATTCTTCGGGCAAATATTTCGGTGTTTATTGAGCAAGCTGGCCAACTGCCGACTATCGGTTTGATCGGCTTGATTCTCAGCGTTTTACTGATGCTCTACACCATAGAGGTTTCATTCAATGACATCTATGGCGTCAGCCAAGGTCGCACGCCGTTACAGCGAATCATTGTTTACTGGGCCGCAATCACGCTCGGCCCCGTGCTGTTGGTCGCCAGTTTGTCAATCACATCGTATCTGGTTTCGTTACCACTATTGTCTCAGTTTGAGTCTGACGCGGTTGAAGACAGTGCTTTTCTAGGGTTTGTGCCAATTATCATAGAAATGATTGCACTATTATTTCTTTTTGTTGTCGTCCCGAACAAAAAAGTGCTGATTAGGCATGCGGTCGCAGGTGTTGTCGTTTCCGCGGTTTTGTTTCAGATCACAAAAAGCGTTTTTGTTTATCTTGTGGAAAGTTTTGATACTTATAAGACGATCTATGGTGTGTTGTGGACTGTTCCGGTATTCCTCATTTGGATTTTCCTCTCCTGGTATGTCATTGTGATCGGCGCTTGCGTGACAGCGGAGTTTCAGGTCATTCGCCGGTCTGCGAAGTAATCGTATGATGTGGATGGTCAATTACGAGCTAGGTCTAATAACAGGAGAAAATATTAACCAGGGCGAAACTAGTTTTGGTTTGATTAACGACTTATGAATAGTGACGCTTGACTGATTTTTCTGGGTAATCGTATGGACATATTTGAAGTGATTTATAACTGTCGTTCTATGCGGCGGCTTGACGTAACTCCGGTGCCGGAGGAGTTGTTGGTAAAACTTGTTGATGCAGCCAATCAGGCAGCTTCAGGATCAAATATGCAACAAGCACGATGGATTGTTGTTACCGATCCAGCAGTCAAGAAAAAGTTAGCCGAGTTAAACCGCACAGGCGTAGAAAATTATATAGGCCCGCAGAATACGAGACCCGATACGTTGCCCCATCAATCGAAGGAAAAGCGTTTGAGAATGTTAGAAGCCGTCATCTGGCAAATGGAAAATATGCATGATATGCCGGCAATTATTATGGCTTGTATGGAATTCGAGGTGCCCGTAGATGACGAGATGATCAGACGGGCCGGTGGTTCGATATGGCCGGGGATTCAGAACTTATTGCTTGCGGCAAGAGCCCTCGGCCTCGGTGCGACACCGACGACTTTGGCGTTAGGAGACAGGGCGGCGGTCGCTGAAGCGCTTCACTTGCCACCTTTTATGGCGGCCTTCTGTTTGATTCCAATAGGCTATCCGCTGGGTAGATTCGGACCGGTCACAAGAAAGCCTGTCGAGCAAATAATGCGTTGGAATCAATGGGATTGATCACGAACGTTTTGCCACGTGGATCACGCCATGGCAATGATA
The DNA here is from genome assembly GCA_964484965.1 of uncultured Acidiferrobacteraceae bacterium. Lineage (GTDB taxonomy): Bacteria > Pseudomonadota > Gammaproteobacteria > Arenicellales > UBA868 > UBA11791. Next base: position 9,505 of record CAZAHE010000031.1, on the reverse strand, counting down.
TGACTGGGCGTTTGAAAGAGGTCAACACGACTGTGCATAGATGACTGATTTCGATTGATCATCCAGTATTAAGCAGTCAGACCGAGGGTGACGCTAATGTTATTAGCTTAAGAAACGCCTATGTCTGAGGATCGAGAGTTGTCCTGAATGATCCGTGCGATGATTTGCTAGTTCTTTAATATTGTCGACCTCGGTCGACTCGAGAATATGCCCAGACTTTGCAACTATTTCTACTGATGCGGAAAAAAATTTGTCCATCGTCTCTTTCGAAGCGGCATGAAATAGGACAAAGCAGGTTTGTGGATCGTCTTCAGCCATGCCGTGGAACAGTTCGATAATGTCCGGTTGCTAGCTATCGGCTGAACACTATAAAAAGCCTGCTCCGATTCATAAAAGTCGTTGTTGATTTTAAATTTGTCCAATGCATACGTAGCGATGTGTGTTCTCCACCTTGTGGAGAGTAAATGTTTAAAAGCGGTATAAAATGCTTAAATTAAATTGAGCAATTTGGATTATGACGCAGACATTATTAGTAAAAGGATTGCCCGGATCTCCTTATACCCGCAAGATGCTGGGTGTCCTGCGTTACAGGCGAATTCCCTATCGTCTCGTTGTGGATGGACTATTCACAGATTCTGCGAGTCACTTGCCGTCACCCAAAGTCACGCTCTTGCCGACCTTTTATTTTCCTGACGGGTATGGAGAACTGGAAGCGGTAGTGGATTCCACTCCGATAATTCGTCGCCTAGAGGCACTCTATCCTGGCCCTTCAGTGCTTCCGTCAAATCGGGTGGTCCGTTTTCTTGATTATCTGTTAGAAGATTACGCAGATGAGTGGTTGACTAAGGCAACATTTCACTACCGATGGCGTTATAAGCCGGATATAGACAAGGCAGGTGCAATATTGCCGCGCTGGGGATCATTGACTGCCACTGATCAAGAACTAGCGCCAAAAGTTGCTGCCGTACAAAGCCGACAAATCTCTAGGTTGTATGTGGTCGGGAGCAATGACGTCACCGCCGTGGTCATTGAAGACAGCTATAAACGTTTGCTCAAACTAATGTCCGCACATATGAACAAGTTCCCCTATATTTTTGGCCACCGTCCCAGTGCGAGCGATTTCGCTCTGTATGGCCAATTGTCTCAGCTCGCCATGTTCGATCCGACGCCCTCCGCAGTGACAGAGGCATTGGCTATTCGGATAGTGGCCTGGGTGGACATTCTGGATGACCTCTCTGGACTTGAACCATCTGAGAGCGACTGGATTGATGCTGAAGCGTTACCAGGCTCACTAAAAGAGTTTTTTTCAGAAATCGGTCGGGTTTATGTTCCAGCATTACTTGCTAACGCCGAGGCCATAGACAAGGGAGAAACGCAGGTAGACACGGAAATTGATGGACGGCCTTGGGTCCAGAAGCCGTTCCCCTACCAGGCTAAGTGCCTGCGATGGATAAGGCAGGAATTTACTCAATTAGATGAGATGCAGCGCAAACGACTTCTGGAGTTCCTAGATGGCACCGGCTGTGAACTGCTACTGGATCGAGAACAAAAATAGGAACGATCTAAAACCATAAGGATTAATGTTCGTGCGAAGGAGTGATAAACCTGTGCCAAGTCTGGGGGATGATGAAGGGATGGAGTGCCTGAGGCGGTTTGACCCGAAGATGGCGCAGCTGTTGGCGACAGAAGAACGACGTCAACTCGAATCAGTCAACCTGATTGCGTCTGAGAACTATGCATCACCACTGGCGTTAAGCCTCGAAGGCTCGATATTTGCCAATAAGAATGCCGAAGGCTATCCAGGTCGCCGCGTCGTCGCAGGATGTGATATCGCCGATCAAGTCGAGCAGCTTGCCGTCGAACGTCTGAAAATATTGTTTCGCTGCGAGCATGCCAATGTGCAGGCTATGAGCGCAACCATCGCCAATGTCGCATTACTCAATGCGGTTCTAGAGCCGGGTGACACCCTGATGGCCATGCGCCTGAACGATGGGGGACACCTTAGTCACGGCGCTCCGTTCCACGACAGTGGTAAACGCTATCAGGCCGTGTTTTATGGCGTCAACCGTGACACCGAACAAATCGACATGGACGAAGTGGCTGAGCTGGCCGCGCAGAGTCGGCCAAAGTTAATCGTGTGCGGCGGTTCATCGTATCCAAGACATATTGACTATCAAGCGTTTGCCACCATTGCCCGTGCAAACGGTGCTCTGCTGTGGGCCGATATCGCACATACGGTAGGGTTGATCGCAGGCGGTGTCGTGCCTTCACCGTTGCCGCATGCAGATTTCGTGACGAGTTCCACGCACAAAACCTGGCGCGGGCCTCGTGGGTTTGGCATCATACTTTGCCGCAAGGCGTGGGCAGATCGAATTGATCGTTCGATCTTCCCGGGCATCCAAGGTGCACCTAAATTGGACATGATTGCCGCGCGGGCAGTGTTCTTTAAAGAAACATCGACACCTTTATTTAGAGCTTATGCAGCTGCAGTATTAGATAACGCCCAAGCTCTCGCAGAGGCAATTGCGAACGCGGGTATTCGGCTAGTTAGTGGGGGTACGGACACACATCTGATTTTGATCGATGTCAGGGACCATCTTGAGGATGGTGCCCACGCAGAGAAATTGTTAGCGAGCGTCGGCATCATGTCGAACAGAAACCCGATACCTTTTGACCAAGCACCGTCAATGACGGGTAGTGGGTTGCGTCTGGGTAGCCCTGCCATGACGACACGCGGCCTCGATGGCAAAGGGTTCTCTGCGGTGGGGAGGTTAATTGGACAATTGTTCAACGCGCCGGACGATCGTGCCGCACACGACGCTGTGCGGCTGGAAATAAATCGGTTAGTCAGCAAGCTACCGCTTTTTTCGCCTAATTGGTTACCGCTCGTGTCGTCTAGCGATCAGAGTAGCTAAGAATCTTCACCGTTTTTCGGAGGAGTGCTGAGAGAAAAAAACGGTAGTTTTTGGTCCTTGGTGTGGTCAATAAAAGTGACGTGCACTCGTTGACCAACGAGTGTCGTGTTTGAATCTACCCGATCGGTTAAGCGGCTGAACATGATGGGGCCCTCATCGAGTTTAATTGCGGCAAATAGGATCGGCGCTTCAGCATAAAACGTCTCGTGGTGCGGGCGGTGGACTGTGGTAGAGCTGACGATCTCCCCATGCCCTGAGACCTCGGTCCATTGGGTGTCACCGCTATTGCAATGTGGGCAGCAGACCCGCGGGTAATAGATGAATTTGCCACATGCGTCAGACTGGCAGCGCTGCAACTTGAGTACTTGTGCATTACATGCCTCCCAGAATGGGCGGTTGACTTCACTTAAGCGCGGTGACGGTTTGTCTTTTCCGGCCATCACACGGACCTCAGGCTCGCTCGAGGATTGCGGCACTGCTAGATAGCCCGCGCCCATACGCCACCAAGCCATAACCCGAAACGATGCCTTTGTGACAATCAACTTGGCGTTCGCCAGCCTCACCGCGGAGTTGCAGCACACCTTCTACGACTCCGATCATTCCCCCACTGGCGCCAGCCTGACCCGCACTCAGTTGTCCACCGCCTGTGTTGATAGGAAATGTGCCAGTGACCGTCGTGTCGGTGTTGCGTATGAATTGCGGGGTTTCGCCGACGCCGGTGATACCTAATCCTTCAAGCTGGATAAATTCCATCACGGGATAGTCGTCATAGAGCTGCGCAAAGTCCATATCCTGGGGTCCGCAGCTTGCTTGGTCGTACATGCGGTCACGGAACGCCTCCCATCCCCCGGTCAATGAATAAATATCCTCTTGTGGGTAGTTGTGCCATTCTCCGCCACCAAGAATTTTGACTAGAGGGCCAGCTAGACTTTCAGCGACTCGCTCACTTGCAAGAACAACGCAGTCGCCCCCCGTGCACGGCATCACGCAATCGAACAGATGCAGTGGCTCAGCGATGACTCGGGCATTAAGGTAGTCGTCAAGGGTCAACGCTTTGTCAAACAGCGCGTTTGGATTCAACAGGGCATTGGTGCGTTGTGCGACACACAATTTTCCAAAATCTTCTCGTCTTGCACCGTATCGATCCATGTAGAGACGGGTATGCAAGGCAAAAGTGCCGTTCGCGCCGCCAAAACCAAACGGTGAGAGATAGTCGCGCATTGAGGAGTTGAACTGATCGAGTAATTCGTTATGGCGGGCGGTGTCAAAAACATCGGCTGTTACACAAGCGACTACGTCGGCGTCGCCAGCCTGGATGGCACGCGCTGCATGCAGCATGCCAATCACGCCAGACGCTCCACCGTATACACCTTGAAACAGCCAACGTGGTGCGAGTCCGAAGTGTTCTGCGACGACCGTAACGTTATCAGGCGGTAGCACGAACGCCGAAACCGCCAGTCCGTCGACTTGTTTCCAATCTAACGAGGCTGATGACAAGCCGTTATTCATCGCTTCCCACAGTATTCGATGCACAGGTTCGGTCGCTCCCTTACGGTAAACCGCTTGTCCGGCACCGACAATGTAGACACCTTCGTAGCCCTTGTTCATAACGCTTCCTAAATTACCTCGTTAGCCTGTAATTTCTTCAATTGATCAAGCGACAGACCTAATTCTGTACAGAATATTTGTTCGTTGTCCGCACCAAGTCTTCTCCCTGAATGTTCTACCCGCCCGGGCGATTCACTCATCTTAGGGACGACACCCTGCATCCGGACTTTTCCAAAATCTTCATCATTGACCTCGACTATTGCTTCTCGGGCCGCATAGTGGGGGTCTTTGTCAATATCGCGAATATCAACTACAGGACCGGCAACGACGTTGTTTTCGTCGAACAAGGTCATGATCTCTTCAAAGACTTGTGTGCCGAACCATTGACCTATCAACTCATCTAACAGGTCAGCATGCTGGCATCGATTATTGTTGCCATCAAACCGGGGATCGGTGACGAGATGCGGCATTTCGATGGCATTGGCGAGGCGTTCAAAAGTTGATTGTGAACTTGCAGAAACTGCTATCCACCGGCCGTCGCTTGTTCGATAAGTGTTGCGCGGTGAATCTTCCGACAATCGGTTGCCCTGTCTTTGCTTGACGATTCCGAGTTGGTCAAAGCCGATGACCTGTGATTCGATTAAACGGAAGAGCGGCTCAAACAAACTCACGTCGATAACCTGGCCACGTCCGCTCCCTCCTTGATCCCGTCGATAGATCGCAAACATTGCGGACATCGCGGACATAGTGGCTGCAACAGAATCTGCCAGGGGAAACCCCGGTAGCGTCGGCGGACGGTCTGCGGCACCGGTAAATGAGGGGGCACCGGTGTAGGCCTCCGCTACGGTTCCGTAGCCGCCACGGTGACTGTACGGTCCGTACTGGCCGAATCCCGAAACACGGACCAATACGAGGCCTGGATTGATTGCGGACAATTCCTCGTAGCCAAGTCCCCAGCGCTCAAAAGTGCCAGGCCGGTAGTTTTCAATCACGATGTCGGTGTTTTTGACCAATTGCTTGAACAGCGCCTGTCCATCGGGTTTATTGAGTGCCAGAGTGATGAGTTTCTTGTTGCGGCCGATCACTTTCCACCACAATGATTTGTCATCTTTAGTTGGGGCCCATGAGCGCATTGAGTCACCGACGTTCGGCTGTTCTATCTTAATGACATCGGCGCCGAAATCGGCCATCTGGGTGGCAGCCAATGGCCCAGCAATCATGGTGCCTGCGTCAAGCACGCGTAGCCCCTGAAGGGGGCCAAATAAGCTATCGGTAGCAGATGAGTCAGACATTGTTGTTCTCACTGTAACGTCGTGGCACATGATCACGTAAGTTACCGTGGAAATGCAGAATATCCATCCCCCATTGCTCGGCTAGCTCTTCGATGCTGATTTGTGCTTGCCCTTGACGACCGAGCAACACAACTTCATCACCGACTTCCGCGTCAGATAGTGTGGTGAGGTCAAGCCGCATGTGTTCAAAGTGTATGGGTCCGAGGACCGGAACACGATGCCCGCGTACCAATGCCGAGGCACCCTCTGGCCTGTCGTTGGGCATACCATCACCCCAGCCGAACGGCACTAGCCCCATTCGAACCGGTTGCTTTACCGGGAATGGGGAAGGATGATTTTCAACATGATGGGGCTGGATTTCCTTGATCAACAAAATGCGGGTTTTTATTGAACGCAGGGCGGGATAGAGTGGTTGTGGCCGCTCTGCTCCCGACGCAGAGCGGATTCCAAACAACACGCTACCCGGGTCGACGCCGTTGAGATCCATTTCTGGGAATTGCAAGACAACCAGGCTACCCGCCGCGATGCGCACCGGAACATCGATGCCTATTTTGTAGATCTCATCTAATAAGGAATGAAAACGTTCGAATTGTAGGCGCGCATAGTCAGCACCTGTCGTTGGATCGTAACCGTGGAAGTGGGTGTAAATCCCCGCGAGGTGCAACAGCTTGTTTTCAGTAATCGCCTTGATCAGGGAGATTGCCTTATCCGGTAACACGCCGCCCCGCAAAAGCCCGACGTCGATTTTCGGAAAAACCGCTAAAGGTCGTTGACTTGCTTGCGCCCACGCCTGAGCTTCTTTTTCCGATGAAATAGTAGGTATCAATCGATGTTCGCTAACAACGTCGGCAGTTTCCGGCAAACAATTTGGATAAAGCAGAATCGGCAATTCAACCCCGGCTTGGCGTATGGCCAGCGCATCGTTGATGTTTCCAACAGCCAGACCATCAGTACCTTCCTTCTCCAAGCGACGTGAAACTGGCTGAATTCCACAGCCATAAGCATTCCTCTTGAGGCAAGAATAAACTTTCACATCAGCGCCGACCCAATTGCGTAAGGTGCGATAATTTTGACAAATCGCATCGAGGTCGATGTCGTACCAGGTTGGGCGCATCATTGTGGGTTCAATCGCGGCGTCCATATTACGGTCTCTCAGTATTATTTCTTGATTGTATTCCGGCACACAGATGGTCTTTTAACATCAAGTGACGGAATCGTTAATAAAAGCACTATTGTAAGCGCGCCCAGTTAGTCGCTAACGAGGTCTCATGACAATGTGGCACTTGTCATGCATGTCCGACTACGGGCATCAGAGAGTGCGATTGCTTGCTCAAATCAAGATCACGAGGGTGACCGGCGATAGCGCGTTGGATTGCTTGTTCCAGGCGACCGACGAAATCATCGATTTCTTCCTCGCTGATGATCAGCGGTGGTGAAATTCGAATAAAATTTTGAATACAGATAAACAGCACCCCCAATTCCACTGCGTTGTACCTGATTCGTTCGGCCATCAGGAAATCAGGCTGCCGCGACTCTTTATCAGTGACGATGTCCAGCATCTGATATAGCCCTTTGCCGCGGACATCGCCCACGCAATCATATTTTTTCTGTAACGCGTCTAGTTTTTCGCGCAGTATTGCACCTAATACGGCGGCCCTGTCGGTCAGGTTGTCCCGTAACACGATTTGTAAACTTTTTAAGGCGACCGCAGCAGCCAATGGATCGCCGGAGTAAGTGCCGCCCCATGGAATTCCAGCTTTGGATCGAGCCTGATCGGCAATTTCTGGTGTCGTCACCGTTCCACAGATCGCAAATCCGGCGGACATTCCTTTTGCAAAAGCAACGACATCAGGTTGTACGTCGTAATGTTGAAACCCCCACATTCGACCAGTCTTGGCAGGTGCAAATTGCGCTTCGTCCAGCAACAACATAGCTTGGTGTTCGTCTGCGAGCTGACGCATTCGCGGTAACCACTCATCCGGAGGCACAATCATGCCACCGGCCACCATCATTGTTTCGGCCATGAGGGCCGCGATTTCACTGCTCGTTATGGATTCCATCAGATCGCGACTCGTTTTGAGGCAAGCGATGTCGCACGAGGGGTATTCCAGATTGATCGGGCACCGATAACACAACGGTGCCAGGATGGCAGCTGATTTCGCTGGGATCATTAACGGGCCGAGATTGCGCCGCCTGGCACCGCCGATGGTGGTCATCGACTCTACACCAAGCGAGCCACCGTGCAGGCCTCGGATAACGGACACCAGGTCATGTTTGCCGGTGACGCCCACTGCCATGCGCATGCCGATCTCAACCGCCTCAGAACCCGTCACGCAGAAGTTGACGACGTTGAGATCGCCCGGCAACGTACTCGCAATTAACTCGCCGAGTTCGACGATGTTTGGATTGGTGAACCACGAGCTTTCGTGGATCAGTTTCCCCGCTTGCTCGCGGATAACCTCTGTAATTTCAGGATGGGAGTGGCCGATCACCATGCACATCATTCCTGCATTCATATCATAGTAGTCGTTACCATCGACGTCTGTGACAATGCACCCGCGGCCACTTTCAAGCACCACATTTGGTGCGACCCGCCACGCTAGCAGGGTTTCTTTGTCACGCTGTGCAATATCGATGTGGCGGTTAGAAAAACTCTGGTTATTTGCCATGCTTAAGGTCCTGTTTTATGCAGCTGATATTAAAAGCGATTTGCCCGAAAAGCAGTTAAAGCGGTATTGCTGATTCTTCCTGCGACAAGATCGCCGATTAACTTGCCGGTCACGCCGCCGAGAGTCAACCCGAGATGACCGTGTCCAAACGCGAAATAGGCATTGTCATACTTGGGAGAACGTCCCAGCACAGGAAGACTGTCCGGCATTGAAGGTCGGTGGCCCATCCAGCATTTTCCTGTTGTTTCAGACAAATTCGGAAATAGTAGTTTCGCAAGCGGAACCAGCATTCTTGCTCTTTCGTAGTCTGGTGGGAGATCCAGTCCGGCTAATTCGGCGGTGCCGGCCAGTCTCAGACCATCGATCATCGGCGTTAGGCCAAACCGATAGTCACCTGAAAGTATTGGAAAGGGGAGATCAATACCAGGTTCTGAAACCATAATGTGATATCCGCGCTCGGTATACAGTGGTACTCGAGCGCCTAGAGCGCTTGCCCATGGCTTCGAAAAGGCACCAGCAGCGAGGACCAATGAATCGATTTCATGCCGCCCTGTTTCTGTCACGGCTACGGTAACGCCGCTTGGCCCAACTATCAGATCGGTAACATTCTCACGAAGAACGATACCGCCGTTGCCAGCAAACGTCTCGGCGAGCATCAAGGTCAGGCGGTATGGGTCAGTCGTGCTGGTGCAATCTGGCAAATAGGTGCCAAAGCCGAATTCATGCGATAGACCCGGAATCATATTGGTTAGTGCAGCGCCTTCCATATCGACAACTTTGACGCCGCGTTTGCGGCGCAGTGTGCGACCATGGTTGGCTTTTAGATAGGCTGCTCGATCACGGTAAACCGTCATCTCACCAGATCGACGAATCAGGTGGTGTGCGCTGGCCTGAGTAATCAGCGGTGCATAGGCAGCAGCGGCTTGTTCTAATAACCATGCCAGTGCCAATGAATATTGCTCCACCCGGGCAGGCTGTGCGGACTGCACAAATCTAAAGAGATCGGGCAGTATTCGTGGCAAATGTCGCCAGCGGATAACGAGAGGGGCTTTTCGATCGATCAACATTTGCGGAATACTTC
>CAZAHE010000030.1:0-21946 GCA_964484965.1 uncultured Acidiferrobacteraceae bacterium | reverse complement strand
GTTTGTTTCCAAGAACACACGGGTCCGCGCTGTTCACACGAGGCGAAACGCAGGCGATTGTCGTCACTACGCTCGGTACGGAACGTGACGCACAACGAATTGACGCGCTCGAAGGTGAGCGAACCGATCAGTTCATGCTGCATTACAATTTCCCCCCGTTTTGTGTTGGCGAAACTGGCCGTGTGGGTTCGCCGAAGCGCAGGGAAATAGGGCATGGACGTCTGGCGAAGCGGGGAATTCTGGCCGTATTACCTGACTCTGAGGCATTCCCTTATGTCATCCGTGTCGTTTCGGAAATCACCGAGTCAAATGGGTCAAGCTCGATGGCCACAGTATGCGGGACTAGTTTGTCTTTAATGGATGCTGGTGTGCGCATCAAGGCGCCCGTCGCTGGCGTGGCCATGGGCCTGATCAAAGAAGGTGAAAAGTTCGCAATTCTGACTGATATTCTTGGTGATGAAGACCATTTGGGCGACATGGACTTCAAAGTGGCCGGTACGCGAAGCGGCGTTACCGCCTTGCAGATGGATATCAAGATCGAAGGTATCAATCGGGAAATTATGGAGCAGGCTTTGAGTCAGGCTCGTCGCGGGCGTTTACATATTCTCGATGAAATGGAGCGTGCCCTGCCGGCTGCTAGGGAAGATATGTCCGATTATGCGCCGCGCATTACAACGATCAAGATTCCGACAGACAAGATTCGTGATGTGATCGGTAAAGGCGGCACGACCATAAGAGCTCTGTCCGAGGCAACAGGTGCGACAATCGATATCAGCGATGATGGCACAGTCAAGATCGCAACCGCAGATTCAGCGGCCGCAGAAGCCGCGCGCAAGAAGATTGAACAGATTACCGCGGATGTCGAAGAGGGTACGATTTATGAGGGTAAGGTTGTCCGACTCATGGATTTTGGTGCTTTTGTAAACATTTTGCCAGGCAAGGATGGGCTGGTGCATATATCGCAGATATCTCATGAACGAGTTAATCAAGTTAGCGACAAACTGTCTGAGGGAGATGTTGTTAAGGTGAAAGTGCTCGAAGTCGATAAACAAGGCCGCGTGCGTTTGAGTATGAAGGCGGTAGGTGACGCTGCCTGACGCGCGACATCCATTTCGCTCGTGCGGCGCGCAGCCGGCATATGAGATTCGTTGGGGCGCGAGTCTGGTTCGTATTTATAACCAATTGCGAGTAAATGGCCGATGAGCCTTCGTAATGAGCATCTGGTTTGGATCGACCTTGAGATGACGGGTCTTAACCCAGAACGCGACCGAATCATAGAGATCGCCACGCTCATCACCGATCGTGAACTGGAAATCCTGGCAGAAGGTCCGGTGTTCGCTGTGCGCCAGCCAGAGTCCGCGTTGGCCGCAATGGATGAGTGGAATCAGTCCGTTCATACGAAGACAGGACTGGTTGATCGTGTACGTGCTTCCAGTATTTCGGAAAGTGATGCAGAAAAGCTTACGCTCGAGTTCATTAAAGAGCATGTAGCGCCCAAAAGTTCCCCTCTATGTGGTAATTCGATTTGCCAAGATCGACGTTTTCTGTATCGCTACATGCCGCAAATTGAAAACTATCTCCATTACCGAAATCTCGACGTCAGTACGGTCAAAGAACTCGCTAAATTCTGGAGACCGGATGTGCTAGATGGCATTAGGAAGCAATCAACGCACCGAGCGCTGGATGACATTCGCGAATCGATAGAGGAGCTACGTTATTACCGCATGCACCTAATCGTCTCAGCTCCCTAGTCGGCTCAGTTATCAAGACGGGCTAGTGCCCATTCGATGTGTTCCCGCACCATCGCCGAAGGGTGGTCGACGCGCGCCTTGAGCGCGCTGATAGCCTCCAGGGTCGCCGGGCCATTGCCTAGCGCTACCGCGACGTTTCGCAGCCATTGTTCATGGTTGATACGCCGAAGCGCAGTCCCGGCGGTTAGACGTTCGAACTGGTCTGAGTCCCAGTGAAGTAGGCCGACGAGCATGGGACTAACGAATTCGGGTTTAAAGGTAAAGCCAACTTCCTCTGTAGAGGGGCTGAAACGGTTCCATGGGCACACTAACTGACAGTCGTCACAACCGAATATTCTATTGCCGATCAGGTGACGAAATTCGACTGGGATCGATCCTTTGAGTTCGATGGTCAGATAGGCAATACAGCGCCTGGCATCAAGTTGATACGGCGCAACGATAGCTGCGGTAGGACAGGCGTCCAGGCAGCGGGTGCAATCACCGCAGTGATCCTCGACCGCCGAATCCAACGGCAGTGGCAGGTCAGTGTAGAGTTCTCCGAGAAAGAAAAAAGATCCCGCGCGGGTATTGATCAAATTGGTGTGCTTCCCGATCCAGCCGAGCCCGGCATTGGCCGCCAGTGGCTTTTCCATCACTGGTGCACTGTCGGTAAATGCGCGGTAACGGAACGGCCCCACCGCCTCGGTAATATGGTCGGCTAGGCGTTGCAGCCGCCTGCGGATCAGTCGATGATAATCGCGGCCGACGGCATAGCGTGCGATATAGCCTGTTTGAGAGGCGTTGATAGCTGCCAGGGCAGCGTCGGTTGACTCTGGACGGTAGTCCATGCGTACACTGATGATTCTAATAGTGCCAGGCACCAGCGATGCGGGACGAGCGCGTAACGGGCCGTGGCGCTCCATATATTGCATTGAGCCGTGATAACCACGGCGTAACCACTCAAACAAATGCTCTTCGACCTTGCTCAGAGCGGTGTCGGACACGCCGGTAGACTGGAATCCGAGGTCACGCGCCCATTGGTTGATTTGACGCCTCAGTTCCGGCATCGAGGGACTAACGGATGGGCTTGGAGTCATGCTCTGATTATCATAGCGCCATGATGGAGATCGACAACCTTCTTTATTCGGCCAGTCAGATACGAAAAATCGAGCAACGAGCAGCGCGACAGTTTGCGCTGGATCCCTGGTGTCTGATGCAACGTGCGGGAAGAGCGGCATTTCAAAGGTTGCGTGCGCGGTGGCCGGGTGCTCGCTCGCTCGGCATAGTTTGCGGCCCTGGAAACAATGGTGGCGATGGTTATGTCGTTGCTGCGCTGGCCGCTGAAGAGGGCCTTGAAGTCGACGTTGTTGCGCTGTCTGATCCCTCTGCTAAGACCGCGCAACGAGCACGTCAGGCAGTGTCTGCGCACAATATCAGGGTTAGAGAATGGTCAGAGTCAATCGAGCTGTTCGGTGAGGTGCTTGTCGATGCGGTATTAGGGACGGGACTCAATCGTGCGCCGGTAGGTCGCATTTCAGAGTGCATCAACAGTTTCAACCAGGATTCAAGGCCGGTTGCTGCGTTGGATATACCGTCCGGACTGGTCGCTGACAGCGGTGCAGTCCCTGCAAATTCTATCAATGCAGATCTGACCGTGACATTCGTTGCACTGAAGCTGGGGTTGATGACTGGTCGAGGTCCCGATGTGCGGGGTCAGTTGTTGTTGGATGATCTTGGTATGCCCTCAGCTGTATTTTCTGGTAGTGAGGGGATTGCCGCGTGCCTGAATGCAGGCACCGTGGCACGGCACCTTCCACCGCGACGTCCTACCTCGCACAAAGGTGATGCCGGACATTTGCTTGTTGTAGGGGGAGATCAAACGATGTCGGGTGCAGCTAGGCTAAGTTCGGCTGCCGCCCTGCGTAGCGGTGCGGGACTGGTCACACTTGCAACGCATCCCTTGCATGCATCCTCTGCTAATTTGAATATGCCCGAGTTGATGGTAAACGGCATTTCCGATGGTTCTGCGCTAGCCGACTTATCAGCTGGTAAGAAGGCGATCGTCATTGGTCCAGGGCTGGGGCGCAGTGTCTGGGGACGGGATCTTTTTGCCCGCTTTATGGAACAATCGTTGCCATCGGTGGTTGATGCCGATGGACTGAACCTTCTCGCCCAGGAGCCCGCATACTCGGAGCACTGGGTGTTGACACCACACCCCGGGGAGGCGGCGCGGCTATTGCAGTGTGTGGTTAGGGATGTCGAAAATGACCGGCCAGGCGCCGTGGAGGAGATTCAGAAACGTTATGGTGGTACGTGTGTTCTCAAGGGTGCAGGTACCTTAATCGCCTCCGGTGATCCGCTTATCCATGTTTGCGGGCGAGGCAACCCAGGGATGGCGAGCGCCGGCATGGGAGATCTGTTGGCGGGCGTCATCGGCGCTCTTCTTGTGCAGGGATTGTCTAGTGCCCATGCTGCCCAATGTGGTGTCTGGTTGCATGCCAGTGCCGGTGACATAGCGGCTGGAAAGCACCCGCGTGGCTTGATTGCAAGCGATCTCCTCGGTCCGTTGCGCACTCTGGTGAACGAGCCGTATGCAGCAAATGAGTTACGAACAGTTTGTTCCTGATGCTGCTGGACTCGACGAGGTTGGTCGGAAACTGGCAAAACGTTTGCAAGGTGGTGACACGTGCTATCTGCAAGGTCCTTTAGGTGCGGGCAAGACTACACTGGTTCGGGGTGTACTGCGCGGTTTGGGCCACTGCGGGCCGGTTCCGAGTCCAACTTATACGCTGATCGAGTCCTATTTTTTTAGTGATGTAAGGGTGGTGCATTTTGATTTGTTCAGGATTGAATCGTTGCACGAACTCGAAGTCCTTGGCGTGCGAGAGTATTTTGACGATGATACGATCTGCTTGTTGGAATGGCCGGATCGTGGCGATGGGTTGCTGCCAGCACCAACCTTGATGATTACGCTGCAGTATGAAAGTGATGGCCGCCGAGTGACGATTTGTGATGCGGCCAAAGATGTATGAACGTGGCGGTCGCCGAATCGCCGTCTGGAGGGCAGTGTGCCTTCTGCTGCTTATGCTACCTAGCGGAACCCTAGTGGCAGAGGTTGCTGTCAAGGACGTCCGTTTGTGGTCAGGCCTTAAGGAAGCACAACTTTTCGTCAGTCTGTCAACTGTGACCCAATGGCAGGTCTTCTCGTTGACCAGGCCTGATCGTGTGGTCATCGATGTTGTTGGTGGGGTCCTCACAGGAAGTCTTCCTGACTCGAGCGGGTTCCCGTGGATACGGGGAATCCGTAGTGGACTGCCAAAGCCCGGGGTACTGCGGCTGGTCGTAGACCTGGAGCACGGCGCGGAAATTGAGGCAAGGTTGCTTCCTCCGACGGGTCAGTATGGACACCGCCTGCTGGTTTCGATGAAGTCTATGTCTGAACCAGAAAACACAACGCCCGTCAACCAACCAGCGGCTTATCTCGTTGTTATTGACCCTGGCCATGGTGGAGATGATTCGGGCGCAACCGGTTCACGGATGACAAGAGAGAAGACGATCGTGCTGAAGATTGCCCGGCGTTTGGCTCGCATGATTGAATTCGAGCCGGGTATGAGTCATGTCTTGACGCGTGACAAAGATTATTACGTCAGCCTTAGGTCACGTCGGGACCTCGCCAGCAAGCACAATGCTATGGTATTTGTTTCGATTCACGCGGATGCGTTTACCAGCCAAGCAGCTCGCGGTGTTTCGGTCTATGCGTTGTCAAGGCGCGGTGCCACAAGTGTGCTGGCCGCTCGTTTGGCTAAGGTCGAGAATGCGGCGGACCTGGCAGGGGGCATCCGTCTGCGAGACAAGCCGCGAGATGTGGCCGCGACGATGCTGGATATGTCGCTTGATCGCCAGATTAAACAAAGCCTGAAACTCGGCAATGCAGTTCTATCGGAACTTCGCGGTGTCGGGCCGTTACACAGCCCTTACGTAGAGCAGGCAGGGTTTATGGTATTGAAGGCACCACAAGTCCCGTCAATATTGGTGGAAAGCGGTTACATTACGAATCCTGTCGAAGAGTCGCGTCTGCGCTCGGTTTTATATAGGGAGCAAATCGCTGGCGCAATACTAAGAGGCATCAAAGCTTATTGCCGCTCGCAACCGGCGTGCCCGCTGCCTGCGGATCGATCTATTCACACGGTTCAAAGGGGAGAGTCCTTATCATTAATCAGTGCTCGTTACAGTGTTACAGTTGATCAGTTAAAGCTTCTTAACGGCATGGATAATGATCGGATTCTAAGCGGACAGCAGTTGAGGTTGCATTAGGGCTGTAAATATTGAGGAATTCCGTGGTACTCAAGAATAATGGGTTAATCAAGCGGCTCGATGAGCATGTCATCAATCAAATTGCCGCAGGAGAAGTGGTCGAACGGCCTGCTTCTGTTCTAAAGGAGTTGTTGGAAAATAGCATCGACGCCGGTGCGCGCAATATTCATGTGGTTATCGCTGCGGCGGGTGTAAAGCTAATCAAGGTCAGTGACGATGGTTGTGGCATGGGACTGGAAGAATTGCCGCTCGCGCTGGCACGACACGCGACGAGTAAATTGCGAGATTTTGATGAATTGTTCGAGATAGGTACGCTCGGATTCAGGGGTGAAGCCCTACCAAGTATCGGAGCGGTTGCGAAGCTTTCGCTCTCATCGCGAGTCGCGGGCGAGCCGCATGGCTGGCGGATTGAATGTCGAGCTGGATCGGTTGTCGAGGCGCAACCACAATCAATAACAACCGGTACCGTCGTTGAAGTGCAGGACTTATTTTTTAACTTGCCGGCGCGGCGCAAATTCCTAAGATCAGAGCGAACTGAACGATTTCATATTGGGCGCGTCTTCCATCAACTGGTGTTGTCTAATCCTACGGTTGGCTTCGTACTTGAAAACGAGCGGAAAGAGCGGGCTGTTTTCAAGTCTGTTAACGATGCGGATACTCTAGAGAGTCGGATCGCAGCAGTTTGCGGAAAATCATTTGTGGTGCGCAGCATAAGGCTTAACTCTGACAAAGGACCTATTTCTCTTTCTGGCTGGATCGGTCAACCGACGTATTCAAGAAGTCAGGGGGATCTGCAGTATCTTTTTGTCAATGGGCGCTGGGTCCGTGACCGTTCGATAGCTCACGCGGTACGACGCGCGTACCAGGGTGTACTGTATCAGGGACGTCAGCCGGGTTATGTGCTCTACCTGGATGTTGATCCCCGCCGCCTGGACGTTAATGTTCACCCAGCAAAGTCGGAGGTGCGATTTCGTGAGGCAAGGGCGGTTCATGATTTTGTTTATCGTGCTGTGCGTCAGGCTATAGCGAACGCTCTCGGGGAAAGCCGGACAAATACATCGGGACTCACCAGTGGAGACGGTCAAATAGATACCGCCGGTTCTGGAGTGAAAGTGAGGCCCTCACAGTCAGACACGCGCCTTTCCTCGAGACAGGCAGAGCGACAGATTTCCGCTACCCCTGAAATTAGTCAGATCATGGTTGATCTTTATTCACAGGGCCCTTCCACAGTCGGGAAAGAAGATGGCACGACCAGGCGTATGGGTTATGCGCTGGCTCAACTCAAAGGCGCCTATGTTCTGGCTCAAAACGACAATGGGCTGGTGTTGGTCGATATGCATGCAGCTCATGAGCGAATAACCCACGAGCACCTGAAACAAGTGTTTCTTGGGGAATCCCGACCGGGTCAACCGCTGCTCCTACCGATTAAATTAGAGATATCCAGTGAAGAAGGCGATCAGGTCGAGACCGCTCTTGAGCAGCTCAGTGACGCGGGAATTGTGGTTTCGCGTGCTGGTCCGACCTCTTTGATGATTCGACAGGTGCCCGAAATTCTGTCGGCATCAGAATCGCTCGATCTGGTTCGTGATTGGTTGTCTGAGTTGTTGATGCACGGAGAATCGGGCCTCTTGGTAGACCGTCTCGAAGCCTCGTTGGCATCGATGGCTTGCAGGACTTCGATCCGCCAAAATCGCAGACTGTCTTTAATGGAGATGAACGCGTTGTTACGGCAGATGGAAATCACACCACGCGCCGGACAATGTAGTCACGGTCGACCGACATGGCGGGAGATTTCATTATCTGAAATCGATAACTGGTTTTTACGTGGACGTTGACTGCTAGTTTTGTTGGTGCGAGTCTTTGTCGCCCTCACGGGGTACTTCGTATGACAGAAAACCCTCCTGTCATTTTCTTAGCTGGCCCAACTGGTAGTGGAAAGACCGAATTGGCCATCGCACTGGCGCAGATCTATCCCATTCGGTTGATCAGCGTTGACGCGGCTCAGGTATACCGTGGCATGGACATTGGCACGGCAAAACCCAGCACGGCAATACGAGCGAAATTCCCTCATGGTCTGATAGATATCTGTGCTCCGAGCGAGACATTCACTGTCGCGCGCTTTTGTGAACTGGCCAAAGACTTGATTGCGAGTGCCCACAACGAGGGCTTAATACCGTTGCTGGTAGGGGGCAGTATGTTCTATTTCGGAAATCTGGAGCAGGGCTTAGCACCCCTGCCGCAAGCAGACAGGGCGCTGCGCCGACGGATTGCCCGTAAAGCCGAGCGGGAAGGCTGGCCTGCATTGCACAAAGAGTTGGCGATGATCGACCCAATGTCCGCATACCGCATCGAACAGCACGACAGACAGCGTATTCAGCGTGCACTGGAAATTAACCTAGTCAGCGGACGCGCTGTGCCGATGCGCCCTAACAAAAAGACGCACGGTGGCGGGCAAAAGTTTACGAAGATCGCCCTTTTCTACAACGACCGTGCATCGCTACATCAGCAATTGGAAAAACGCTTCACCAAGATGCTCGACCGGGGGCTTGTTTCGGAAGTTGAACGACTGAGTCAGGAGCCCGGGGTGAGTCGCGAGAGCGTTGCAATGCGAGCCGTAGGTTACCGCCAGGTATGGTCTTATCTCGAGGGTGAAAGTAGTTGGCAGGAAATGTGTGAAGCCACATTGGCAGCAACGAGGCAGCTGGCCAAACGCCAGTTGACCTGGCTCAGAAACGGGGCAGGTTTTGTATGGATGGATGCGGGGCATGCGGGGTTGTCGACTTCGGCATGTATGTTTGTAGAGAATAAGTTCGCCTATTGGCTGCGTGATTTTTCTTGATAGACATTGAAACCGGGGCGCTGGCACCCTACATTGGCAGGTGAGGGTGGGCGTTGAGCGCTGCCTAACGTATAACGATAGGGCGTTTTAGGCCATAGGTTATTGAGTTATATAGAGATTAAATGATTTTAATACCACTATGATGTCTTCCGATTACAAAAGAACACCACAACGCAAGCATTCCGGGAGGGCTGCCATGTCACATCCCAAAGCCGCCGCATTGCAGAATCGGTTCCTGAATTACCTAAGAAAAGAGCGAATATCCGTATCGATATTTCTTGTTAATGGAATCAAACTACAGGGGCAAATCGAAGAGTTCGATCCATTTGTTGTTTTGCTAAAAAATAGCGTCAGTCAGATGATTTACAAACATGCGATCTCCACGATCGTCCCCTCGCGTGCCGTTCGATTACCCTACGACCCACCAGATGAAGCAGATGGCAACGCCTTCGGCACGGATGAGGCGTGAGGCAGAACAAGGTAAGGGCCGCTGGCAGTGCATCACCGACGAGGCCGCAGGTCTTTCAAAAAATCTTTGAGATAGCGTCATCAATCCACTAGCGGCGACGCAAGGTGTCGATCCGTGGGGGCCTCCACAGGCCCCTGCTTCGGACGAGGTTGCCGTCCTCGTTCATCAGAGGCAATCGGGCGCCATGTCAGAGCGCCTCTTTTTCGAACTTTCGGGCCTAGCGAGGGCCGCTGGTGCACGTGTTGCGGCGACGCTTCACGCCCGACGCCGGCGCCCCGATCCAGCGACCTTTCTCGGAAAAGGAAAGACCGGTGAACTCGCCGCAATGGTTAAAGCGCTTTCAGCAACACTAGTGATCGTCGATCAGGCGCTGACGCCAATTCAAGAACGCAACCTGGAACGCAACATATGCTGCCGAGTGATAGACCGAACTCGATTAATCCTTGATATTTTTTCTCTCAGGGCGCGATCGCGAGAAGGTCAATTGCAAGTTGAGTTAGCCCAGTTGCGCTACCTGTCTACTCGTCTGGTTCGTGGATGGACACACTTGGAGCGGCAGCGCGGTGGTATTGGATTGCGCGGACCTGGCGAAACACAGCTTGAAACTGATCGTCGTTTACTCGGCGCACGCATTTCGCGTTTGAAGAAGCAACTGATCCGGGTCAGGGGGCACCGTGAGCTGATTCGTCAGAGGCGTCGCGGGATTCCAACGATGGCGTTGGTCGGGTATACCAACGCAGGAAAGTCCTCGCTTTTCAACTGCTTGACGGCTGCTGAAGTCGCAGTAGCCGACCAGTTGTTTGCGACTCTGGATCCTACCACTCGCCGAGTTCAGTTACCCGGAGGGGGAGCCGTGCTGATGTCTGATACGGTCGGATTTATTCAAGGGTTGCCAGCAACGCTCGTAGATGCATTCCGTGCCACCTTAGAGGAGTTGACGCAGGCAAGCCTGCTCCTGCATGTCGTAGATGCGGCAGACGAGGACCATATGGAACAAAGTCGGCAGGTTGACGACACCCTCAGGGAGATCGGTGCCGGTGAGATACCCCGAATTGTCGTTCTGAACAAGATCGACTGCATCGAGACACAGCCGACGATGCGGATTAGTAGCACTGGCGGAAGTCGCAGTGTGGCTGTTTCGGCAATTACCGGTCTCGGTCTGAATGACCTGCGTCAGGCGATCGCTGAGAGACTTTCTGGCCTGCGCTCAAGGCGACAGGTACGGTTGCCGCCATCAAGATATAGGCTGCGCGCTCAGGTTTACTCACTGGCGACGGTGGCGTCGGAGCGTATTGATCCCGATGGCCATTGTGTGTTGGATATTGAAATTGCACCTGAATCAGAAGGACGTTTGATGGCTCAGGCCGGGTTCAAGGCGTCATACTGGATAAATTGAATAATTAATGACACAGGGCTTCCAATTAACACTTTTTCAGGTCGGCCTGTACCGGACGCATGATATTATTGAGTCCCTATAAGCACATGGGCTTGTGAACCAAGCGGAACGGGACAACACATGGCATGGAATCAACCGGGCTCGGATAACCAGGACCCCTGGGGTCAGGGAAACGGGCAACAGGGTCCACCGGACCTTGACCAGGTCATTCGTGACCTGCGCAGAAAGCTAGGTGCGCTATTTGGTGGTCGCGGTGGTGGTGGCAGTGGTAGTAGTGGTTCAGGCGGCCGCTCTTCCAAAATAAACAAGACTAGCTTTATCCTCATAGTCGTTGTAGTTCTAGTGGGTTGGCTTGCTACCGGGTTCTACGTCGTCGAACAAGGGGAGCAGTCAGTTGAATTACGCTTCGGTGCGTACACGGAGATCAAGGAAGCCGGTTTGCGATGGCGTATGCCCTACCCGATTGAAACCAATGAGCTAGTCAACGTACAAAAGATTCGAACGGTCGAGGTCGGTTATCGCACCAGCGCACGCTCAGGTCAGTTGACGAAGGTGCCGAGTGAAGCGTTGATGCTGACTACAGATGAGAACATCATCGACATACAGTTCGCAGTGCAGTTCGATATTCGCGATCCGAAAGACTTACTGTTCAACGTTATAGACGAACAACGTGAAGAGGTTGTGCGTCAGGCAACGGAAAGCGCGGTGCGTGAAGTGGTCGGACTGAATACGATGGACTACGCGATTACCGGCGGTCGGGCGGAGATCGCTCAGAAAACTCGTGTTTTGCTCCAGGAAATTCTGGATCGTTATGAAAGCGGCATTAAGATCCGAAACGTTGAAATGCAGAACGCCCAACCGCCAGAGGAAGTAAAGCCGGCGTTCGACGATGCCGTAAAGGCGCGCGAAGACCAGGTGAGGCTGAAGAACGAAGCGGAGGCCTACTCGAACGATATCCTCCCCAGGGCACGCGGTCAGGCCGCGCGTATGCTGCAAGAAGCGGAAGCTTACGAGGAAAGCAAAGTGGCCTTGGCAGCAGGCGAGGCGTCGCGCTTTTCACAGGTGCTTTCGGAATATCAAAAGGCTCCAGAGATTACTCGTGACCGCCTCTATCTTGAAGCTATGGAGGGGGTGCTTGGTAATTCCACAAAGCTGGTTATCGATCAGAATTCAGGCGGCAACAATGTCATGTATCTGCCGCTCGACCAGCTGATCCGGAATCAGCAGAGCCGAGCCCAAGTATCAAACAGCGGCACTTCATCTAGCAGCAACAATAACAATGCGAGCAATTCGGTCAGCGGGGCGATAGACGGGATGCGAACTGGTACACGCACCAGCAGCCGCGTTACGAGATTTTGATCATGACAGGGAAACAACTTCTGGTAGTTATTATAATTGGCGCCTTGTTGATGCTCGGTTCGTCTGTCGTTTATGTCGTAGACGAGAGAGAGAAAGCGGTGGTGTTCCAGTTTGGTGAGATCGTTCGTGCGGACGACGAGCCCGGCGTGCATTTTAAGATGCCCAATCCAATCAATCAGGTAAAGTATTTCGACGCGCGCATGCAGACGCTGGATGCAGAACCCGAAGAGTACCTTACTTTCGAAAAGAAGAACTTGATTGTTGATTCATTCGTCAAGTGGCGTGTCATCGAGCCACTTCTTTATTACACCAAACTGGAAGGATTAGCTTCCAATGCACGTAATCGATTGGCTCAAAGAGTCAATGATGCACTGCGCAGTGAGTTTGGTAAGCGCACGGTACAGCAGGTTATCGCAGGTGATCGAAAGAAAATCATGAACGTCGTTCGTGAGAAAATTGACAAGGATATTGGAGAGTTGGGTATAGAGGTTATCGATCTTCGTCTCAAGCGAGTTGATCTCGATCCCGAAATCAGTGACTCGATCTACAGTCGAATGGTGGCCGAGCGCTCTCGCGTAGCGAAGGAATTGCGTGCCGAAGGAGCGGAGACGGCGGAGCGAATTCGTGCCGAAGCAGATCGCAAACGACAGATTACTCTGGCCAACGCGGATCGCAACGCGCAGGAAATTCGCGGTCGGGGGGATGCCAAGTCAACGAAGATTTTTGCCGACGCTTTTGGCCAAGATCGTGAGTTCTACCGACTTTACCGCAGCCTCGATGCATACCAAAATACTTTCAATTCACCAGATAATTTGCTGGTAATTGAGCCGACTTCAGAGTTCTTCCGCTACTTCAACCAAGCAGACCCGCCAGGCGCCGTTGACTAGTAGGACCTTCGCGCGTGAACTGGCAGACATTGCTGGTTGCGTTGGCGCTCGTAATTATTATCGAAGGCGTCATGCCGTTCCTAAATCCTGATGGTTACCGCAGGATGATGGAGATCGTCAGCCGTTCAGACAATCGCAAGCTTCGCGTCAGTGGGGCAGCGTGCATGCTCATCGGCCTTGCACTTTTGTACCTGGTCAACGGGTGACCTGGGAGAGGTCTGAATGGGACGGTATGCGGTTATTCTAGGTGCCCAGTGGGGAGATGAGGGTAAAGGCAAAATCGTTGATCTCTTGACTGATCAGGCCGACGCTGTCGTCCGCTTCCAGGGTGGGCATAACGCAGGCCACACGTTGGTGATCGATGGCAAAAAAACAGTACTTCATCTGGTGCCGTCGGGCATTCTTAGGCCCGAAACTCGTTGTTATATTGGCAACGGTGTTGTGGTCTCGCCCAATGCGTTGTTGGCTGAGATTGGACAACTGGAGGCTGCTGGTATTTCGGTGATGGAAAGGCTGCGTCTGAGCTCTGCATGTCCTTTGGTGTTGCCGTTTCACACGGCACTGGATGTGTCTAGGGAAAGCAGGCATAAGGCGAGTGCCATCGGTACGACAGGGCGGGGTATCGGTCCAGCGTATGAGGACAAGGTCGCCCGTCGTGGTATGAGACTTGGTGACTTGTTGTTGCCCGCACAATGCCAGGAGCGCATTACTTTGTTGGGTGATTATCATAATTTTCTTTTGACCGGATATTATGGTGTAGAGGCCATTGATCTCGTGAGGCTGACCGATGACTGCTTGGCATGGGGGGAGGCCCTGCAGCCGGTGATCATTGATGTGGCCGCTGCCTTGCATGAAGCAATTAACGCGGGACAATCTTTGCTGTTTGAAGGCGCTCAAGGCATCTTACTAGACGTTGATCATGGTACCTATCCGTATGTCACTTCTTCTAACACCGGTGCTGGCAGTGCTGCCACAGGAAGCGGTGTCGGCCCGGGTCTGTTCGACACTGTGGTTGGTGTGGTCAAGGCGTATACCACGCGGGTAGGCAATGGGCCGTTTCCAACCGAATTATTCTGTGACACTGGCGCCAGGCTGGCACAAAGAGGGCATGAGTTCGGTGCGACTACTGGCCGTGGACGGCGCTGTGGATGGTTTGATGCCGTCGGTGTGCGCCGTGCTTGCAGGCTCAATGGCATCGATTCGCTGTGCGTGACCAAGCTTGATGTACTTGACGGCTTAGACGAAATCAAGATTTGTTCTAAATACCGTCTTGACGGTACTGAAGTTGACAATAGTGTCGTTGGGACCGTTAACCTTGCACAGGTAGAACCGGTTTGGGAAGTCATGCCTGGCTGGAAGACGCCTACTTCTGGCAGCCAATCCGATAGTGACTTGCCAGAGGCGGCAATTAGGTACTTAGAGCGCCTCGCAGAGTTGGTTGAAGTCCCGGTGGATATCGTTTCGACAGGACCCGCGCGGGAGGAGACCATCATTCGTCGCCACCCACTGGCGGGCTAGATCGTTTGCAGCCTGGAGAGGGACCTCGACATGCAGTGATTGGTACCGAGGAGAGGACTTGAACCTCCACGGGGTTACCCCCACTAGCACCTGAAGCTAGCGCGTCTACCAATTCCGCCACCTCGGCACACGAATCCTTAACGCAGTACTGAGCCGTTTAAGGATACGAAGGTAGAATCAGGGAGCGGACGATACTGGCAGGCTTCCCGATTTGTCAAACCGATTCTCTTTAAAGTTTGGGCTATGAAATCCACGATTGTCGTTTGTGGCTTGCGCGCTGTTGAGGAGGCCATCAATGCAGCTGGCACTGTCTCGCGAATCTATTGCAACCAAAACCAGCACAGTGCGCGCAGGCGCGCACTGTGCGAGCAAGCGACGGCTTCGGGAATCGATGTGGTGTATGTCGGAAAAGAACGGCTTGATCGTCTTGCCGAAGGCATCCGCCATCAGGGTATGGTTGCTGTGTATCGGCCTGATGGCAGCGCCAACCTCGAGTCAGGTGATTTATTCGAGCATTTGGACAATCTTACCGAGGTGCCGCTGCTCCTCGTTATTGACGGTATTCAAGACCCACGTAATCTGGGTGCTTGTTTGCGAGCTGCAGCGGCTTTTGGAGCGCACGCTGTGGTGATTCCTAAACGGCGTGGCGCTAGTATCACGCCGACGGTCACTCGGGTCGCAGCAGGTGGTGTCAGCCGCGTTCCGCTGTTTCAAGTTTCAAACTGGCCTCGTACCTTGATTTCGCTGAAGAGCCGTGGTGTCTGGCTGATCGGTGCGGACGAAAACTCGAAAACCGATGTCACTGAAGTATTACTGGATATGCCACTCGCACTAGTTGTCGGGGGAGAAGAACGGGGTGTGCGGCCAGGCACCAGGAAACATTGCGATGAAATGGTCCGAGTTCCAACCCAAACGGATTTTGCAAGTTTGAACGTAGCCGTAGCAGTTGGTGTTTTGTTTTACGAAACGATACGTCAGCGGATCAGTGGTCTGCCACGACGTGGCTAACCAGTCGATTATTGAACCAGCGCGCCCCCGCAACTGCTGCCGGCACCAGCGGTGCAGGATAGGCAGTAATCGCGGACGGCGACCACTGCTCCGTCCAGTGATTCGGGTGTCATATCCCATAGGTAGAGCGGTTCTTTATCGCCGAAGGGAACTCCGGCCATCTGGTTAAAATCACAATCATAGATTCGGCCTTGCCAGTCGACGCTGAGGGCATGACGGCACATCAACTGATCAACGGTCGCCGCATTGAAGTTCTCGTCGAGCATGTCAATATATTCATCGAAGCGTCCGCTACGGTGAAGTTGATGAGCAAATCGATTAATCGGCAGATTTGTCAAGGTTAAAAGATTATTGAATACGACACCGTAATTTCGATAGAGCTGGTCCCGGTATAGCTGTTCCAGCTCTTTCTGAGCTGCTGGAAGACTTGTTCCTGCTGGGTTATAAACCAGGTCAAGCTGGAGCGAGTCATCCCAGCCATAGCCGATTTCATTGAGTACTGTGAGTCCGCGCAAGCTCTTATCAAAGACGCCGCGGCCGCGCTGCGTATCAACCGTTACCTTAGAGTAACAGGGTAATGAACACACGAGCCGCACATGCCGGTCGGCATACCAGTGGGCAAGGTCGGTTTGACCAGGTTCGAAAAGAACAGTTAGGTTGCAGCGGCTTGTGATTATGGTTTGACGCACTGCCAGCGCGTCTCCGAGGTAGCGGAAATTTGGATTCAATTCAGGGGCACCACCGGTAAGATCAACCCGTTCGACTGCCTGCTTGTCGATCCAATCGACGATTCGATCGATTGTCTGTCGTGTCATCATCTCAGTCCTTTTGGGGCCAGCGTCAACATGGCAGTGGCTGCAGGCTTGATTACATCGATAGCCAAGGTTGATCTGTAACTCGGCAAATTCTGTCCGGCGTAGCGGCGCGATCTGATGACGGGCTAACGCGCTATAAAAGCGGTTACTACTCACGTTCTTATCAGCTCTGTTGATCAATGTTGGTTACAACTCTGTGCGCTGATGTGTCATCTTGTAGCGGCGGTCTATTTAGCATTGGTTTTATGGATGTATTCGCAATAGCGCCGAATAGTACATTTTGGGCAGCGTGGTGCTCGTGCGATACAGGTGTAACGACCATGCAGAATTAGCAGATGATGTGCAGTATTCATGTAACGCTTGGGGGTGGCTCGGAGAAGTGCGTTCTCTACTTCACGGACGTTCTTGCCAGGGCCAAGGCCTGTTCGATTGGCTACCCTGAAGACGTGTGTATCCACGGCGATCGTAGGTTGTCCAAAGGCAGTATTTAAAATCACATTTGCTGTTTTACGGCCAACACCTGGAAGCGCTTCTAGTTCCTCGCGAGACGAAGGTACTTCGCTGCGGTGTTCGCTGATCAATAGACGACAAGTTTTAATGATGTTCTTTGCCTTGGTATTGAAGAGCCCGATCTGTTTGATATGGCGACGAACATTGTCTGCGCCGAGCGCCAGCAAGCTCTCCGGCGTATTGCCCTGTGCGAACAGTTGTTGCGTCGCTTTGTTTACGGAAGTATCAGTAGCCTGTGCTGATAAGATCACAGCAATCAGCAATTCGAACGGCGACCGGTAAACAAGCTCTGTCACTGGCGCTGTGATTGACTGTGCTAAGCCTTGATAAAGCCGGTTGATCTTGTATGGAGTCATGTGCTCATGAGGCCCCATTGATCCGGGCTCTTTGACGTTGCTGGCGGCGCCGGACAACACTAGCTGCGATTTCTGTTTGGCGTTCAGTATCACTAGGGTCGATTGGATCATTCGTGGATTTATCTTTTTGTGTGAGCCGTCGGTGCCTGGCGGCCGCTCGAGTGCGAGCGAGTCGCACTTTGTCATCGGGGAGTCCGAGCCAGCGGCCTGACGGCCTGTCGTCGGATAGCGGCGCCAAGGTAATGCAGTTCATTGGACACGGTGCTAGACAGAGTTCGCACCCGGTGCATTCATTTTCGATAACGGTGTGGAGTTGTTTTGCCGCGCCGACAATTGCGTCGACCGGGCAAACGTCGATGCATAAGGTGCAGCCAATACACTCTGCTTCATGAACCCGAGCAGTCCACCAGCCTGTTGTCTCGCCACAACTGGGCTCAAGGGCCTTGGGTTCGGTACCAAGTAGCGCAGCGAGTCCTAAAATCGTGACCTCATATCCGGGCGGACATCGATTGATATCGGCCTCTCTTGAGTGGATAGCGCGTGCATAGTCGATACACGATGGATAACCGCATTTGGTGCATTGTGTCTGCGGTAACCAGGCGTCGATAGCAGCTACAGGAATTGGATGAACGTCGTGCACTCTTGTATCTAGGGTCCAGGCGTAAGCCGGCTGAGTGATTGGATCAGGCGATCAATATCATCGGTGTTGTTGTAAAGGTGCGGCGTGACGCGAAGTGAATCACCGCGGACGCTGACATAGACAGCATCCATTGCAAGTTGCTTGGTGGCATCTTTTGGCAAACCGTTGGGATGTCGAATGCCAAGAAAATGTCCCGCACAAAGAGCGCGCTTGGGCGTTTCGAAGCCGAGTGTCGTCACACGCTTATAAATGTCATCGGTTAATTGACTGAGGCTACGCTGAATCGCATGAACGTCCCATTCCAGTAACTGTTCGAGAGCGGCAATCAGCGCCGGCAATAGGGCAAAGTTTGCGCGTTCGCCTACGTCAAAACGCCGGGCTCCGACTTGAAAATCGTCACGGTACCGAACCAGTTGACTGAAATCTTCGGAGCCTGCGCGGTTGAGGCCATTGTGCTCAAGTGGTCTTCCATGTTGTTGACGCGGTGCGACATAAAGGAGTCCTGTCGAATACGGTCCTAATAGCCACTTATAGCCGGAGCTGACGAGAAAGTCAGGATCGATTTCAGCAACGTCGAAAGGCAGTACGCCAAGGCTTTGTGTCGCATCGATCACCAGCGCGGCACCTGTAGATCGAAGTGCACCAGAGATTTGAGCAAGATCTATCAGCGTGCCGTCGGTCCAGTGACAATGCGGCAGCGCGGCGATCGCTGTGGCTGGAGTGATGGCGTTGAGAATCGCTGTGGTCCAGTCGCCGTTGGCTGGTCGGGGTATGCAACGTAATCGGGCACCGCTATTCCCGGCGAGTTCTACCCAGCTATAGTAATTGGAAGGATATTGGTCTTCTAGAACAATGATTTCTTGTTGCGGTGACACTGTCAGGTTTGCCGCCGCAGTGGCAATGCCATAGCTTGCGGCAGGCGTCAGTGCGATGTCATCGTTGCGGGCGTTTATCAGCTGTGCAGCGAGCGCCCGGACGCGTTCTGTTTCATTAAAAAAATCGCCGGGTCTAATCTGCCAGGGGTGCAGTTTTCGTTCGATTCCACAGGTCGATTCTGAACTGCTGGTAAGCAGTAACGGCGACAGATAGGCGCAATTGAAATATGCAACCGACGGGGGAATATCGAATAGGACTCGTTGGCAGCCAATTGTCTGCACGGCAGTTGTCGAGTCAGATTGAGCCACGGCCCTAGCGAATTCGCAAACCAGGTTCGGCACCGGCATCCGGCGAAAGCAGCCAAATCTCTGATTCCCCCGGACCTGCCGCGAGCACCATGCCCTCCGATACGCCAAATCGCATTTTTCGCGGTGCCAGGTTTGCAACGACGACAACCAGACGACCAATCAGGTCCTCGGGTCTATAAGCCGACTTGATCCCGGCAAAGACGTGACGCTGGGTGTCGCCAAGTTCAAGCGTTAGTTGCAGCAATTTATCGGCACCATCTACGTGTTGAGCATTGGTGACGCGGGCTACTCTGAGATCGATGCGGTTAAATTCGTCAATCGTGATTTGTGCCTCGATTGGCTCTTGTTGTAGTGGTGATTGGACAGGTTTATCGGTGTTGCTGGCTTCTTTCGTCATGGCATTGATGATTTCAGGTTTGATTCGTTCGAGGAGTGGCTCAAACTTTGCGATTTTGTGCTCGAGCAAAGGCTGATCGAGTCCCCACCAGTGTTGTGGCTGGGAGATGGGTGATTTAAGGAATACTTCGATTTTCTGACTCAGTGCTGGTAATACAGGGGCAAGATAGCTTGCAAGCACACGAAAGAGATTGATCCCTTGTGTACAGATTGCGTGTAGTTCATCAGTGGCCCCATCTTTTTGCGCAATTACCCAGGGTTGACGGTCATTGATGTACTGGTTGGCTGTGTCGGCTAATGCCATGATATCGCGCATTGCGCGGCTGAACTCGCGCGACTCGTAACGTTCGGACAGCTCTAGGCGGTAGTGCGTAAACTGTGTGTATAGATCTGGTGCATCCAGTGTTGGACCGAGTGTGGAAGCAAAGGATTTTTCAAGAAATCCCGCACATCGACTAGCGATATTGACAAATTTTCCAACAAGATCCGAGTTAACCCGCTGGACGAAATCTTCAAGGTTTAAATCCAAGTCTTCAACACGGTTATTCAACTTTGCAGCAAAGTAATAACGTAAATAATCAGGTTCTAGATGGTTTAGATAGCTGCGTGCTGTAATAAACGTGCCTCTCGATTTCGACATCTTCTGGCCGTTCACTGTCAGAAAGCCATGAGCATAAACCGAAGTAGGCGTTCGAAATCCACTGCCCTGGAGCATGGCCGGCCAGAACAGGGTATGGAAATACAGAATGTCTTTTCCTATGAAATGGTAAAGCTCAGTATTGGATTCAGTGTTCCAAAATTCGTCGAAGTCGAGGCCCTCACGGTCGCATAGGTTCTTGAAGCTGGCCATGTAGCCTATCGGAGCATCCAGCCAGACGTAGAAGAATTTGCCCGGTTCTTGTGGAATCCCGAACCCGAAATAGGGCGCATCGCGGGAGATATCCCAGTCCATCAAACCGGCGTCGAACCATTCCTGCAATTTGTTGTGTACCTCGGACTGGAGTCGTCCTGAGCCGGTCCACTCACGAAGCATCGACTCGAAATTGCTCAAAGCGACAAAAAAATGCTCCGACTCTCGGGTCTCGGGTGTTGTCCCGGATATCGCAGATACGGGATTGATCAGGTCGGTTGGTTCATAAGTGGTTCCGCAGACTTCGCAATTGTCTCCATACTGGTCAGGTGCAGCACATTTAGGGCAGTTCCCACGAATGAACCGGTCGGGAAGGAACATCTTTTCCTGCGCGTCCCATGCCTGGGTAATAGTGCGTTTGGCAATATGGCCGGCGTCTCGAAGCGCGAGATAAATTCGCTCCGAGAAGTAGCGGTTCTCCTTGGAATGAGTCGAGTGATAATTATCGAAACCGATATTAAACCCGCGGAAGTCGGTGCGGTGTTCCTGACCCACTGCCTCTATAAGCGTTTCTGGTGTCATCCCTTCTTCACGCGCTTTCAACATGATCGGTGTGCCGTGCGCGTCATCGGCACAAACATAGTAGATCTCATGACCTTGAATGCGCATAGCCCGGACCCAGATATCGGTCTGGACGTATTCCACCATGTGACCGAGATGAATGGATCCGTTGGCGTAAGGCAAGGCGCTGGTAACAAGAATCTTTCGTGTCATCGAAGGTGTTGCCCGGGTCTGTTGGGTCACGGAATGAGTCTGTTGGATGAAGTGACTAATCCAAACAGCATTTGTCCGTTTGAATAACACACATGGGTCTGCCCACGCGGTGCGAAAGTATAACGAACCGAAGGGCCGATTGGTGGCTGGTGTGATAGCATCATCACCGACCTTTGAGCGTTGTTACTGCATCCACTGCTACCCCGTGAGCGCGCAAATCAGGGCTGTGGATCAGCCTTCTAGGAGACAAACTTGGCGACAATCGAGAAACCAGCTGTTGAAAGAGCGCTTGCTAGTGTGCTTGATCCGCACACTGGTACGGACCTTGTCGATGGGAAGTCTGTCGCCGGGGTGTCGATTACTGGTGATACGGTAAATATACAGCTGAAGCTTGGTTACCCGGCCGACAGTTGGCATGGCGAGCTTCGACAGCTCGTGATAGACGCGGTAACGGCGCTGTCCGGCGTTGGTACGGTCGAGATCGATATCCGAACAGAGATTGTGGCCCATGAGGTCCAAAAAGGAGTCACAGCGATAAAGGGTGTCAGAAATGTTGTTGCGGTCGCCTCGGGGAAGGGTGGTGTTGGTAAGTCAACTGTGGCGGCAAATCTCGCGCTCGCGTTGTCATCAGAGGGCGCTGCGGTGGGTATCCTCGATGCAGATCTCTATGGGCCGAGCCAGCCCCGAATGCTTGGTGTAAGCCGGCGGCCTGAATCGACCGATGGCAAAAGCCTTGAGCCGCTAACCAGTTATGAACTGCAGGCAATGTCTATTGGATTCTTAATCGATGAAGACTCGCCCATGATCTGGCGCGGGCCTATGGTCACACAAGCGCTTGAACAGTTATTGAACGACACGCGCTGGAAAGATCTTGATTATTTAATTATTGATCTACCACCTG
>CAZAHE010000029.1:0-22434 GCA_964484965.1 uncultured Acidiferrobacteraceae bacterium | reverse complement strand
TGTCGTCATAACCCATGTTACTGCCAGCTTGGCTGGGACAATATCTGCCGCGACTTCGATAAACTTGGCCTCACATCGTGGGGTACCTACGCAGAGTACGTGAAGGCCTCCGAGCACAATGTCGTACACCTGCCAGACTCGCTGTCGTTCTCTGACGCAGCCACTGCTATGGTCGCGACTGCTACAGCCTGGGAACTGACCATATCGAGGACCCGCTTGCGCCAGGGAGAGACAGCACTGGTCAATGCGGTGGGCGGTGCTGTGGGCAGTGCGGCAGTGCAAATCGCCAGACTCACCGGCGCACGTGTAATCGCATCGGCGGGGTCGGACAGCAAACTGGAACGGGCTCGTCAACTCGGTGCAGACGAGGTAATTAACTACGAGCGTCAGAATCTCACCATAGAGGCACTCAATCTGACCGACGGCCGCGGCGTAGATGTCGTGGTTGAGACTGTCGGCGGGCGCGTTCTGCAGCAGAGCATCGAGGCGTTAGCCCACAACGGTCGATTGGCGACAGCAGGCTCAGTCGGGCCGTCCAAGGTGGAGATCGACATATTCCGTCTTTTACGTAAACAAGCCTGGATGACGGGCACTCACTTTGCACCGAAAGCAACGATCCGCACCACGCTCGATTTGTTGGCTGATGGGCGTTTACGCCCGGTACTGGCACGTAGCTTCCCGCTGGTTGCGGCGGGCGAGGCGCAAGCCCTTCTGGAGAGCCGGGAATTTTTTGGCAACATTGTGCTGGAGATCGATGCCTGACCAAGTGGATGGTCCCCAAGTGGATCAAGCTGCCATTGTCATGTGATTAATCTCTCCGAGACAAACGGTCACCTGACTAGAAACAAGAATCAGGCCAGTCACCAAGAGTGTGGCCAGGACGCGTGCATCATGTTGGGGTCGTGGGTTCGATCCTAGCCAGATCCACCAGCGATCTTGTGCTTGTGACAAATATCTGAAATTATCGACCGCATTGTGATGTCAGTACCGCAGCCGCTAGTTATTGTTCCGACCTACAACGAGAAAGATAATATAGAGCGGTTGATCGATGCCGTGCGGGACATCTTCCCGGAGGCAGAGTTGCTGGTGATCGATGACAACTCGCCAGACGGCACTGCAACGCTTGTGCGGCGCCGCGCACAAGGCGATGGTGCTGTTCATCTTCTTGAGCGAGAAAAAAAAGCAGGTCTTGGCACTGCCTATGTACGAGGTTTTCGCTGGGCGTTGGAGCGTGACTATACCCACGTTCTGCAAATGGACGCCGACTTCAGTCACGACCCATCGTTATTGCCGATCATGTTATCCCGCGCAGATAAGGCAGACTTAGTGCTCGGCAGTCGATGGGTCCCCGGCGGCAGCGTTGTAGGTTGGCCTGTTAACCGTCTCGTTCTAAGCCGCTGCGCCAATTTGTATGCCCAGCGAATTCTTGGACTTGGAATCCGAGATTTAACGGGAGGTTTCAAATGTTTCCGACGATCTACGCTTGAGGCGCTCGACCTTGCGGCAATCCGGGCAATGAACTATGGTTTTCAGATTGAAACGACTTGGCAAGTAGTGCGACGAGGTTTCAGAGTTGTGGAGGTGCCGATCAGATTTGTCGAGCGACGCTTTGGAGCATCGAAGCTTTCCGGCGCAACTATATCTGAGGCAGCACTGTTGGTATGGCGATTACGATACGAGCGCTTCTTCTAGACATCCTCGATATGACCGCTGTTTTGGTGTCAAGCCTAGCCTAGTTACTGACGTTATAGGCAACTGATCGGTGGTGTTCAATTAATCTTCGCAGGAGTCGGTATCAACGAATGCAGCTTATGTGGGTACTAAACATCAGTAGTCGACCTGTATTGAAGACCGTTGTCGTTTGTCTGGTTACGGGCCTATTCACATTGTTGATGTTTGCCGGTGCACACGAACTCGCTGACCAATTCTTTTCGCGGATGCGTTTTACGGATCTTCTCTATACACCCTCACTGATCGCAGACGTCCTGCTTGGTAGCGGTCATCTGAATGAGTGGTATTTCTGGCCAACCCCGCAGTTTTTTACAGAGATTCCGCTGTACTTGCCGGTACATCTATTTGACTTACCACAGGACTGGGCAACGCTGATGTATTCCGCTTTGCAGGGCACCTACACGTTACTTTTATCTCTCTGGCTCGTATGGGTAATTTCCGATCAACCTTTGCCTTTAATCCGTGTACTACTGATCGTGGTAGGCGTGTCGGCACTCTTTCTGGCGAATATAGATATCTCAATTTACCTGCCTTTCTACCACTATTCGTCCTTTCTTTTTGGGTTGCTTTTCCTGGGCAGCATAATGCTACTTGCTATATCGACCGACTGGCGGCGAACAGCAGCTATTCTTGCGATCATCGCAGTCGTTGGTGGCTTACTTGGATATTCCGATTTTATTTTTGTCGCCTGGGTGTTGTTACCAATTGCGTTTGTTGCATTGTGTGGTCTGCTTTTTTCCCAGGGTCTCCGCATCAAATCAGTTGGCGTGTTGCTCGCTGTAATCGTTGCCATTGTAATCGCACGTGTTCTGTGGTCCATGCTGGAATTCAAAGTTGACCCATTTCGCTACTCAAGAACGGGCGGTGAGTTGCTTGGGAGATTACTGGAAGACCCCGTTGCGTTTTGTGAGGCGATGGCCCTCTACATCTGGATATTTATCAAGACCCAATTCTCCAATGTGGTGCGTGGCCTTGGCTTTACATTGTTCGTGTTGTTAGCGATACCCCTTTCGTTCAAACGGGTTCATCAACGTTTGACTTGGTTGACGCCAGCATCCCGAAAACGAATTGGAGACTTCTCGATTATTGCGCTGTCGGTTGTTGGTCTTAATGTTCTAGGTTTTAGCCATCATGACCAACAGCCGGAGCGCTACATGGTAGCGGCGAATTATTTGCCAATGATCTATGTGGCCGTAGTACTCACGGTAGTTACTTCGTACTCGAGATGGAGTACGGGCGCGAGCCTAGTCGCGCTCGCGTGGTTGTGTGTAGCACTTGTACGTATGGATTTTGGCTTTCTTGATTTTAAAACGAGACCATCGAGCGCTAGCGACATGGGAATGTTGACGAAGTGTCTTGATCGTTATTTGCATCAGTACGGTGCCAGGCGCGGTATCAGTGACTGGTTCCAAGCACGACCAATTACGGAGTTGTCGCGTTCGGGTCTTGTGATTTCCCCTGTGCACGGCGCCTCTCTAAAGCCTTTCTGGTGGGCCAACTCTCGTAACGAATTTGCAGATCGGTACGACTTTGCCCTGGTGCACGAACCGTCTGGAAAAGATACGGGGCTGGGTATTCGCGACTGGTACTATGTTAATCGCGAGCGAATTCTCCGCGTTAACGGTGTCCCTCGTGCCCGCGCCCACTGTGGCGACACTGAAGTGCTAGTGTATTCGCCTGGCGAGTTGCGCGTTGCACGAAAGGTCACCAACCGACCCCGCATTCCTATTGGTGTCAGGACGCAGGTCTATTGGCGTACGCCTGATACAAGCTATGAGGAAAGTCGTTCGGTGCACACATTCGTCGAAGCCAAGCTAGGGCGCGACGGTTATTACTTCGTAGAAAATGAAAGGATTCGGTTGCCCTTGCCATTGACTGGCGGCGACATTTTTTTTCTTCGTATCGACCCAGTTGATATTCCAGGATTCATACGCATTGACCGCGTACGTCTCGTAAGTTACGCCACCGGAACAATGCTTGAATCGCCCTTAGTATTAAAAGCGTATGATCTTGGCACGGAATTTTCTCTTCACCAGCTAGCTGCGGCACCCGATAAACCCCATTGGTGGCTGACTCTCTCAGACGACGCATGGTTGACGGAAAAACGCTCACGACGATTGCCTGCCGGGACATTGCGTAGCGTTGAAATTGAATACTCACTCGACTGGCAAGAGGCCCCAGATCAATATGTAATTACCGTAAAACGTTGACAATGGAGGTTATGCCATCTGTCAGTTACGGCTAGGTCTGTTGGTAAGCCCCGTTCTCTGTTGCCATGCGCGGTTTATTCTCCCGCTACGTAGCAGCGATCGTTCACATCTAACAATGTGTGGTTTCGGCTATGATCAATAACCCTTTTCCTCTGCAACGACAGCCATAACCCGGTTGATTTCTTTGATGTACTCCCATAGTGCATCAAATGCCGCAGCATCTTTCTCACGTAGTGCATCCGATGCCGCTTTAAACGCGGTGACCTGTTCATCATGATCGTTGAGTAGCTGCTTGAGCATAGTCTGTTCACTATCGTTGGCCGGTAGATTAAATTTTTTCTCGCGAGACTCCAAAGCGATGAGGTAATCGAGATAACGGCGTTTGGTTGACTCCATCGCGTTGTAGGCTTGCCAAGCAATGGCCGCAATCGTGCGGTATTGATATTTCATCTGAGGACAATTACCAGTGTTGGCTCATTAGGGCAGTCGACAAAGGTTACTTGAGCGAGGCCTTGTGGTCCAAGTTGGCCTGAGACAAATGCGTCAGCAAAGTTGACACTCGAGTCGGCTTTATCAGTAATTACTGTCTGTTGTATCAAGTCGCCCTGCAGGAGATTGCGATAGATATTGTGTTCGTGCATGGCCAGCATACCGCAAGAGCCATCCGCAGTTTTTGCGGGTGTTTGTGTCGCGTGTAAGACCCACTAGGCCAAGTGTATTGGTTGCCAACCGATAGAGCGACTCGAGCGTTTGTTGCCAGGTATTTGCCGGCGGGGGGCTGCACGATTGGTTAAGCCATGGCAGAGGCTGTGGGTCGATAGCCACCACAGTGGTTGAAAGGGTTGAAAGTCTGAAGCAGATACGCAGCGCGAATTACTTGTGTATTTTGGCGCTGAGCAGGAATCCTGTCCGAATGCAGTGGACTGAGGCTTCGTGTTGGCGTGTCATCCAGCGAAAGTCAGCAGTACAATGTTTAAAGACGAGTCTGTCCGGGAGAGTGCTATGAGCACCGAATTTGAAACCAACGAGTTTGATCAAGCTGCACAGAGAATGGTCGAACTCGGCAACCGATTGCTCGAGGAGGATGAGGCTTCGGACAGTTGGGAAGTCGCATCCGGGTTGCTTGCGGGGGCAGTACACTTCTGGCTTTATTCTCGCCAACCGATGGGCGATCTCGTCACCGATACTGATGAAGAGATTGATACTGCGGAGCGACGCATGAAAAAATTGTTGACTGAGGTGCGGGAGTTCGCCGAGGACAGCGAGTACTTTCATACGCCGTTTGACTCGAATGTCGGCTCCGCTTGAAATTTGTGCTACAGATTCAAAGTGACCTCAGTCGAATCCGAGCTGCGCACGTTCGGCGTGGGCGAACGCGCATACTGCGGGGAAAAATTCCTTGAAGTCGGCATCATATGCGCGGTAGTGCAATTCTAGTTCAGAGCCCGCTTGTTCCATGTGTGAGACGAAGCGTGCGCGATGTGCCATACGCGTGAGCACCTGCGCGATCCCATCGATCTTGGCGTACGACATGAGTACATTGTTGGTAACCATGTAGTGGTAAAAACGATGCGAGCGCTCGGGCAGGGTCACGAGGTTTGGTGCCAGCAAGGCCGCCACTGAAGTTGCGAAGTCGGTCAGTGGCTGGTCGTGGTAGTCGTGGAAATCGCGTGCAAGAAAGTGATCATAAAAGACATCAGCTACCACAGTTGCGTAGCGGCCAAAGCGTTTGCGCATGCGAGACACCGAGCGCTTGACGACCGGGTGTTGATCAGTAAAGCGGTCGATAGCTCGATGCAGGCGAACGCCGTGCTGAACCTTGCTGGGGAGTTGATCGAACATCCGGCCACGCACTGAGTCTCCAATGAAGCCACCAATTACAAGATCAGTACAGGGCCCGGCGAGATAGAGATGAGCAAGATAATTCACGCTTAGGCACTCTATCACGAGGTCGGCAATTCACTTGATCGTGTAGACTCGCAACGCGCGCCAGCGAGTGGCTGGGCGAGCTTTTTATCGGCTGAGCAGTGAATGACTGACGACGACAGCACAAAAGGGCTTCCACTTACGGGTATCCGTGTTCTCGAACTCGGCTCCAGTGTGGCTGCGCCCTATGGTGCGTGGATTATGGGTGCTCTGGGTGCTGAGGTAATTAAGGTCGAACGGCCCGGGCCCGGTGATGACGCTCGCCACTGGGGGCCACCTTTTGCACATGGCACCTCGACACTATTCCATACCTATAACCGCGAAAAACGTTCTTTGGTGGTTGACCTTAAGGATGCCGCCGAAGTGGAAAAACTACAGACGTTTATCGTCGAGAATATCGACGCGGTGATCCAGAACCTTCGTCCCGGCGTTGCAGATCGCCTGGGTCTTGGCGCAGACAAGCTTCTGGCACTCTCGCCACGACTGGTGTACTGCAATATATGGGCGTTTGGTGCCAGTGGTCCTATGCAATCGCGTCCGGGGTACGACCCATTGATGCAAGCCTTCGGCGGAATCATGAGTGTAAACGGGGCAAAGGGGTCGACGCCGGCTCGAGTCGGCACCTCGATTGTCGACAAAGGAACCGGCATGTGGTGTGCAATTGGCATATTGTCGATGTTGCAGAAGCGCCAGCACAGCGGGCGTGGGGGGATCGTTGACACATCATTGTTGGAGACCGCGCTTGCTTGGATGAGTTTTCATGTCACGGATTTTTTTGCCACTGGCGTGGCACCGGAAGCTCATGGTTCTGGAATCCGCGGCATCGCCCCTTACCAGGCGTATCGGTGTAGCGATGGTTATTTAGTGGTTGCGGCCGCTAATGACCGGTTATTCTCTAAACTAGCCGAAACGCTTGGTCACCCCGAGTGGCTAAAGGACGAGCGCTTCGAAAACAATCCGGCTCGGTCGCGCAACCTCAGTGCACTGAATGCACAACTTGATCCTGAGTTTGCTCGTGCGACGCGTGCAGAGTGGGAAATGCGTTTAGGCAAGGCGGGTATCCCTTGCGCGCCGATGCAAACCCTGGACGAGGTTGTCGTACACCCACAGGTGCAATCACTCGGCATCGTCCAAACATCTGAGCCCCATGAGATACCTATGGTGGGTCCGCCGGTCAAGTTTGACGGGGAGCGTCCACCGCTGAGGCGCGAAGCACCCGAGCTCGGTGAATACAATGAGACGTTCTCAAAATCGTAACGGCTGACGGACACAGGGTGGCCGCTATCCAAGGAGTCATGGTGTGACTATCGACACAACCCACATGGTGTTGGGCCAGGATTTTTCTGACATTCGCGCAGCGGTCAGTCGAATCTGTGAGGATTATCCTGGTGAGTACTGGCGGGAACTCGATGCTGCGCGAGGTTATCCTGTCGCCTTCGTCAAGGCACTGACTGAGTCGGGCTTTCTCGGTTGTTTGATTCCAGAAGCCTACGGGGGTACCGGCCTGTCGTTGCGTGCGGCAGCCGTGATCCTGGAGACAATCCATGCCGCCGGTTGCAGTGCCGCCGCTTGTCATGCGCAGATGTACACCATGGGTACCGTGCTGCGCCATGGCAGTGAAGCGCAGAAACAGGCTTACCTTCCCGCTATTGCTAAGGGAGAATTACGTCTACAAGCATTTGGTGTCACGGAGCCCACTTCGGGCACGGACACGACACGCCTTCGTACCCGCGCTGTGCGCGAAGGCGATCATTACCGCGTTAACGGGCAGAAAATCTGGACCAGCCGAGCGTTGCACTCAGACTTGATGTTGTTGCTGGCACGGACTTCCGCGCGCGAAGACGTTGAAAAACCTAGCCAGGGCCTGTCAGTGTTCCTGATCGACCTGCGAGAACTCAAGGGTAACGGTATCGAGATTCGTCCCATCGACACCATGATTAATCACAACACCACCGAGGTATTCTTTGACCAAGCCCTGATTCCTGCAGATACATTGATTGGCGAGGAGGGACGAGGCTTTCGTTACATTCTCGATGGAATGAACGCCGAGCGCATACTGATTGCAGGAGAGAGCATCGGTGATGCACGCTACTTTTTGCGTCGCGCATCTGACTAT
Organism: uncultured Acidiferrobacteraceae bacterium; assembly: GCA_964484965.1. GTDB lineage: Bacteria > Pseudomonadota > Gammaproteobacteria > Arenicellales > UBA868 > UBA11791. The sequence continues at coordinate 14,451 of CAZAHE010000029.1, read as the reverse complement.
GCGCGTGAGCGGGAGGTTTTCGGCGCGCCTATTGGGATTAATCAGGGTATTCAGTTCCCGTTGGCACGGGCCTACGCCGAGACCGAGGCGGCAGAGCTTGTGGCGCGCAAGGCGGCCGCTTTGTTCGAAGCGGGTGAGTCGTGTGGCGCAGAGGCCAACATGGCCAAACTGTTGTGTGCCGAAGCGGCATGGAATGCTGGGGAGGCATGCATGCAAACCTTTGGTGGATTCGCCTTCGCACGCGAGTACGACATTGAGCGTAAATGGCGTGAGGCGCGACTGTATCTGACTGCTCCGGTATCAACAAATCTAGTACTCGCCTACATCGCACAGCATGTACTGGGCTTACCAAAGTCTTACTAGACTTTAGTAAAATGACGATATTTGAAACTACGTACATTGAAAAGTACTTATTAAAGTAAATAATTACATCAAAATATACAGAAGTTACCTTATTACAAAAAATATAATTAATGAAATTCCTATATAATTATGTAGTCAATCCCATAATGCCGCTGTTAAGCCAATTCTGCTCTCCTCGGCTGAGGCGTAGCGATCATCAGCACTTGAATTAGGCCCGTCAATCCCCATCTTCAAAGTCAGCAACGGACGAACCAATAGGTTGTCCGATTTGACCGTCAACGCACTGGAGAGAGACTATGACAACCCTAATCCGATACCCCCTAAGTCACTCAAGTTTGCGCCTGTTCAGCGATTTGGATGCCATGGCGAACACCTGGTTTAGTCCGGCATGGGAGAAAGGCGTGCGTAGGCCGGCGCTCGATATTCGTGAAGACGAGGCCGCCTATCAGGTGTATGCCGAATTACCCGGCATCGACAAGGAAACACTGGAAATCACGATTGATGATGGCGTATTGCGAATCAGTGCAGAATCGCAAAAGGATGGCGTGAGCGCGGATAATGGTCCGTTCGTCCGTCGGGAACGGCAGTTCGGGCGGTTCGTCCGTGAATTGCGCCTCGGTGCAGGGATCGACGAGCAAGCTATTGGCGCTGAGTACCGCGATGGGGTCTTGGCCTTAACTGTGCCTAAGGTGCCTGTCGCGCTGGCGAAGAAGGTGAACGTTAAGATGCATTGACCGAAACCTGCCACAAGTGTGAAAAAGGCCGGCTCGCCGGCCTTTTTCTATTACAAGATCATCTCCGACCCCGGTGCAGCGGTATACTCCGCCACCGCGCTCTATATTGAACGCCTGTTATGACCACGCTTGCTCCCGCTCCGCTCGATGCCGCGACAGTACTTGCCGAGGCACTGCCCTATATTCAGCGTTTTCATGGGAAAACGATTGTCATTAAATATGGTGGCCACGCCATGGCGGATGATGTACTCAAGCGCAAGTTTGCAAGTGACGTGGTGTTGATGAAGTTGGTGGGTATGAATCCGGTCATCGTGCACGGTGGCGGGCCCCAGATCGGCGAGCTACTCGAGCGTATTGGTAAGAAGAGCGAATTTGTTGAAGGCTTACGGGTGACCGATAGAGAAACGATCGATGTGGTTGAGATGGTGCTCGGTGGGCTGGTAAACAAGGAGATCGTGGCCCTAATCAGTTCACAAGGCGGGCGCGCGGTCGGCCTGTCTGGCAAGGATGGCGGCATGATCCGAGCTCGCCAATTGCTACTGCGCCAGGGGGAGAGTGACAGTGATCCCGGTGAGATCATCGATATCGGTCACGTCGGAGAGATTGAATCGATCAATCCGGAGCTGGTCGAACTGCTCTTTCAGGATGACTTCATCCCCGTCATTGCACCCATTGGGGCCGGAGACCAAGGCAATGCTTTTAACATCAACGCCGATACAGTGGCCGGCCATCTAGCAGTGACGCTACAAGCCGAAAAACTGATCCTTCTGACTAATACCCGAGGTGTCCTTGATGAGCAAGGTGAACTGCTGACCGGCCTTGCCAGCGAGACGGCTCACAAGTTGATTAAAAAAGGGGTTATCGTCGAGGGCATGTTACCTAAGGTCCGTTGTGCGCTCGAAGCGGTGGCCGGCGGTGTTGGTGCCGTAACCATCAGTGACGGACGTGTGCCGCATTCGGTCCTGCTTGAAACTTTGACTGACCGGGGCGTTGGCACGCTGATCCGCGCCTAGGCCAGCCAGCGCCTTGTAGCCGGTTCAGTATGTCCCGCCTGTCATGAATGAGTTCAACACAGCGTTTGTTGTCGCGCTCGAATTGATCACCCGCTTCGATCCCGATCTGGTCGAAATCGTATTACTGTCACTGCAAATCAGCCTGTCGGCTGTAGTGTTGGCGACGCTTGTTTCCCTTCCGATCGGGGCTGCGTTGGCGGTCTTTCGATTTCCAGGACGCGGCGCCGTGATCGTGTTGCTAAACGCCTTGATGGGTCTTCCGCCGGTGGTGGTAGGCCTGATACTTTACCTACTGCTATCGCGTGCTGGCCCCCTCGGCGAGCACGGGCTGCTCTACACGCCAGCGGCGATGACCATCGCCCAGTGTGTGCTGGTCATTCCAATTATTGCCGCTTTGGCGCAGCAGACCATGGCTGATCTGTACGAGGAATATTCCGAGCAGTTGCGTTCGCTTGGGGTCAGCAATACGCGGGCGATTCCTACTTTGTTGCGTGACGGATGCTTCAGTTTGTTGATCGCCGTACTTGCTGGTTTCGGCCGCGCAAGTGCTGAGGTGGGCGCCGTGATCATGGTTGGGGGCAATATCAATCATATGACTCGGACAATGACCACCACAATTGCCATGGAGACCAGCAAAGGCAACCTTGAGCTGGCACTGGGCCTTGGTCTGATTCTGATTCTGGTCATCGTGGTGGTAAACGGGTTGACTCTGGCTGTGCGCTCGGTGGCTATACAAAAACAGGGGGGACGATGACCACCTACCGAGATCGCGTCGACATGAGCCAACGAGGACGGCCAGAACCGGACATTTTGCCGTTGGAAGTGGTAGGGCTCAGTTTTGAGGCCGGTGGCCATCAACTAATTTCGGACGTTCGCCTGCGTTTTGAAGCCGGCGTCAAGAGTTTTATCATCGGACCCAATGGCGCGGGCAAGAGTCTGTTGCTGCGCTTGTGTCACGGGCTGCTGACGCCCAGCGCGGGTGCAATCCTGTGGAATGGCGACCGCCGCGCCCAGCACCGGCAACGCCAGGGCATGGTCTTTCAACATCCGGTACTGCTCAGGCGTACGGTCATCGGTAACGTGGAATATGCTCTGAAGGTCCACGGAATTCGCGCTAGAGCATGTCGCGAGAGGGCCCTTGAGGTGCTGGGCGAAACCGGACTTCAACCATTGGCCAATCAGCCTGCGCGTGTGCTATCCGGTGGAGAACAACGCCGCCTCGCTCTAGCCAGAGCCTGGTCACTGGAACCGCGCGTTCTGTTCCTCGACGAGCCAGCAGCACACCTCGATCCAGCTGCGAGCGCTGCGGTTGAAAAAATTATCCTGCGTATCAGCGAGAGCGGCACCAAGATCATTGTCACATCGCACGATATTGGTCAGGTACGGCGGCTTGCCGATGAGGTTATCTTCATGCACCAGGGGCGCGTTCTTGAGCAGTCGCCGAGGCATCGCTTCTTCTCAGGCCCGATTTCACCAGAGGCTAACGCATTTATTGCCGGACGCCTTTTATGGTGACGCTGTTAGCCTGTTGGCGGGTACGTTTGGCTTAGCCAGAGGCCGACAGCTTCACTGAAGCCATCGGCGTTATGGTCGGCGACTTCAGGGAAATGACTGCGCAGGTAATCGGGCGCATTTGCAACGACGTATCGGGTGGTACCCCATTCGAGCAGGTCGAGGTCGTTGTAGTCGTTGCCGATTACAAGTGCCTTGTTTGAATCGAGGCTGAGTTCTGCACACAGCCATGTTGCCGCCTGCGATTTGGAAACATTGCCTGGAAAAATTTCGATCCACATGCTGTCATGGTCTAGTGGCGAGGTAGTACGGATCACGCTCATTGTCGGCAGTTCGGCCCGAAGCTTTTGCTGTAACTGCTGATCTGTGCCAGCCGAGCAGATCACCAGTAGTTGAGCCGCTGGTGCTATGCTCGTAAAGGGCATTGGCAATCTGCGTTGATGGTCATGGTACAACGCGAGGCGGCGTTCAAAGTCCGGGTTGGTGCGACCACAGGTATGCCAACTAAAGCGGTGGTTGTGTGGAACTGGATCTTGAATCATAAAATCGAGCCCCCGCTGGATCAGTTTTTCTACTGTCGTTTCGACCTCTGACACCGTGAGCGCGACGCTACGCAACAGCGCCAAGCTAGGGAAGGAAAAGATACCGGCTCCGGTAGAGGTGATCAGGTAATCGATTGGAAAAGCCTGATCAAGAACCCGTTTCGCGGAGTAAAGCGATCGCCCTGTTGCGACAACTCGGCAAATGCCATTATTTCCTAATTCAGTTAAGGTGCGGCGATTACCTTCGCTCAGCTGGTGGTCAGCATTGAGCAACGTCCCATCAAGGTCTGTAAAAACTGCAGTCGGTCCCATATGCGTGCCCAGAATCTACAATAGCGACTCGATGGCGTCGACAAGCTCGGCGTTTTGAGGCCGCACGCGACTACCGAAACTGGCTACTACTCGACCAGAACGATCAAGCAGATACTTGTGAAAGTTCCAGCGAGGGTATTCGCCGGCTTCTTCTGCCAATGCGTTGTAAAGGGGCCCGGCGCGTGAACTTGATACATTGGTTTTCTCGAACATCGGAAACTCAATACTGTAGGTCAAACGGCAGAATTGCTGTACTTTTTTCTCCGATCCTGGTTCCTGCATAAAGTCGTTTGAGGGAAACCCCAGCACCACTAGACCCCTGTCTCGGTAGGTTTCGTACAATTTTTCAAGTCCATCATACTGTTGGGTAAAACCGCAGTAGCTGGCGGTGTTCACTACCAGCAACACCTTGCCGGCAAAAGCATCGCACAGTCTCACGCGTTCGTCGCTCGCGAGATAGCGTTTGGTCACCTCGAGCGTACGCGGGCAATCGCTGGCACTTAGTGGTGCCGAGATGATCAGCGTAAAGAGAGCGGGTGCGATGAAGCGAAGTCGGATCATTGGTAATCTCCGTGTAATAGTGCGTTGTTATTGTCTCGTATCGTCGTAAGCTCGCGCGCCGTCATGGGCTGCAGATCGGGTAATGCCTGCCCACTGTGGTTAAAGCAAAGTCGCACCTGTACAGATACATCATCAGTCAGCCGATGAGTCCTCAGGCGAATGATTCAAATAGTTGCTGAGTTCTGGAGTAATCGTCGAAGTCAGCAGTCTGGTCAGTGGCCCCTTGGCATTGACTGTGCCGTGGTGCAGGAAAAGGGCGTCACCTGCAATGTCCAGTGTTTCTTGTGGGTTGTGGCTGACAAGCACAACTGTCAATCCGCGCTCCTTGCGTAGCCGGTTGACGAGAGCTCGCATCTCGGCCCGCCGCGCGGGGTCAAGACCGGTAAAAGGCTCGTCCAGTAGCAGCAGCGGTCGCTCTTGGCACAGGCAACGGGCCAGCGCTGCGCGCTGTGCTTGTCCACCTGAAACCTCGCCGGGGCGCTGCCTTTCGACGTTCTCGAGACCGACACGGGCGATAGCTTCATCAACCCGCTGATGATCGCGCGATGTGAGTTTCAGGCCAGGGTTGCAGGCCAGTGCGATATTGTCCCGCAACGATAGGTGTGCAAACAGATTGTGATTCTGAAACAGTGTTGTTACAGGCCGTGCCGATGGTGCTAAGCGGGTTATATCTACGTCATCAAGGATAATGCGGCCACTGTCGGGCGTTTCAAAGCCGCCAATCAGTGACAGCAGGGTCGATTTCCCAGCCCCGCTGGCACCGATTACGACCAGTAGAGCATGTTGTTCAATCTCAAGGTCAAGTGACAGTGCCCAAGCACCCTGCCTGAAGCCTAATTGTTTGATGTTCAGGAACGCCATTGTTTTACCAGGCGGTCGACCACTATGAACACCAGCGCGCAAAGCACGAGCAAAAACAGTGCGGTCACCGCTGCTTCGTCGAAGCGGTACGCACCCAGACGGTAATAGAGCACCAGCGGGAGCGTCAGCATCCCGGACGTATCAAACAATGCCGCGACGCCCATGTCGCCAAGAGAAAGTGTCGCCGCGAGTGCTGCGGCGAAAGCCACGGGCTGACGCAGCAAGGGCCAGTCGATCAGGCGAAAGCGTTGCCAGCCGTGGAGACCCAGCTGCAGGCACAGGCGCTGGTATCGCTCGCCCGAGGTCATCAGCGCTGGGCCGATGGTCCGCACCAGATACGGTAGTACCAGTGTCCCGTTGACCAGCGCAACCAGATAAATTGCGGCGTCGAAGGCGAGGCCAAGGGGCAGCAATGCGAGAAACAACCCGCTACCGATGACCATGGGTGGTACGGCTAGGGTCATCGTGCCGACCAGCAACACACCTTGGGCCGTTCGTTTACGCTGTTGGTATTGCAGACGGCGCGCCCCCCAGGTCAGGCTCAGTGCAAGAAATAACGCAAAAGCTGTGGCCAAGGTGGCAATCAGTACACTGCGAGCACTGGCCGACCACAAAGTGGCATCGAACAACACTCGTGCCACAGGTCCGTTAAGCCCAACCCAGACGACTGCAATCAGAGGCAAACAGACAAAAATAGAAACTGCGCTCAAGATGAAGCTGTCGAAGTAGCGTTGGGCCTTACTGTCGAGTCCGACCGCCACCGGTCGCGTGATGGTTAGACCGTGGGAGACCGGTTGGGAACTGATCCAGCGATGCACGGCCAATACCAAGCCCAGGCAGATGGCGAGTTGTGCCAGGGCAAGCCAGGCAGCAAGGCCAGGCTCGAAGTCAAAGCGCAGCGCCTGAAAGATAGCGACCTCGATGGTGGTGGCGCTCGGCCCACCGCCTAGGACCAGCACCACGGCGAAACTCGTAAAGCACAAGAGAAACACCACTGATACTGTGCCCGGCAGTGCATTTGCCAGCGCCGGCCACTCGACTGCGCGAAAACTCTGGCGAGCGGTCATACCAAGTTGGCCTGCCAATCTCCAGTTTTCTCCGGGGATATGCTCCCACACCGGCAGCAACATACGTACTGATAGCGGCAGGTTAAAAAAGACATGGGCAAGCAGAATACCGGTGAGTCCGTAGAAGTGTCCGCGCCAGGACAGACCAAACGGTTCGAGGTACCGGTTGATGAGACCGGACTCGCCGTAAACCACGACAATGCCGAGCACCGCAACGATCACAGGAGTGACGATCGGTAATCCCATCAAATGCAGCAGTAGTCGCCGGCCTCGGAAGTGTTCACGTCGCGCAAATGCGCGGGCCGTGGGAATAGCGATCAGTACGCTGATGGCCGTTGACAGGCTGGCCTGCCAGATCGTGAACCCAATCACCCGGTAGAAATACGGATCAGTGAGTTGTGCCGCCAACGATGTCGCCGGCGAAGCGGCGATCAGTGCCGTCAGCGTCCCACCGATTAGGCCAACCAGTAGCAGTACAGATACTCCACCCAACCAGCCGATGGTGCGCATCACTGTGGTGTTGCCTGTCAGTCGGATACGGCGTTCAACCACTCACGGATCCAGGCCTTGCGTTGGCCCGCGACGACAGCGGTATCTAACAGTAGCGTATTCGTCGGTTTGACCAGGTCCTGAAAAGCCTGCGGCAGTGGCGTCTCCGTGCGACCGGCCGGATACATCCAGTTGGTCGTCGGGATGATGTCCTGGAAGGCGGGTGACAACATAAAAGTGAGGAATTGGTCCGCGAGCGCCTGTTTGGTTGAATGTGCCAGCTTGGCAGCTACCTCGATCTGGGCGTAGTGCCCCTCGCTGAAAGCGGCCGCTCTGTAGCGATCGGTCTTGTCAACGTGACGGTGATAGGCCGGAGAAGTGGTGTAGCTCAGCACCATCGGTGCCTCGCCCTCGAGAAACAGCCCGTAGGCTTCGCTCCAGCCCTTGGTCACAGTGAGAATCCGCGGCGCGAGGATCTTCCAAGCCGACGGGGCGTCGTCGCCGAACACGTAACGCATCCACAGCAGTAGTCCCAGACCGGGCGTACTGGTGCGAGGATCCTGAATGATGACTTTTGGACCTTCGGTGTCATTAACCAGTGCGCGCAGGCTTGTCGGGGGACTGGTCAATTGCTCGCTGTCGTAGACAAAGGCGAAGTGACCGAAGTCATAAGGTAGAAAGACCTCGTCAGACCACTCGAGGGTGAGGCCGAGTCCGTTGGTGTCGAGACCATGAGGTGCGAGCAGTGTAGTTGCACGGGCTTCGCTGGTGAGGCTGGTATCAAGCCCGAGGATGATGTCGGCACGTGAACGCTTACCTTCCATCTTGAGACGGCTGAGCAGGGCCGCACCGTCTTCAAGGCCAACCAATTTCAGTTGGCAATCACAGGTCGATTCGAACGCTTTAGTGATCGCAGGCCCCGGTCCCCAGTCAGAGACAAAAGAGTCATAGGTATAAACAGTGAGGACGGGTTCGTCCGCCAGCGCGCTGGCACTGGCCAGTACGATGGCAGCGACTAGCATACGATAAGGCGACTTCATTGCAGGCTCCTTCAGATTTGAAGGGCGGAGGATGGCTGTTCAGCCGTCATCTGGATTCCTCCGCCGGTATTAACCGGATCAGGTTCAACGGGTCACATTCTCAGCCCAGCTATTGCTGGACGCCCCGTCAGATGACATCAGACAATTTAGAACGAATTTTCCTAGCGGTCAATTAGTTCGGCGCAATGCTGGGCGATAGCGGCACGCGCGCTTATAAGACGCGCACGTCCTGCCCCTCGAACGATCTCTATACAGCACCCCTCGGACTTAAGAGTGGTGTGAAACACGGTTTGTAAAGCTTCACGGGCACGTGGCTCGGGCGCCATTCGCTGCAGTGGATCGTTTTGCCACGGCAAATCGTCCTTGCACAGCAGGTAGAGATCAGCGCGCCGAGCGCGTGCCATCTCGAGCACCGACAAAGGACAGCTACCGAAATAGTACCGCGCATAGATCACCGTGGAGAAGAGATCGGTGTCGTGCAAAACCACTGCTGTGTCGGTGTTAATTGCGATGTCTTCGAGGTCACGTTGGCGTTCAGCGATGGTAGTTACGTCCGATGCTGACACCTCGCGTGCGGTTTCTTCGACAAATGTGCGTGCGGCTTCGTCAGAAAAGGCTGCCCGGTACTCGGCTGCGAGGGCTCGCACCAGCGTGCTTTTGCCAGTGCATTCGCTACCGCTGACAACGATACGGTAGGGCACCTGGGGTGCACCTATTAAAGTGCTGTCGCTAAGCAGTTCCATAGTGTGAGTGTGCCGGGCAAGGGCGAGAAGGTCCACGCCGCAAAGCGCTGCATCTGGATTGCTTCGGTCCGCTGGCGCACACTAGACTTGGCAGTAGGACAGTGACCGATAACCCGATTAGTCTATGATCATTCGAAGTGGTGCTCAGTGTGCGATAGTAATGTGCGGATTGGCAGCGTCGGCGCTTGGCGCGAGTCACGCGGACCAACGAACCGACAGCGTCTATGCTCTGCAGCAACAAGGCTGGATCATCGCAGAGAAAGTCGCGCGTGTAGAATCACATCCGGGTATCGCCCCTTACAAGCATTTGCTGCGCATGGTGTCAGTGGTGACATACCGGCTCCAGAGGAACAATCGCAGCATCACCTGCACCATCCGCTATGACAGTCAGCACGATCGCCAGCATGAGAACTGTGGGCCGCAATCTTCAAACCCCAGCGACTGACGCATTAAGGGATGGTTCCGACGCCATGCCGTGTCAAGCAGGTAATGCGTGATGATTGGGGCATTGCAGAGATTTTTCGATAACAACCCGACATCGTCGGGTGACGCCGGGCGCCTCAATCTTGCTGCCGCTGCGCTATTGTTCGAAGTCGCGCAGACCGATGACAAACTTGACCCAGATGAACGGGCTGTTATTCAAACGCTGGTGACGGCCAAGTTCGGCCTTTCCGAATCAGAAGTGAGCGCTTTAGTTGAGCATGCCGAGCGCGAAGCGAGAGAAGCAATAGACTTGCATGGTTTTACCAGATTGATCAATGCCCACTGGTCAGTTGCGGGGCGTGAAAAACTGGCTGAATGGATGTGGCAGGTAGTCTACGCCGATGGTCGCCTGGACGATCACGAGGTCCACTTGATGCGCAAGATACAACGCCTGCTTCACATCCCGCACAGACGATTCATAGCCGCCAAGTTGCGCCATCAACCGGGCGCGACAGAAACGGACAATCAGTAGCGTAGAATCAGCTCGATCAGGCGGTTGTAGCCCCGTCGATTGAGTTGGCGATGATAAACCGCACTGACTAAGATCAAGCTGCCTAGAAGAACGAGTACGCACGCAACCACGATCGCCAGTAACGGCGGGTGAAGGGCAATCAACAATCCAGCGGCAATTAGGGCAATTCCTATTGGCATGTTTTTCGGCTCCATGATGAACTATGGTGCCGCGGTCGTTGGTTTTCAAGTTGCCTTGGCCGCATTATTAGTTTTGTATGTGCCTTGCCGGCGTTTCGTGTAATACGGCAGTTGACGCAGAGCGATGAAGCAGCGCCGGCGGCTGGGCTGACGACCAAATGACATCGATAGCTTGACCATGGCATTGCATGCGTTCCTTGAGCACGACGGCGTGCTCGCTTTTGCCCATCGCGGCGACCACGCGTCAGGTCCGGAAAACACCCTCGCCGCTTTCGAAGGTGCGCTGCGCCTTGGCTTCCGTTATCTCGAGACGGACGTCCATGTTACTCGCGATGGTGTGTTGTTGGCTTTCCACGACGCCGAGTTGGACCGAGTGACTGACCACAGCGGCCTGATAGCCAACTTAAATTACCAACAGGTGCGCACTGCACGGGTCGCTGGCAGAGAGCCGATTCCGCTCCTTGAGGACCTGCTCGGTATGTTTCCTGGTGCGCGGATCAATGTTGATCCGAAGTCAGACGCGGCGGTCGATCCCCTGATTGATGCGATTCGTCGGACCGGTAGCGAGTCTCGGGTTTGTGTCGGCTCCTTTTACGGCAAGCGTTTAATCAAAGTCCGTAATGCGCTGCCGACAATTTGCACCTCAATGGCGCGGGCGGAAACTGCGTGGGCGCGGTTCGCCAGCCTTGGATTGCCGTGGCGTGGCGGCGCTGCTGCCTGCGCCCAAGTGCCGGTGTGGTGGAATGGTATTCCAGTAGTCGACCGCCTTTTCATTCGTGCGATGCACGCGCGCCAGATTCCTGTTCATGTATGGACGATCAACGAAGCAGACGAAATGCACCGCCTGCTGGATCTCGGAGTCGATGGACTGATGACGGACAATCCTCATCTTCTAAAATCTGTGCTCGAGACGCGCGGATTATGGGGGCCGCCTACTGTGTCGTGAGCCTGAGGTTCGTGCAGCGTCCGGAAAACCAGCATCCCAGCAAAAAACAATACCAGTACCGATAGGATGCCCAGACGTGAATCTCCCGTATTCAGGCTAACCCAGCCGACCAGAAAAGGCCCTGTCACGGCTGCCGCCTTGCCGACTACATTGTAAAAGCCGAAAAACTCCGCGTTTTTGTTCTGTGGGATCAGCTGACTGAACATCGAACGACTAAGTGCTTGTATGCCACCTTGTACGAGGCCAATGACGGCGGCCAGAATATACATGTGGGTTGTCGACTCCATGAAGTAGGCAAATATGGTCACCGCGACATAGGCCCAGATGCCTACCCAGATGCCCAGTTTGGCACCATAAAGTTCCCCTAAGTAACCGAAAAGCAGCGCCGCAGGAAAACCAATGAACTGCACCATCAGCAAGGCAATGATGAGACTTTCCTGGGGCAGCCCAATATCCAAACCATAAGCGACGGCCATTCGGACGATTGTGTCGACGCCGTCGATGTACAGCCAGTATGCAACCAGAAACACCCAGGCGCTTCGGTACCGGCGCAGGTTCTGGCATGTGTACTTAAGCGAATAATAGGTTTCCGCAATGTCGATTCTCCTTTGCCCGGAAGAAGGGGCTGGTTCGTCCACCCATAACAGCAGCGGTATTGAGAAAACAGCCCACCAAACGGCCACCGTGATAAACGCCCAGCGTATCGCTTCGCTGCCATCGGCCAGTCCGAAAACATTCGGGAACAAGTACATCAACACATTGATCAGAAACAAAAGACCACCACCGAGATATCCCAGTGCAAACCCCAAAGCAGAAGTGCGATGCCGTTTGTTGGGCGCACAAACGATTACAAGAAGCGAGTCATAAAAGGTGTTTGCGCCCGAGAAACCGACCACCGCGATGGCATAAAGTAGGATCGCAAACGGCCATTGACCGGCTTCAATCAAAAACAAGGCGCCGGTGGCCAACAGGCCAAGACTGGCAAAAGCAGCCAGCATTCGTTTGCGCAGGCCGCCAGCGTCAGCCATGGCGCCGAATATCGGTGCGAGCACGACGATCAGCAGACTGGCGAGTGAATTACCCAGCCCAAGGTAATAGGTGCTGTGGGTTGCTTCCACCCCCTGACTCCAGAACTGCTTGAAGAATAGTGGGAAAAATCCGGCCATCACCGTTGTGGCGAAGGCGGAGTTCGCCCAGTCGTACAACGCCCAGGAATAGCGACTTCTGGCGTCTTGCATGGGTCTGGCGTGTGCGAAGTGGGTTATCTGGAAATAATGAGCAGAGCTTATCAGGGTAGGCGCCGTCGCGGTGCAGTGATGCCCGGACAGCGGTTGGCCCCGCGACATCGAAAAAACCCTAAAATCACAACCTCGTCCACTGGTGAGGGTTTTATCGCGTGATCCATTACAGTGCTTGCCCGCACGACTGCCCGTCGACCTGCGCACTCGAAGTAGAGACACTCGATGGTCGCGAGATCACCCGCGTACGCGGGGCCGCTGACAACAGTTACACCGCAGGTGTGATTTGTTCGAAGGTCGCGCGCTACCGTGAGCGTATCCACCACCCTGATCGGCTGACGCAACCGCTACGTCGTCGCGGAGACAAGGGTAGCGGCAACTTCGAGCCGATCGGCTGGGGCGATGCGATGGATGAGGTGGCCGAGGGCCTACTCCGCGCAGAGCAGGCTTATGGGGCCGAGTCCGTGTGGCCTTACTTCTACGCCGGCACGATGGGTTTGATCATGCGCGATGGTATCAACCGCCTGCGTCATGCGAAACGTTATTCAGGTCAGCATTCAACGATTTGTACCACACTGTCTTTTAATGGTTTTATAGCGGGCACCGGTCGTCTGGCAGGCGCTGACCCGCGTGAGATGGCGCGCTCGGATTTGATTGTCATTTGGGGATCGAACGCTGCCAGCACGCAGATAAATGTCATGACCCATGTGCTTAGGGCGCGACGGGAACGCGGGGCGCGCATTGTTGTGATCGACACCTATCGCAATGCGACAGCGAAGCAGGCGGATCTGTTCGTGTGTGTGCGCCCGGGAACAGATGGTGCGCTCGCGTGCGCGATAATGCACGTGCTGTTCCGCGATGGGCATGCAGATCGCGAATACCTCGAGCAGTACACTGATTGTCCGACTGCGTTGGAGGCACATTTACAGTCAAAGACCCCGGCATGGGCATCACAAATCACCGGTGTTCCGATTCAAACCATAGAGGAAGTCGCCGGTATGATCGGTGCCACACCGCGAACTTTCCTACGCCTCGGTTATGGTTTCACGCGCCAGCGTAACGGCGCTTTCAACATGCATGCGGCGCTGTCAGTGGCTGCCGTGACCGGTGCTTGGCGCCATGAGGGCGGTGGTGCATTTCACAACAACGGGGACATCTATCACTGGAACAAATCGATGATTGAGGGCTTGGACGTGCGCGATCGCAATGTCCGCATCCTCGATCAATCGCGTATCGGTGCGGTGCTGACTGGCGATCCCAGTGACTTGGGTGACGGACCGCCAGTAACGGCAATGTTTATCCAAAATACCAACCCGATGTCCGTGGCACCAGACCTGAACCGGGTGCATGCTGGATTTGCGCGCCAAGATCTTTTCGTCTGCGTGCATGAACAGTTCATGACCGAAACTGCCGCAGTCGCGGACATCGTGCTGCCCGCTACCATGTTTCTTGAGCACGATGACCTCTATCAAGGCGGTGGTCACCAGCATGTTTTGCTAGGCCCTAAGATTGTCGAGCCACCAGAAGGTTGCCGTAACAATCACCAGGTGATCTGCGAGCTCGCCGCTCGGGTCGGTGCTGAGCACCCCGGTTTTGCCATGAGCGAGCGCGAGATGATTGATTGGACGCTGCGTGATTCGGGTTGGGGCGATCTCGAAAACCTGGTACGAGAGCGCTGGATTGACTGCCAGCCTCCGTTTCGCGAAGCCCACTATCTTGATGGGTTTGCTCATGCCGATGGCAAGTACCACTTTTCGCCAGACTGGTCAGCCCTCAAGCCGCATGGTTTTGGGCCAGCTGATGTTGTCTTGCCCAGCCTACCGGATTATTGGCCAAGTATTGAAGAAGCGAACGCAGAAATGCCCTACCGGCTAGTGACAGCGCCAAGCCGTCATT
>CAZAHE010000028.1:0-22917 GCA_964484965.1 uncultured Acidiferrobacteraceae bacterium | reverse complement strand
ACTCAAAGCCTCAAGAGTCCGCGAACTGGAGCGTGGCTGGTGCGTCTCCAAGGCAATTCTCCTGGCAGCCGGCTGCCGCACACTTGGCATTCCTGCCCGCTTGGGTTTTGCCGATGTCCGTAATCATTTATCGACTGAGAAGATGCGCCAAAGGATGAAGACAGATGTTTTCTATTGGCACGGTTACGCTGCTTTGTATCTTGACGAATGTTGGGTCAAGGCAACACCCGCTTTTAATATTGAGTTGTGCGAAAAATTTAATCTAAAGCCGCTTGAGTTCGACGGACGCGAAGACTCGATCTATCACCCCTTCGATCAGGCGGGCAACCGGCACATGGAGTATCTGCGAGAGCTTGGTGAATTTTCTGAACCGCCCATTGAGGAAATGTGTCACACGTTCGAACAGCATTATCCGGGCTGGCCTGACAAAGGAGACGCCGAAAATTCAAATTTTGATGCCGAAGTAGAGGATGAGTCGGCGAACCGCGCAGCAAAAAGGGGGCTTGCTTGATGACGTGCTTTCCATGGAATGAGCGCTAGCAGATAAAGACATTCAAACTCAGTGGGACTGACGCTAAACTTTTGCGGTAAAACGTTGCGTTTATATGACGTCTATACGAAGGATTTGAGGTGATTCCATCGCGATCACGATTATCAGTTTTGCCGAGGGATACGAGCGCGCTGCAGCCACTCTTGCGTGATTGGCGGACTATGGTCATCGGATATAAGCGATTGGTGCTACTGGTACTCGCTTGTGTGATGAGCCTGTCTCATGTCTCAGTTGTTGCGCAAGCTGAGAACAAAGTGATTTATCACGTGAATTTCAATGATGCGGGCCAGCAACGCTATACCCTGCGCTATATCCGTAATCATATCAACGCAGTAGGGGAGGAAAATCTTGACCTTAGGGTGATTCTGCACGGGGAAGGTCTGACTCTATTGTTGGAACCCGATATGGTCGCCAATACGTTGTTCAACGTTGGTCACGCAACAGACGAAGCGACAGCTGTCATTGCCGGGCGCAACGATCAAGGTGTCCGGTTCATTGTCTGCGCCAATGCCCTTCGCGCGAAACAAGTAGATCACACGAGCGATCTTTACGACGTCGACGATGAAGATATTGTCGTTAGCGGGGTCGCGGAAATCGCACGTCTGCAGAGACAGGGCTATGCCTACATCAAGCCCTGAGGGGTCAAGAACGCGTCGTAGACTAGCTGGGTCCGCAATGGTTGCGGTGCTGCTGATCAATGGGCTACTACGTTCTATTCCGGCGCTTGGCGAACACACAGATTCTCACTTCGGAGAGGCAACTAGGTACCGTGTGGTTTATCAGTTCAATCGAAGTGATGGCGGATATCATCAAAGTGTTCTCTTTTCTATCGGTGAACTGGTGCGCAAATACGGCGATGACATCGAAATCGTTGTGGTTGCCATGGGGCCGGGATTACATATTCTCGGGCACAATCCCAGTCGACCAGTTGCATCTGACGTAAAAGAGAAAGTGCAATCGCTTGCGGCATATGGGGTCGCGTTCAAAGCTTGTGGAAACACTATGGCAAGCTTGGGCTGGACGCCTGTAGATCTTTTAGATTTTGCTGAAGTGGTGCCCATAGGAGCTGAAGCGCTGATCGACATGCAGGCGCGAGGATTTGCTTATCTTAGTTGGTGAGTCGAAAGGCTAATGATGACTAATTTTCGACAGCTGATGTTGGAACCGCTGTTTTGTTCTGTTGTGGCTACCGTGCAGTTGGCTGTGTTGTTTTTTATTTCGCCACTAGCCACGGCACAGACGCAGGCTGGCGAGTTTCGTGGCGCTGTGCAGACCATACACCCGGGCTGGTTCAAACAGAGTTTTCTCGATTTTCGTGACGACATCGATGAAGCCGCTGGCGAGGGCAAGCGGCTGTTGCTCTATTTTTGGCAGCACGGTTGCCCGTATTGCAAGCAGCTGGTTGATGACAATCTAGCTGACCCGGAAATTGAACAAACGGTGCGTGCACATTTCGATCTGATTGCGATCAACATGTGGGGTGACCGGGAAGTCATTCGCGTGGATGGGCAGATGTTCACAGAAAAGACACTGGCCCGAGCGCTTCAGGTACAGTTTACTCCAACGCTGTTGTTCTTTGATGAACGCGGACAGGTCGTATTGCGGCTCGACGGTTATCATCCGCCTTCCTCTTTTCGCACAGCACTGGAGTACGTTTATCTTCGTCGTGAAAGCGAGGGAAGTTTTTACAAGTACCTTACCCGCAACCAGAAAGACGCCATCGGATCGGTCCGTACACCCGAATCATTCTTTTTGCAGCCACCCTATCAGCTAGCCGACCGTCAACATCAGAGCCGCCGCCCACTGGCTATATTCTTCGAACGTAATTCATGTATTCAGTGCGATATTCTTCACGATCAGATTTTGATCGAGCCGTGGACGCGCCAACTGGTAGAGCAGTTTGACAATATTCTGTTGAATGTAGCATCACCGAATGTCGTCACGACACCAAGTGGGACGGTCACAACGGCGGAGGAATGGGCCAAGACACTGGAGATCAATTATTTCCCGACTATCATATTGTTTGATCCTGGCGGCAACGAAGTGGTGCGTATCGCTGCTGCATTTCGAACGTTCCATGTTCAGGGTCTGTTCGATTATGTCTTGAGCCGCGCTTATCTGCACGAGCCTAGTTTTCAGCGCTATTTGTCGTCTCGTGCGGAGCGTTTGCGCGAAGCTGGTTATGATGTCGATATATGGAGCTACCTTCTGCCCGTTTCTAGTGACCAGCGCGCGGTGGTGCCGGACTGATTTTAGGAAGTGGCTGGTGACAGGGGCAGGACTGCGGGGTTGCTGTCGGCAGGACCTTTATGCAGCACGGTTGCAAGTGCTTTGCCCTCATCGTCTGCAAGCGCAGCACCAAAGCCTGTCTGCAGCCAGTTGGCCGCGCGCGCAGGGTCAATAGTTCCGGCAAGTGCTGGAGTTACTATTTGTTCAAACAGCTGGTCGAAGTTGCGATTAGCGCGCTCGCGAGTATCACTGTAACCTTTGATTAGACGGCCACAGCGCACCACGCCCAGTGCCAGGTCCGGTGTGATGCTTAGTGCCTTGATGATTGCCTCGAGCCAGCGTTCGATCCTGTCTTGTTCAATTACGTAGCGGTAACTTTTTCGCCGGCGGGTTTTGAGCCGAGCAAGAAAACGCAGGCGCATCATGCCCCAGACCGTATCCGAGCGTACATGCATGGGCAAATGCAGACGTCGTGAGAGGTTATGCTGATGAGCCCAGCGTTGCAGACGTTGACCAATGCCGGCAGGCAGCACAGTAGTGAATTCTTCTATTCCCGGGTTGAGGAACTCGGTGATACGTACGGGTTCGTGGCTCGCGGCGCGGGATTCTCGGCGCACGCGCTGGATTCGTGTTTCTCTCGACTTTAAGTCGGCGACTCGCATGACGTCTTCGTAGGACATCCATAGTGCAAGGTACCGTGCCGTTTCTCTAATCAGGAGACGGTTCTCGTAGCCGCAGTGCAGTCGATCTTCTGCGCTGACACGGACCAATCTATCGATGTAAAGCTCTGCGTATGCCAAGTCCTGATAGTCAATTAAGCGCGAGATGCCGTGCTTGACCAAGTCCATGGCTTGCTCCGGCAACACAGCTCTTGCACGCTCAATCAGTGCTTCATTGCTCTTTGGCACGGTTGTCGAGGGGTGATCTCCTTCGGTGGCCGTCGGTGGCTGATCTCGTTTGGCGGATAATTCTAAGCCCGTCCGAAACCCGTCCAGATTCGACGTTATTGCCACAGCGCGTTCGGTGATCGCAGCTTCGATTGAGTCATTAGAAAATGGCAGTAATCCGGTGCCGGCAATCGCCCCGAGCACAATGGCATTCAATGCCGTGTTGCGCTCGATCGCGATGCGTTCAAGATCGTCTATTACTGTCATACATGCGAGCATTTGCGCAGCGCGCATGACGCCGCGTGTGTCAAAACTCCCGTCTGCCATGGCCGTGCGCTCGTCCATGGCGTAAACCCGATGGGTTGAGGCTATCAGGGTTGTGCGGTCGGGACTGACGAAGCCTTTTTCAAGCAATCGTCCCGCTTCAATTAGTTCCGAGGCTACTGCAATGTCGATGTGACCTGGTGCGGGATAGAGTCCAAAAACTGGTTCTTCAACAGTTTGTGCAGGCAAACGCATCATTTCGAGGTAGTACGAGGTTGCCCCGGTTCGTTGGGCGACACCAGGGATGGAAGTCGATTGCACCAGGATCCCCGATCTTTTTGCGCCTTCGACAATCCAATCGGCCAGTAAGCCACCCCCTTCTCCTCCCATGGCAGCAATGACGATAGTCAAGGGTCGGTCGATTCCTGGTCTTTGTGTGCTCATGAAGCTGACACTGGCTTGCCGCTCAAGCGACTGGTAATCGTGCGGCGCACACGGTACAACGAATGTGCCAACCACCCCGCGTTTTGCAATCGCTCGGCACGGTAGAACGATGGACACAGAATTGCCGCATGTGACACTTCACCGCAAAGACCGCAACCGACACAGCTGTCAACAACGGACGCGACCGGATCTTCGCGCAATGGATCTGGGTTGGGTTTGATCGTCAACGACGGACAGCCCGACAGACGAATGCAGGAGTGGTCGCCGGTGCAGGTGTCGTGATCAATGCCGAAACGTGTAGATATTACCTTTTCACCGCTGCGCAGACGCTTGCTAATCTGTGGTCGCAGGCGTCGCTGACGGGCAAGTTGGCATTCGCTTTCTGCGATGATCACCTTGAGCCCGCCTTCGGTGGTCGTTAGCGCTTTGCGCAGCGTTTTGACCATCTTTTTGACCTGATAAGTCACCCGGGTTCGCACCCACCGCACACCAACCCCTTTCAGGGCTGCTCTGATGTGGTGTCCAGTTCGTACCCGAGCCGATGGGTGCTGTGTCGAAGGAATAAATTGCTGTCCCGTCGCGGACGAATAGCCGTTGTTCATGATGACTAGAACAGAATCTGCCCGGTTAAAAACGGCACCGGAAATGCCACTCGAAAGACCGTTATGCCAGAAACCACCATCGCCCATGATCGAAATAGTGCGTTTGTTCATGGCCGGATCGACTGCCGCCGAACTGGCTAGACCAAGGCCGTATCCAAGCACTGAGTTGCCTAGGTTAAACGGGGGTAAGGTTGAAAAAGTATGGCAGCCGATGTCCGCAGAGACGTGGATCTCGCCAAGTTCTCGCTGTAAGAGCTTGATGGCGGAAAATACAGGCCGTTCCGGGCAGCCAGTGCAAAAAGTCGGTGGTCGTGGTGGTATCGCCTCGCCGAGTTCGGCAGCCGCTGTTGACTTCAATTCATCGACGTGTGTGACGAATAACTTAGCACTGTCGGCCAAAACACCAGAGCTGGATTTCTCGAGATAGCGAGCGACGCCTTTGACGAGAACCTCTGCGACGTATTCTCCGGCCATTGGCAGAATATCTTTGCCAAACACTTTGGTCTGAATATCGGCCTTGCGCAGGATGCTTTCGATAGCTTGCTCTAAATAGGCCGGTTGTCCCTCTTCAACAATGAGCACGGATCGTTTCGTCGCACAGAAGTCGGTAATTTCCTCAGGCACGAGCGGATAGGTCACGTTCAGAATGGCCAAGGGAATCGGCGAACGGCCATAAATATCGGCCATTTCGAGCTGCTGCAGCGCCCGTATCACCGAATTGAACAATCCGCCCTGCATGATAATGCCTATTTCATCATGATCACCGTGACGGAATTCATTCAGTCCCTGCTGTGCAATGAAGTGGACTGCGGCCGGATAGCGTTCTTCTATCTTCTGTCTTTCCTGTGCATAGGTTGCTGGCGGAAGGCAGATGCGGTTGTAGTCAAAGTCCGGAGACTTCAGGACTTGGCGCCGGGAAATTGACGGACGACGATTATCGCGCGTGGCGAAGCGTCCATGCATATGGCAGGCGCGAATTCTAAATTCAATCATCACTGGAGTGTTTGACACCTCTGAAAGCTCGAACGCTCGCTCGACGAGATTGACCACTGTGGGCAGATGCGGCCTTGGATCGAGAAGCCAGATCTGGGACTTCATTGCAAATGCATGTGAGCGTTCCTGGATGATACTGGCGCCTTCGCCGTAATCCTCGCCGAGGACAATCACTGCGCCGCCTTTTACTCCGGCAGAAGCGAGATTAGACAGCGCATCGGACGCGACGTTGGTGCCAACTGTCGACTTCCATACCGCGGCACCTCGCATGGGATAATTGATCGATGCACCCAGCATCGCAGCTGCCGCGGCTTCATTGGCACAAGCTTCGAAATGTACACCGAGATCATCCAGAATCTCGTGTGCATCGGCGAGGACGTCCATTAGGTGGGAAACAGGGGCTCCCTGGTAACCGCCAACGTATGAAACGCCGGCCTGTAAGAGGGCTTTAGTAATGGCGAGAATGCCCTCGCCGTGGAACATGTCCCCGTCGCCAAGCTGTAGGTCGCGTACTTCTTTTTTAAAAGAACGTTCCAAGGTCGGTTGTCCTGGTCAGCGACTAGTAAAAACAGAGAATTAGTGATCGGTCCTAATTTTGACTCGATATCTACCGTAATATTAACCTGCTGAAGCGGGCAGCTGGAAACCGGCTCGATGCAATGGTGCTGCCCAATGGTGGGCTTTGAATTAACATCGACTATTGTTCGGCAACGCATAGCGCGTGCAAAGAGCCAGTAACGGATGCGGGCCGCCTTGACAGGACACACTTGCGATGAAAATTGAAACACTGCTGCCGTTGGGGAAACTCGCCCCCGGCGTGCGCGCTTCCGATACGCCAATGGATATACGCAGCGTCACTACAGGGGCTCGTGAGGTCGAGGCGCTGGGTTTTGATGGAATCGTGGTCGAGGAAACCAAGGAAGATCCGTACGTCGTACTCGCGCTTGCAGCTGAGGCGACGGAGCGCGTACAGCTTGCCCCCTCTGTTGCGATGGCTTTTCCTCGCAGTCCCACCATCACTGCGATGACCGCATGGTCGCTGCAGAAGCTTTCCGGAGGTCGATTTGTGCTTGGTTTGGGCTCTCAGGTTAGAGGTCACATTCGGCGCCGATTTGGTCTGGAGTATCATCCGCCAGGGCCATGGATGCGCGAGTACGTAGAAGCGGTAAGAGCCGTCTGGCATTGCTGGCAACAGGGCACATCGCTGCAACACCATGGTGACCGTTACCAACTCAGCCTGATGGTGCCCTTGTTCGACCCGGGACCGATTGAACACCCGGTGATTCCAATTCATATTGCAGCGGTCAATCGTTACATGTGCCGTGTCGCTGGTGAGGTGGCCGATGGTGTTCGCGCCCACCCGGTGTGCACACCGCGTTATATTGCGGAAGTGATGCGCCCGGCAATCGAGGACGGTGCGGGCCGTTGCGGCCGTGACCCCGCTCAGATCGCTGTTTGCATGAAGCCGCTGGTGGCAACAGCGGCAGATCGAGAGACACTCGCGCAACGCATTGAAATCGTGCGCGCACGCATCGCCTTCTACGCTTCTACGCCCGGTTACCGTGCGGTGTTTGCGTTGCATGGCCTAGGCGATCTAGCTGATAGGATGAGCGAGCTCTCCCGAGCACAACGCTGGCAGGAAATGGAGAACCTGATCAGCGATGAGGTGTTACAGACATATGCCGTGGTCGGTACTTATGATGAGATAGCAGAGCGTTTGCAGGAACGTTTTGGACAGCTGGTTACGCACCTGGAATTCAGCATACCGGTGGAGACGAAACGCGACACATTACAACTCCAATCGATGTTGAAACAATTACGCGGGACCGAATAAGCGGATATCCGGAAATAGAGGTCGATGGACGAAGTTTCAGAAAACGGGCTACCAATTGCTATTCCCACTGAGGTGTTCGACCTGCCGGTGCACGAGATGCGCCGTGGTTATCGCAGTGATGTCTATTTCTGGCGCGCCAAGCGCACGCTCGAAAGAGTGGGGCACCGAGGTATAGCTACAGTACAGGTCTTTCAGAAAGGACACGCTACCCTGTGTGGCGTAGAGGAGTCGCTTGCCATTTTGTTACTGGGTGTCGGGCATTACCGCGACCCGATCCGGGCGTTCGAGTGGTTTGATGAACTCATTGAACTCAAGAAGCGAATTAGATCGCTCTATCGAGGTGATCCGGCCCAGCTAAAAGCGGCATTAGAGCGGCGCTGGCAGGTGGAAACAGCACTTGATGAAGAATGGGTTGGTCACCCCGAGGACCTTGTTGTCCACACTCTGAGAGACGGCGACCAGATTGCGCCATGGGAAACCACCATGTTGATCGAGGGGCCTATAGGGGAATTCATCCACCTTGAAACACTTTACTTGGGTGTGCTCGCGCGACGCACACGAATTGCAACCAACGTGTCGGCCGTGGCCAAGGCGGCCAACGGCAAGCCGGTGTTTTTCTTTCCGGCCCGTTTCGATCATTGGGCAGTGCAGGGCGGTGATGGCTATGCGGCATCGATTGGCGGTGCCGAGTCGGTCTCGACCGACGCGCAAGGTGAATGGTGGGGAATGAAAGGCGCAGGCACCATTCCACATGGCCTGATCGCCGCTTTCGACGGTGATACGGTGGCCGCTACACAGCATTTCGCTGACACTTTCCCCGATACGCCACTGGTGGCCTTGGTGGACTTCGATAATGACTGCGTAAATACGGCGCTTAAGGTCGCCCACCAGATGAAAGAACGACTGTGGGCCGTGCGGCTAGACACCTCGGAACGACTGGTCGACGCTTCAGTGGCCGTCGCGCTCGGAAAAGAAGCACCGAAAGGTGTCAATCGCGTGTTGGTCGAAAACGTCCGTAAGGCATTAGATGATGCAGGCTTTGACTACGTCCGCATTGTGGTATCGGGAGGTTTCGACGTACAGAAGATTGCTCGTTTTGAAGCTGACAGCGTGCCGGCCGATGCTTATGGCGTGGGTTCTGCATTTCTCCATGGTCACTTCGATTTCACGGCAGACGTGGTTTGCCTGAATGGTCAACCAAAAGCCAAGGTTGGGCGAGGCTTTCAATCCAATGACCGCCTGGTGCTGCGAACACTCAGCACTTAATAGCCATGGCTGATAAGAAAGTGATCGTCGTCATGGGCGCGGGTGATGCGACCGGTGGCGCGATAGCGCGCCGATTTGCACGCGAGGGCTATGTCGCGTGTGTTTGTCGGCGAAATGCCGATAAGCTAGGACCGTTGGTGGAACGGATTGAACGCGAAGGTGGTGAAGTCAGGGCATTTGGGACAGATGCTCGCAAGGAAGAACAGGTTAATGAATTTTTCCGCGCCGTAGAAACCGATATTGGCCCCGTTGAGGTTTGCGTTTTTAATATCGGGGGCAATGTGCGCTTTGAGGTTTTAGACACGACCACCCGGGTTTATTACAAAGTTTGGGAAATGGGTTGTTTTGCTGGCTTTTTGACCGGTCGCGAAGCGGCTCGCTATATGGCGCCACGTTCTCGTGGCACGATTCTCTTTACCGGGGCAACTGCCAGTCTCAGGGGTGGTGCGGGGTTTTCTGCATTTGCCGGCGCTAAATTTGCTTTACGTGCGCTGGCCCAGTCGATGGCACGAGAATTCGGACCGCAGGGGATTCATGTCGCGCACGTGGTGATTGATGGGGCCATCGACACGGAGTGGATCGAGAAGATGTTTCCCGAACGATATGCCACCAAGGCGTACGATGGCATCCTTGAGCCTGATGATATTGCACAAGCTTACTGGCAGATTCATTGCCAGAAGCGTTCTGCGTGGACGCAGGAGATGGATCTCAGGCCCTGGGTGGAAAACTTCTGAATTAGGAGAGATCTTATGGCCAAGTCAGTAGAGTTCTTTTTTGATTTCGGTAGCCCGACGGTTTATCTTGCCGCAACTCAGTTGCCGAAAATCGCAGAACGCCACGGTGCATTGCTGACTTGGCGACCGTTTCTGCTTGGCGGCGTCTTTAAGGCAACGGACAACAAGAGCCCCGCAGAAGTGCCGGCGAAGTCGCGTTACATGCATGCGGATTTAACTCGTTTTGCCGAGCGCTATGATGTTCCCTTCGTTTTCAATCCCTTTTTCCCGGTCAATACTCTGTCTCTGATGCGCGGTGCAGTTGCCTGCCAACGGCTGGGTCAATTTGATGTTTACCGGAACGCTGTGTTCACGGCGATGTGGGTCGAAGGAAAAGACATGAATCAGCCCAGTGTGGTTGCCGAAGTACTGAGTGCGATCGGAATTGACGGGCAGGACTTTCTATCGGCGATTGCAGCGCAGGAAGTGAAGGATGCTCTAAAGAACAATACCACCGAAGCGGTCGAGCGCGGCGCCTTTGGAGCGCCGACGTTTTTTGTTAGAGATGAGATGTTTTTCGGTCAGGACCGCCTGGAGTTTGTTGAAGAAGCGTTGGCTGCCGACTGACTCGGCGTTGGTCATTCAGAAGCACTCAGCCAAGTCGCCATGCCGACCAACGTCAGTCCAGAATACAAGCAAGCCGAGGCGGATTATCGGCAAGCGCGAGAGCCGCGAGAGCGCCTCGAATGTCTGCAGGAAATGCTGCGCACTATCCCCAAACATAAGGGGACGGAAAACCTGCAGGCCGATATCAAGACTCGGATTAAGCAGCTTCGGGATGAACTGACGGGGCCGAGAAAGGGTGCGCACCGCAGCGGACCTGCATACGTGATTCGTTCCGAGGGTGCCGCACAGCTAAGTTTGATCGGCCCGCCCAATGTCGGCAAGTCCAGCCTGCATGATCGCCTGACACGTTCCGGTGCCAGTATCGGTGCGTATCCATTTACCACCCAGTTGCCTCAGCCCGGCATGATGCTGTTTGAAGATATCCAGTTTCAGCTGATCGATCTACCACCTCTAGCGGCGGATTTTATGGAGAGTTGGTATGTCAATGCGCTGCAACCGGCCGATGCGGCACTGTTGGTGGTTGACCTGGGCCAAGCAGACTGCGTGGAACAAGTGCAGATGATCCTTCAGCGGTTGGCCGACAAGCGGGTTGCGTTGATTGATCAATGGCCAGGGCTAGTACCCAACGGTGTCGATGCCGGGCGGTTGTCTGCCAATGGCGGTGCGTCACGCAGCGTGGAGTCGGAAGAGGCGATTGACAATCCGTTTCAGCATAATCTGCCCACTGTTGTGGTGTCGAACAAGGTGGATCTCGGTGGCGGTGATGAAGTGAGCGTGATGCAAGAATTATTGGGCACACGGATGCCGGCGTTGTCGATGTCAGCAAAGACCGGTGAGGGTGTGGCCCAATTGGGAGCGTTTCTGGCGAGGGCCTTGCAGATTGTCCGTGTTTATACCCGTATTCCGGGCAAGGCGGTGGATCTCGGTCGCCCATTTACGGTACGCCAAGGCGGTACGGTGCGCGACGTGGCACGTCTGGTCCATAAGGATATTGCTGAATCACTCAAGTATGCGAGGCTTTGGGGTGGTGGTCAGTTTGCAGGCCAACAGGTGAGTGCTGAGCACCAGGTATCAGACGGCGATATCATAGAGCTGCACAGTGATTCGTAGGCCATCATGAAAGCAGCAGTCTATAAGCAACCCGGGACACCACTCGTCATAGAGGAGGTTGCGGACCCGGTGCCGGGAGCCGATGACCTGATACTCAAGGTCAAGGCCTGCGGCATCTGCGGCACCGACCTGCACTGGTCCGAAGGTATTGATCCAGCAGCTGGCTGGCGCGATCTCGCGAGCGGTTCGGTGATGGGCCATGAATTTTCCGGAGAGATCGTCGAAGTTGGAAAACATGCTGCTGTCTCCTATCGCGTCGGCGAACGCGTGGTAGCACAGCCGTTTATCGGTTGCGGCACGTGCAGTGCGTGCCTGACAGGGCGTTCTTATCGCTGTTCAGCCGTCGTTACCCGGGCCAGCAATGAGCTTACTGGTGCTTATGCCGAATATACCCGCGTCGGTGTTGCTGAAACTCTGCGTTTGCCCGAGACCGTTACTTACCATGCCGGCGCCCTGGTCGAGCCGCTTGCCGTAGGGCTCAATGCGGTCAAGCGTGCTGGTTTACAGGTCGGTGATCCTGTGTTGATTATAGGTGCGGGTCCGGTCGGTCTGTCGGTTGCTCTGTGGTGCCGTTTTTTCGGTGCACGTGATGTCATCGTCAGCGACCTAGTTTCAGCTCGATCAGAACGTTGTATCGACTTCGGGGCCACCGCCGCAATAGACGCAGCAACCGAAGACGTGCAATCTCGTTTCAGACAGATCGCCCGCCGGCCTCCGGCTGTCGTCTTCGACTGTGTTGGGATTCCGGGTTCAATTCAACTGAGCGTTGACTACGCCCCGTTTGATGCCCATCTTGTCGTTGTGGGACTGTGTATGTCAGAAGATGCATTCTTTCCAGCTAAGGCGATCGTCAAAGAACTTCATGTCACTTTTGCGTTCGTATACTCTAAAGCCGATTTTCAGTTCGTCGTCGATATGCTCGCCGCGGAACGAATTCCGGCGACCGCCCTCGTCACCAGCACTGTCGGTCTGACTGAATTTCCCGATAAATTTGAGGCCATGAAGGCCGCCGGGGCAGACCTCAAAGTAATGCTAGAGCCTGAGCGGTACTGACCAAGAGGTTATCGTTATGCCCCGTCGCTTGACACCCAAGGATATATTGCCCGTCGACAACGGCGCCTGCCGACTGATCGGACGGGTGTGGTCCAACATCGAGAAAGGACCGTGCACCGTGCTGGTCCACGATGACCGATTGTTGAACCTCAACGGTATTGCATCGACTGTTTCAGCTTTGCTCGAGCACGATGATCTCGCTGGTGCGATTGATGCGGCCGATGATTTTCCCGTGCTGGGTTTGTTGGAAGAGTTTCTGTCTGTCACCGGTGGTGCCGGACAAAAGGGTCAATTGCTCGCGCCTTGTGACCTGCAGCCGATTAAGGCAGCCGGGGTGACCTTTGCCCAGAGCATGCTGGAGCGTGTCATTGAGGAGCAAGTCAAAGGCGAACCAGGCAAGGCCGATGCGATTCGTGCCCGGTTGCTGCCCGTTGTCGGTGAAAGTCTGCGAGGAGTTACGGCCGGTTCGGAAAAAGCGGCCGAAGTCAAAGCACTACTGCAGGAAATGGACCTGTGGTCCCAGTACCTGGAGGTCGGTATCGGTCCGGATGCCGAAATCTTTACTAAAGCACCGCCGATGGCCTCGGTTGGAGCGGGCCATGAAATTGGTATCCACCCTATCTCCAAGTGGAACAACCCGGAACCGGAAGTGGTCGTGGCGGTCTCTTCACGCGGAGATATTGTTGGCGCGACACTCGGTAACGACGTTAATTTGCGCGACGTCGAGGGTCGTTCGGCATTGCTGTTGGGCAAGGCCAAAGACAACAATGCGTCGTGTGCAATCGGGCCGTTTATACGCTTGCTGGATTCTGAATTCACCATGGAACGTCTCGAAAACCTGGAAGTTTCCTTGCGTGTCGTTGGTGAGGACGGCTTCGAGGTAGCTGGTGTGAGTCCAATGAAAGAGATCAGCCGTTCTCCATTGGACCTGGTCGGTCAGACATTGAACCGCAACCATCAGTATCCCGACGGGGTGATGTTGTTTCTCGGCACGATGTTCGCGCCGACCCAGGATCGCCACGGACCCGGCAGCGGATTTACACATGAAATCGACGATCGCGTAGAGATTTCAGCGCCGGAACTCGGTTGCCTGGTGAACTGGATTAACAGGACAGACCAGATCACGCCGTGGACATTTGGTACTCGAGCGCTGATGGAAAACCTTGCCGCTCGGCGATTACTGTAACCCTATGCCGGTGTCGCAAATCGTTTGACTACCCTGATGTGTGGGGGCTCGGCTACTGATGCGTTGTTTAGACGGTGGTGTCGTAGAACGCTTCGACGGAAAGACAAGCCCTGAACTCGTCGGGGATGCGTTCGGCAATCAGACGTTGGGGCTGTTCGGGGTCTGTACAGCCCCACACACGGACCTCGAACCCGTCTGCAAGCAAAAGCTCGTCTTTGGTAAATTCGTGTCGCATGGTAAAGGACTTATTGCCGAATTTTTCAACCTCGCTGGTCAATTCGATCCGGTCGTTGTAGTAAGCCTGCTTTCGAAAGTTCATACCGCTGGAGACGAGTGCACAGCCTCTAAATCGTGTGTTTGTGAGTGTCTCAGCAATCGGATATTCGGAAACCTCGATCAGTTGATGTGCGCCCTGGTCCATCCAGATGTAGTAATTGGGGTTGAATACCAGTCCGCTCGGGTCGCAATTCCCCCACTCGATTCTTATACGTTGTTTTGCTTTAAGCATTAGCGGTTATTCCACATTGGCAGGATCTGCCAGTTCTCCATCGGTCGTTGCTGGTGTGAAGGGAATCGGCCCATCAACGTTTCGAGTCTCGTACGACGGACTTTTATGCAATAGCAGTTCGGCGCGTGGATATTGCTTGACCTGGTGTTCAGCCCGTCAGGCTCGGCGCTGCGCGTGAGCCTGAGCCCCGCTGAGGTAGCCGGGTCAGAGAAAATCCATGCTGGTAGGCAGCGTTGAGAATCACACCAAACTTCCAGTAGGCACCACCGGCAATGACACCGATGCCGGCGAGCGCAAGTAACGCGGGATTGCCACCGCCTAAAACAAAGGTCACTATCAGGAGTGATGGTGTGACGTGGCCGACCAGATGCAATGGCCATGACATGGCATCAATACTGCGATTGGCAAGCGGCGGTCTGGATTTTCGATCCGTACCCAGGCGGTAAGCCAGCCACAGCGCCACGTTGAGCACTACCAGTACCAGGGTCGCCCAGGCAAGGGTGGTCAGTCCGGTTTGTGCTGGTGCGGCCACAAATTCTGCCCACACCAGCATAGCGCTAAGGCCGAGGCCCTCGAGCAGGCCCGATGCGATAATCAGCCACGGCACACATGCTGTGCGCCACGCCGGAATGCCCTTGGCGCTATACAGTATTCGTGCCTGGCAAATAAGAAATGCCGCCGCGGCCAAGCCGGCAATGTGATGAAGTAGAGCGTTGCGCCCACCGTCGAGAGTGATGGCCAATGTCAGTCCGAGAAACGTTGCGGCCGAGTAGAGTTCGCGTGTCATCCACGAACTCTGCGGTCGCCACAGGGCGCGCCACGCTCGCCAGCGTCGCCCGATCTTGAGCCAAACGAAGAACAGCCCTATCAGCATCAACACGGCAGCGGTTTGATAGGCGCGGCCAATCGCCGGGGCAGAAAGCTGGTCTGCCAGATAGGCACACCATGCGCTCGCGGCGAGACCGCCGGCGAGTCCGCCAAGACACCAGTTCATTGCCGCTCGCCAGTCCCAGAAGCGTTGGTGCTTGCCGACCAGCGGGTTGGCCGGGTCTGCAAGTTGCTGATCGTCGAAATCTGCCGCATCAGTGTCCCGGCCCGGTACGGTGGGTGTGGAGTAGAGATATCTGATCTGTGGATCGGTGCCTAGATCTTCATTCAATCGCACGAAGGCCTGGTTATTCGTGAGGGTTGATACATTGCTTACCGGGTCATTGAAATCTCCAAAATGAATTGCACTGCTGATGCACGAAGCCGCGCACGCTGGGGTTACCTCAAGATCAATGCCAGGTGTTCGCCCGCTGGTTCGAGCATCGTCAATTTTGTCCGCACAGAATGTGCATTTCTGTGCGACGCCTTCACGTTCGGGGTGTCGTGCACTGGCTTCTTGCGAGGTCTCCTGTCCGTAATACCACTGATGCTCATGGGCGATAGTGCGCGCGTCATAGGGGCAGGCAACAGCACATGCGCCACAGCCGATACACGTGTCGTAGTCCATGGTCACCAGGCCGTCGTTGCGTTGTCGAGTGGCCCCAGTAGGACAGACCGGCACGCAAGGCGGAGCCGCACAATGCTGGCAACCGATCACCAGAAAAAAACGCTCGACATCGGGATAATGGCCGGTTTCGATATCGATCACGCTGCGCCACTGTACACCCGGTTGGGTGTCATTCCAGTGTTTGCATGCGACCGTACAGGTTTGGCATCCAACGCACCGATTGATATCGACGACCATTCCCCAGCGCGGGTCATTTTTCACCGGACTCCCGGTACTGGTCATCGTTGAACCGCTTTACCAGTCCCGCTGGCAGTGGTCGTGTCGGGTCGTTGGGATTGATAAATGTTCACCCGCACCAGGTCAGCACTGCTGCCGGTGGAGTCTGTTAATTTGAGGGAAATGTCAGTGACGCTGTTGATACTGGCGAGGCCAAGGTCTCGCGCGACAGGTGTTTTCCAATGATCAAACTGGCCTATCAGGAGGACCGTATCGGGGCGGATACCCTCTCGTAGGACCGCTGTGCCATGGGTCGTGCCAGTGACTGATTCAATAGTCACCCGGTCACCGTCCGTAATCTCGAGTTCCCGCGCGCGGGATCGATTGATGATCACGCCGCCGTGGCCTTTGAGATTTTGAGCTGCCTCGTAGATCAGGGGGATGCCGACATTGGCACCCCAGGCGTAGGGCATCGAGTGGGCTGTCAGAGCCCAGAATGGGTAAGCTTCGGGGTCCTCGCCGAACTCACTGGCGTACTGTTGCCAGATATCTGCGAACGGGCGGTAAGTCGGCATGAATTCGTATTCCGACAGCTGTTCTTGCCACCATGTCGAACCAAGCTCGGCCAGGCGATTAGCCAGTTGTTTGCCGTGTCGAGTGAGGCGCTCCTGGTAGGGAATTTCGAAGCGTAGCCCCTGGTGTTTGAGTGCAGGATAGAGATACCAGTCGAGTTCCTGAAAGTCCTGCAGCATATAGCCCTCTTTCTTGAACCAGTCCAGATCGTTGACGGTCTTGCCTTCGCTCATGTCCCAGCTAACGGCTTTGCACATCGCATCCCAGATCTCTTCGCTTGCGGGTAGGTGGTGAGGATCCAGAGAAAAGTCGTAACAGCCCTCGCGAGCAAGGCCGCTGCCGGCGGCCCCTCGGTTCACGGCACCGATATAGGTCTCAAGAATGCCGGCTTCTTGCGCAAGTCGGCTCGCGATATCGCTCATGTCCATCGTGTCGTTTACTGGATCGATAACCCGCTGCCGTATTGCCCAGCCTTCGTGATGCCAGTAATTCTCAACAAACTTGGTTCCGCCGATACGCACAAGTTGTGTGCTTTCGAGATCGGTCGATTCAGGCAACAGGACATCGGCAAAGTGATTCGTTTCGTCCTCGGTATACGCAAAGGCGACAATGAACGGGAACTCTGCCAGCCGATTGGCGACTTCGGGCGCGTTCCACGAACTGATCGCCGGGTTGGTCCTGTAACAAAACCAAAGATCGGGCGGCTGCACCCTCGGCCAGTTCTTCGGTGCGGACTTCTGGAACAACCAAGGCAAATGCGCAGGCCCAAGTGCGGGTGACCATGGCGAGTCACAGGCAAGTGGCACCAGAGTCTTGTATGCGTTGCGGACCTTGGGGTCACGGGCCCACGTATCGACATTGGTCGGAATAAACGAGTGGTGCATGAAGCCGACCTCGCCAGGCAACACCGAACCCCCCCGGCTGGTCGCGGGCCGTACCAGATTGACTGTGGTGCCGAGCGTCCCGCCAGGTACTTCCAGTGCCCCGACCAGAGTCGCCAGCACCGTGCGCGCCCAGCAGCAGTGGTAGCCACCCCAGCCGTTGTTAACACCCTTGCCCAACATAATCGCAACCGGTCGGTGTGGGAGTTGATGGCCGTCGATAGCAATGGTCTCTCCGATGCGTGCTTCGCCAACGAACTCGTCTGCGACACGTCGGATTGTTTCTGCCGGGACCTCACATTCAGTCTCAGCCCAGTCAGGATCGTAGCCTTGCATGTGATCTATGAGACATTGCAGTGCCGGGCGTGCCGTGCAGCGCTGATGCCGTATGGTTTCGTCGTCGGCACCGAGTTCAAAGCCTTCTACTTCGAAGGTGCCGCTCAGCGCCGCGTCGTCGATACCGGCATCGAAAGGTTTTGCACGGTTGTCGGTCAGATCCCATATCAGTGGCTTACCGCTTGCCGGATCTCGCACGAACCAACCATTGGGTCCGACGAGGTAGGGCGAATTGGTCATTGTTTTTAGGTGCGGCAGGTCGCAGGTTTCCTGGAACTGGCGTTCTACGATCAGACGGTGGATGAGCGCATAGAGAAACGCGGCGTCAGTTTTTGGTTTGATCGGTACCCATTCAGCAGATACTGCGCCGGTGACTGAAAGGTGCGGTTCGACCTGCACCCGCTTTACGCCGCGCGCCCTGGCGTCAGCGCCTCTCCAGACACCAATCACGCCACCGGTTGATTCGACATTGTTGCCGCAGTTGATGATGTAGTTAACGCGCGGCGTGTCGGGTGAAACGGTGAAGGCGCGGTGCCAGAGTTCGCCGTAGAGATGCTCCGAGTGGTAGCATTTGACGCCCTGCCCGGCACCGTAGCTCTGGTCAATCGCACCCCAGGCGGTCATAAAGGCGGGGAACGAACCCATGTACTGCACTGGTGTGCCGCCGCCGCCTGTGGTCGAGGCTACCCGAGGCATCCCCTCTTCGTTCAACAGACCTTGCGCACGGATACTGCGCAGTCTCTGGCCGATGATTTCGAACGCTTCTTCCCAGCTGATCGGCACAAATCCAGGGTCCTCGTCACGGCCCTTGAGTGGGTTGGTGCGCTTCATTGGCTGGCGGATTCGATGCGGGTTGTAGGTTTTTTGTATCAGTCCATAGGCCTTGATACAGACCCGCCCACCGCCAGGGTGCTGGTCAGCGATATCAAAGTTTGAAACGATGCGTTTGGCGATGCCGTCTTCGACTTCCACGCGCATCAGATCGGGTCCTGCAACGCACTGGTAACAGTAGATCGGAACGGATTGCCGGCTGTTGGGCCGTGTGGGATCGTTCATCGATTATTCTCTAGTGCCGGTTCAGGTGTTGTGAGATGGTCAGTTGAGCTCGGCAGCGCGGGACGCCTTCTTGCGCAGACGTTCCGCTTGCCTCGTCTTATTAATGACGAAGCGGATGTGTTGGCCGCGACCCACTTCTTCGATTGCGTCGCGAACCGACACATCAAATGTGATCCTCGGACCCTCGATTTCAGTCACTGTGACGATGACATCGACCCACATTTCGAGCAGTGTTGGACCGAGATGGTCGACCCTGACGTGTGCGCCAACGGAGTCCTCATCACTTTCCGCGTGTGCCATTAACAGGTCTCGGCATGTGTATTCCAGATCGCTCACCATATCGGGTGTTGAATAGACGCGGAGGTCGTCTCCCATCATCCCAATGGTTTTTTCTTTGTCAACATGAACTCGCCGGGTGTGGCTGATACCTGCTTTTAGGGTCGCTTTCATGGCCGTTAGTCCTTCTGTGCGGGGCTAATATTGTTGGGCGAAGCCATGACTGATTCCGTGGCCTCGCTATTTCCGGCAGTTGAATAAACACGGCGCAGTTCGTTTTTGAGCACTTTGTTCATCGCACTTTTGGGTAGTTCTTCCACGAACTCGTAGCGCCGCGGAATCTTATAGCCGCCGATGTGCGATCGGCAGTGACTGATCAGCGTTTTAGAACTCACTTCGGTGCCAGGTGTGGGAACAATCACCGCCAGCAGTGCCTCACCATACGTCTCATCCAGTATGCCAACGACCGCGCATTCCTGTACTGCTGGATGCCGGTAAAGACACGCTTCGACCTCTGATGAAAAGACGTTCTCGCCGCCAGTAATGATCATGTCCTTTTTTCTATCGAGAAGATAAAGATAGCCTTCGCTGTCCATGCGTCCTATATCACCCGTGTGCAGCCACCCATCCCGGAATGCAGCGACAGTTTCCTGCGGCCGATTCAGGTAACCCACGGCGACATTGGCGCCGCGAACCACGATCTCACCGGCCTGGTCAGCTGACAGTACCGCACCGCTGTCATCGATGATGTTCATTTCAATACCGGGAATAGGACGTCCCACGCTACGCAAGCGCGCAGTGTCGCTATTATCAATCGCCGCCTGGTGGTCTGCCATAGGCAAGATGGTAAGAATTGGTGAGCTCTCAGTCAGTCCATACGCCTGCACAATCTCCACGCCGTTGAATCCATCGAGTGCTTTTTTGATCCATTCTGCGGCCATGGGTGACGAGCCGTAGAGTAATTGCCGGAATGACGATAGATCGGCACTCGCGAGCGCTGCATCTTGAAGCGTCATAATGATCATTGTCGGTGTCAGCATCGCATGCGTTGCATGGTGTTGTTCGATACAGCGCAGGGCAGCTTGCGGTGTGAATTGTGCGAGATAGGCGTGTGCGCCTCCTGCCATCGTATGTGTGGTGCCGAGCAGGTCAGCGGAATGAAACATCGGTGGGATATGTAGGTAGACGTCGCTGTGATGCGGACGGATTGGATATGCCAGTTGAAAGGCGTTGGCGATAATATTTCGATGGCTCAGGCGGACACCCTTTGAACGGCCGGTGGTGCCGCCAGTGTAGAGTAACAAGGCATCGTCATCTTCACGGGCCTCACGCATGGCAATCGGCGCAGCGTTGGCGAGTTCACTCTCGTAATCCATATGGGTGGCGCCACCGTCGCCCGACGGCAGCCATAGGGCACGATCAGCAAAGCACCGCAAGCTCTTGTCTTCTATAAATTCGCAAAAGAAATCCTCGAGCGCTATTACTTTGCAGTCGGCATCTTCGAAAATCGCCGCAATCTCCCTGGGTGCCAGGCGATAATTGACTGGCACCGGTATTGCCCCTGTCCAGTAACCGGCATGCATAAGTTCCGCCTGGCGAAAACTGTTGCGTGAGATCAGACCGAAGCGATCGCCGGCATTGATACCGCGCCGACGAAGCATATGGCCACAGCGAGCGATACGATTGATAAACTCAGACCATGTAAATTGCCCTTCCACGTCGATGATGGCCGGTCGAGCGCCGTACAACCGCTCTGTCCGGGCCAGCATGGTGGTTAAGGTCAGCATCAATGGAGTCTCAGATTTGGTTGACGGTCATTCTAACTTGGCATGTGCTCCGCGTATCCTGTGCGCACGGCAGGTAAAGTGCATCAATACATAGTTGCCTCACAAGAGTCCTCAGCCCAGACAGATCATGAACCAATCTCCCGAACCCCTTGCACTTCGACAGATTCGCCAGGTCGCCGAACGCCTTGCGCCGCACGTCCACAGTACTCCACTGATGCGTTGTTGCAACAGTGAGGTTAGCGCTTTGATTGGGACGGATGAATTGCATTTGAAACTGGAGTTTTTACAAAAAACAGGCAGTTTTAAGGCGCGTGGTGCGATCAATAACGTGTTGTCACGCGATCCTGCTGATTCCAGTAAGGGCGTCACTGCAGTGAGTGCCGGCAATCATGCAATCGCCGTCGCTTATGCCGCCCAGGCCCTTGGTATTTCGGCCAAAGTCCTGATGCCGCAAAAGGCCAGCCCTCTGAGAATACAGAAATGTGCACGCTACGGCGCTGAAGTGGTTTGTTTTGAAGATATTGCGGAAGGATTCGAGAGAATGAACCAGATTGCTGTTGCCGAGGATCGAACCATCGTCCATCCGTTTGATGGGTACCCCACTATGCAGGGGACTGCAACCGTCGGACTGGAAATCGGTAATCTATTGACGGAGATCGACACCGTTGTGGTGGCGGTGGGCGGCGGTGGTCTGATCGCTGGCGTCGGTGCTGCTCTGAAGCAGATACATCCACAGATACGCGTCATTGGCGTTGAACCGGAAGGTGCTGCGGGCATGACGCAAAGTCTGGAGCGTGGTTCGCCGCTGGCGCACGTGTCGGTCGATACGATTGCCGACAGTATGGGTGCACCGCTGCACTGCGACGAAAGTTTTTCGGTCTGCCAGCGAGTGATCGATCAGATGGTGCTGGTTGACGATCAGGCGTTGTGTCGGGCAATGGCGCTAGTTTATGACGCACTCCGTTTTGCCCTGGAACCGGCAGGTGTGGCTGTGATCGCGGCGCTGGTTGGTCCCCTGGCGAGTGCTTGCAAAGGCCGTCGAATAGCAGCAGTGCTATGCGGCAGTAACATTGACGAATCCCTGTGGTACCAACTCGTGCGCCAAGGACGGGGCGACCAGTGACAGGTCATCTCTGTAGGACAGGTGCCTCACGCACATCAGCAACGGCTGACAAGTGGTGCTGCAACAATACTGGAGGGTTCATCGTTGAACGATAAGAAAGAACATCACAAGTTGTTCACTGGTGATACCTTCCTGGAGAGCCTTCGTGATGGTCGCGAGATCTGGTTTGATGGTGAACGAGTAAAGGATGTGACCCGCCACCGGGCGTTTCGCAACAGTGCCCGCAACATCGCACGACTCTATGATGCGTTGCATGAGCCGGACACAGCGGAGTTGATGACGACCACAGATCGCCGCGGCATTCACACTCACCGATTTTTTGCACCCAGTTACAGCGCGGCGGAGTTGCTGGCATCGCGGGATGCGATCGCACACTGGCAGCGCTTGACCTATGGGTGGATGGGACGGACTCCCGATTACAAGGCGGCGTTCATGGCACAGCTTGCCGAAGGGCACGACTTCTATGAACCCTTCGGCGCTAACGCACTGGACTGGTACACACGCTGTGCCAGCCAAGCACTTTTTATGAACCACGTTCTGGTTGATCCGCCGGTAGATCGCGACAGACCGCACCACGAGGGCACAGACATCTACGTCAACGTCACCAAAGACGATGATCGTGGAATCACGGTCAGTGGTGCCAAGATGGCGGCGACAGGTTCGGCACTGACCCATGCGACTTTTGTTGCCCCCAACAGTGGTACCACCGCTCGTATGGAGAAAGGGAAAGACGAGGCCTTTGCGCTGGTATTCATCGTTGATATGGAGACGCCCGGGCTCAAATTGATCAGTCGTCCTTCATATGAAAGAAATGCGAACAGCCCCTTTGATGCGCCATTGTCCAGTCGATTTGATGAGAACGACGCGGTCCTTGTTTTCCACGATGCATTCATTCCATGGGAGAACGT
>CAZAHE010000027.1:0-25337 GCA_964484965.1 uncultured Acidiferrobacteraceae bacterium | reverse complement strand
GCGGGCCAATACCTGGGGCGAGGAAGTCTATTTTGAGATTCCCGTTTCAGCTGAACCTGAGGCCGACGCCAGAACCGTTGTGGAACCTGGCGACATCTGTTTCTGGCCACCAGGGCACGCCATCGCCATTGCTTTTGGACCAACCCCCATCTCAACAGGCAACGAATGCCGCCTCGCGTCGCCCTGCAATGTGCTTGGACGCATTGACGGCGATCCGCGGGTGCTCGCCAGCGTACAAAGCGGCGATACGATTTCGATGTGTTTAATCAATTGACCTGGAGCTCGCTGGCATCAGCGTGCAACTGTTTCCAGCACGGGAGATAGAAGCCGGATTACTGTTGTTCTTAACAATACTCTTTCAGACGAAGATTAAACACAACAGATTCCTCGTGTACCTGACTGTTTACTCGACTGTCCGGTTCTTTTTGGAATTCGGGCGTGGTGACAATCGTGGTACGTTGTTCACCAATTCTCTTTCTCCTTCTCAAGAAATCTCCTTATTGCTTATCGGTCTACTGCTGCTTACTTACCTTTATCGAATCAATCATAAGGTTCCCAGAAATTCTGATAGTTGACCTTGGGCAGCGGGCCACCCGCTATTCCAAGGAAGCTCCCACGCAGCGGGTCAAGAAGATTGCGGTTCTCCAAATACTCCTTTGCGGATATCATGTGGTTTCGTGAGCAATGACCGATTGAAGGGCCTACGTCCGGAAATCGGCCTGCGTCGATAATTGACAACAATAGGAACCTATCTGTGACTTGGCGTTTGGGGGTCGACATCGGAGGTACGTTCACGGATGTTGCCTTGGTCAACGACGAAACAGGGGCCATTGGCATCGCAAAGACACCGACGACCCCGGCTGATTTCGGGCAAGGCGTGCTTGCGGGTCTCAAACAGGCTATTGAACGCTATCAGGTAACACCGGCCGACGTCTCGCTACTGTCACACGCAACCACTATCGTCACCAACGCCGTCCTGGAAGAAAAAGGGGCTCGCACGGCCCTTATTGGGACACGCGGTTTCCGGGATCTGCTCGAACTTCGCCGCTCTGCCCGAACCGATCTGTACGATCTTTTTCAGGACGCACCTGCGACGCTGGTGCCAAGGCATCGGCGCCTCGAAATCACTGAACGTATCGATGCCGCCGGAAAGATCATTACGCCGCTGGAGCAATCAGAAATTGCCGGCTTGGTGCAGTCGCTGCGCGAACTAGAAGTGGAATCAGTCGCAGTCACGCTGCTGTTTTCTTTTCTGAATGACACGCACGAACGGCAACTGGGAGAGGCACTGCGACAGGCACTACCCGATCTACCAGTTTTCCTGTCTTGTGAGGTGCTGCCAGAAGTGCGGGAATTTGAACGAACCAGCACCACCGCCGTGTGTGCCTACGTGGGACCGATCCTTGAATCCTATTTAACCCAACTCGAGAGTGCAGTCAGAGACCTGGGATTGCCGCGGCTCCATGTGATGGGATCGACCGGTGGTGTGTTCGACGTCAAAGAAGCACTGCGAATCCCCGTCAATGCGATTGAATCGGGACCCGCAGCTGGTGTAATCGCTGCCCAGTTGATCGGCACGCAACTGGCCGAACCCAACGTCATCTCTTTCGATATGGGGGGCACAACTGCGAAAGCGAGCCTTATTCGTGACGGCCAGATCGAGGTGACGGCAGAATATGAAGTCGGCGGCAGCGGCAGCCAGAATCGCTGGATGACTGGTACTGGGCACCCGATCCGAGTGCCTGTCATCGACCTCGCCGAAGTCAGCGCTGGAGGCGGCAGCGTTGCATGGATCGACCCGGCGGGCTCTCTGCGGGTGGGTCCACACAGCGCCGGTGCGGAACCTGGTCCTGTCTGTTATGACCAGGGCGGGACTGAGCCGACCGTAACTGATGCCAACCTTGTCCTGGGTTACCTAGATGCTGATTCATTGCTGGATGGTGAACTGCCGATTGACTACCAACGGGCAATTTCGGCTTTAGAGGAAAAGATTGCAAAACCATTGGGCCTGAGTGTCCGAGACGCGGCAGCTGCAATCCGTCAGATTGTCAACAACAGTATGGCTGAGGCACTTCGTATTGTGTCGATCGAGCGGGGGCACGATCCGCGCGAATTCAGTCTGGTCGCTTTCGGCGGCGCCGGACCATTACATGCAGCAGCGCTTGCCGAGGAACTCGATATACCAAAGCTCATCGTACCGCCGATCCCCGGCGGTTTTTCGGCACTGGGTCTGGTCGGAAGCGATGTGCGGCGCGATTATGCGCGCACCCTTTACCAGCCACTCGCCGCACTTAATGCTGGGGCAATCACCAAGGTGTGGTCAGAATTGATGGACGAGGGCAAACATATGCTTGAAGCGACTGGAATCCCAGAGCAGCGCTGGCTCTTTGAGCGCTCTGCAGACTTGCGTTATACACGCCAAGCCTACGAATTAAATGTCACAGTCCCCGCAGGCCCGTTCACTGACGACGAAAAAGAGCAGCTGGCGTCGCGCTTTCATGCACGTCATGAACAGACCTATGGTCACCAGAACCCAAACGAGCCTGTACACCTTGTGACACTGAGACTCACAGCTCGCGGAAAACTCGACAGTCTAGAGATTACCCACCAAGGTCAGTCTAAGCAGACCAGCGAGAAGTCCCGGCGTTCAGCTTGGTTCGAAGGTATGGGTATGGCCGAGTGCATCATTCATGACCGCGCCAAACTCAGCGCCACATCCATGCTTACAGGTCCGGCAATCATTGAATCTCTAGACAGCACCCTCGTCATCCCACCGGGCTGGACTGCATCTAACGACCGGCATGGGTTCATTACGATGGAGCACGATAGCAATGAATGACTCTACGCCTCAAACCACGGTGAAACCTACTGATCGCGTCACATTCGAGGTCGTAAAGAACAGCCTCTACAAGGCCGCCGAAGAAATGAAAATCGTATTGGCGAAAACCGCCTATTCGCCAATACTCAAAGTAGCCGGCGACTATTCGTGCGGTATTTTTGACATCTCGGGCAACATGGTCGCGCAAGGTCCCGACCTTCCGATCCACCTTGGTTCGATGCCAGATGCCGTGCGTGCTGTGATCGACAAGTTTGCACACGACGCCACCGACGGTGATGTGTTTATACACAACGATCCCTACTTCGGTGGGTCTCATTTGCCTGATGTGAACGTCGTCACGCCCGCCTTTTTCGAGGGACAGGTTCTCGGCTGGACTTGTGTAAGAGCACATTGGCCCGATATCGGTAGTGCCACCCCAGGCAGTTATGGCGCTGTTACCGAGATCTACGGCGAGGGTCTTAGAATGCCGCCGATCCAGCTTTATCACGCTGGCGAGGTCGACACCAATGTAGAAGATCTGATCCTTGCCAACGTGCGCACGCCGGACGAAAGACTCGGCGACATGCGTGCCCAGGTAGCTGCCAACCAGCGTGCCTGTCAACGCCTCGCCAAGCTGGCAGCGAAGTATGGCGCCGATGCACTGACGCGGATCATGCAGGAAGTAATGGACTATTCCGAGCGTCTGATGCGGCTTATGCTATCCGAGTTACCCGACGGGGAAGGCAGCTTTCAGGACTTCTGCGACGGTGATGGAATCATCGAAGACGGCGACACTGAAGACGCAACCTTTATGATTCAAATGCAGGTCCGCAAACAAGGCGACACCTTGGAAGTTGATATGACGGGCAGTGATCCGGCAGTTTCTGGGCCCTTTAATGCGCCCTTGTCTGTAACCGCCTCCGGGGTCTACTGCTCTCTCAAGATGATCGTTGACCCCAATAGCCTTATTCCACCCAATTCGGGCACGTGGCGCCCTATCCGCGTCACGGCCCCACCGGGTACGGTCGTCAATGCCCAATTCCCCTCACCAGTGGTGTATGCCAACCATGAAATCAGCCATCGGGTCGCCGACATGACCTTCGGTGCGATGGCAAGCTTCATGCCCGACAACGTCATGGCCTGCAGTCAAGGCACGTCTGCCATCATCACACTCGGAGGGCTGGATCCTCGCAACGGCCAACGCTACGTCAGTTATGAAACCATCAAGGGTGGTCTTGGCGCGCGACCGAACAAGGACGGCATTAACGTTGTCGCATCAGGTATTTCAAACACAATGAACACCCCGATTGAAATTCTCGAATTGAGTTTTCCGGTGCGTGTCGATTACTACGAAATCACTCCCAACAGCGGCGGGCGCGGCCACTATCGCGGCGGATGCGGTGCGCGTCGTGCCTGGACCATTCTTGACCATAATTCGAAAGCCGCTGTGTGCCTTGAGCACACAAAATCTCCGCCCTTTGGTATCTGTGGCGGCGAAGCTGGCGCACCAGCAAGTATTGCGCTCAAACTAGCGGACGGCACCATCCGGTCTCTGCTCACCAAGGGGGGATTCAATGCACCGGCCGGATCACAAATCCTGCTCGAAGTACCCGGCGCAGGTGGCTATGGTGATCCCGAAACCCGTGATCCAGCTGCGCACGAAGCAGATGTCCTCGACGGCTATGTCACACACAAAGAGGGAGAGCGTTAAAGGATGCGCCTCAACCGTGTCCCCACCAAACCGCAACCTGCCACACTGCCAGAACTCAAGTTGCCGCTCCCCACACCTCACGCAGAAAAGAAAGCCAATTCTCGCCTAGGATTTTTCGGATTCTCCTCTCAGACCAGCCACAGCGCACCATGGCAGCGGTCAGGTTAGAAAACTCCGAAAGCCGCTGAAATCCAATCGGCTGCGGTGCGACATCCCAGTCTCGAACAATCAGGCGACGGCCGTGGCCCTTGTCCAGGCTAAGCCAATCAAAGAATGCGGCGTCCTGGTCCTGGGTGAAATCAGTTCCAATCCCTACTGAGTCTTCACCGACTTGGCCAATTACATAATCAACCGCTGCAATGCAGTCGTCAACCGATGAGTCAGCACCTTTGGGCAGGAACCATGGGTAAGTGGTCACGCCCACAAAGCCGCCATGATCCGCGATGAAACGTAATTGCGTATCAGTCTTATTGCGTGGATGATCGAGCAATGCTGCTGGACAACAATGACTATAGGCAACCGGCACTTTTGAATGTCGAATGGCGTCTTCGCTCGTTCTGGCTCCAACATGGGACAGATCAACCACCACACCGACTCGATTCATTTCCTCGATTACTTCACGACCAAAATCAGACAGCCCACTGTCACGACTTTCATAGCACCCACTGCCAACCAAATTCTGCGTGTTGTAGGTAAGCTGCATCACACCCACACCGAGTGCTTTGAAAACCGCCACCAGGTCGGCCCGATCCTCAAGCGCGCTGGTATTCTGCCAGCCAAGGATAATGCCGACACGATTCTCTCTCTTAGCGCGTTCGATATCAGCAACCACTTTGACAGGCAAGATGAGATCATCATTTTCTCGAAACCAACCACTCCAACGAGCAATGTTGACCAAGGTCTCGCGCATTCCCTCCCATACACTGCACGTGCAGTTGACCGCGTTTACACCGCCAGCGTGCAAATCTTCGAATACCTGCCGACTCCAGTTGGAGATAACGAGCCCATCAATGACCAGGGCGTCCGCATGTAATTTTTCTACATCCATTTATTGAACCCTCATTAAACGACCGGGTTGGTCAATAAACGACCATTGCGCTCACCAGTCCCCGCCCCTTGGCGCCAAGCAATCACACCATTGACCAGTACCGTATCTATACCGGTTGCGGGACGCTCCGGTGAATCGAAGGTGGCGGCATCGATAATAGTATCCGGATCAAACAACACAATATCGGCAAACGCGCCTTCCCGGATAACGCCGCGGTCTTTGAGATTGAAGGTCTGGGCGGACAGGCTGGTCATTTTTCTCACAGCTTCTTCAAGGCTGAATAGCCCTCGATCGCGGGCATAGTGTCCGAGCACCCGCGGGAAAGTACCCCACAGGCGGGGATGCGGATGCACGTCATGAGGAATACCGTCCGATCCTATCATTCCGAGTCGATGGGAAAGAATCCTGTCCACATCTGCGTCGTCCATACTGAAATAAATACCCCCGCCGGGCTGCAGGCGCTGCATTGCTTCGGCATCTGTACAACCCCACTCGGCTGCAATGTCAGCTAGATCCCTCCCACCAGCCTCAGGCACTGCCGCCGACCAGCTGACAATAATGCGCCGGGACGGAGCGATCATTTCTTCGAGCAGCACCGTCGAACCGGCCACATAAGGATAGACATCGAATGCCACCGGTTGTTCGTTATTGGCCGCTTCTATTCGGGCCAATGATTCATCGCTTCGGCCCCATACCTCTTGCGTCTGGCATTTGTGGTGAGAAATCACCACTGAGCATCCTGCGCGCCGAGCTGTATCAAAGGTTTCATCGAGTGAGTCGAACAAACGTTCACCTTCATTGC
The DNA here is from genome assembly GCA_964484965.1 of uncultured Acidiferrobacteraceae bacterium. GTDB lineage: Bacteria > Pseudomonadota > Gammaproteobacteria > Arenicellales > UBA868 > UBA11791. The sequence continues at coordinate 18,958 of CAZAHE010000027.1, read as the reverse complement.
GCATATGCGTGGCATAAACCGCTTGAAACGCCGGCAGTTCCTTTGCTAATGCTTCTACCTCACTGGCAGGTGCCCATTTGTTCGGTGCATAAAAGAGCCCTGTTGAAAAACCTGCCGCACCTTCTGCCAGGCTGACGCGGAGATGCTGTTTCATGACAGCAATCTCTTCTTCGCTGGCAGGCCGGTTGAGATCCTCCATTGCGGCACAACGCAAAGTCGAATGGCCAATCAACGCAGCCACATTGACGGCGGGATGATGTCGCGCCAGCGACCCAGCATAAGCCGAAAAAGTGGGAAAAGCGAAGTCCCCAATCACAGGCGGAAACACTAAATCGAGCGGCGGTGGTGGCTTACGCCGGCCCAGCCAAGGTGACAAACTGATTCCACAGTTGCCCACTACTACGCTTGTAACTCCCTGGCTCAGCTTTGGCGTGACTTCAGGATTCGACAACACCAAGCGGTCGTCGTGGGTGTGCACATCAATAAATCCTGGCGCAACAACGCGCCCTCTGGCATCAATTTCGTGTTCAGACTTTTCTACGTCGAGTGCGCCGACTGCGACAATGCGATCACCGGTTACAGCGATGTCTGCAAGACTCGCAGCTTGACCAGTTCCATCAATCAGTTGACCGCCTCTGATAAGCAGGTCACAGCGATCCAGGTTTGTACCCATCAGACAACTCCTCCGTTGCCGTGAGTTACTTATTTATCGAGTAATCGCAATCGGGTGAGACAATCCAACGGTGCTGTCTCAGCCAGATAAAGATTACCGCTGGCATCGCCACCAATCCCATGTGCGCCAAAGCGAACGGGCCGGCAGCGGCCGATGAGCATGCCCTCACTTGACAGCAATGACACACGGGGAATCTGGTCCGTCACATAGATATTGCCCTCGCTGTCGCCAAAAATATCCATTGGATGGTAGAAGTCCTCCCACACATCAATGTACTCACCCGCCAGATCAAATCGTTGCACGCGGTTATTTTCCCGATCGGCGACCAGCACACGCTCAGACGGATCGATCCATACCGCATGTGGTGTAGTGAATTCACCTGGGCCTCGTCCCGGCCGTCCCCAAGAGAATCGATATGTGCCATCGGCCGAAAAGCAATGCACATTCGAATTGCCGTAGCCATCAGAGATGTAGAAATCTCCATTCGGCGCTTCAGCGATGTCGGTCGGATGATTAAACGGACCATCGAAGCGTGGTTGGTGACGCTCACCCAGGCGAAAACGAACCTCACCCGAAGGTTCGCAAGCAACGATCTGATGAGCATCTCGATCAACCAGCAATATCAAATCATCACGGGTAACGAATATTCCGTGGGCATCGGTGAAAACACCGTCGCCAAAACTGTTAATAAGCGTGCCATCGGGTGAGAAAACCAATACGGGGGGACTCGACCGCTGGAAGACGTAAACACGCCCGGCCGAATCCACCGCGACCTGACTGACAGGGCCGAAAGACTGGCCCTTGGGAAGATCACCCCATGGGCATTCGACGGCATAACGCCGCTCACCCATCACGACAACCAGTCCTTCACGCATTCGGTCAGTTATCCCGCCAGCGGCTGTCTTAGATGACAGGCCGCAAAATGGCCGTCTCTTACCTTTCGAAGCACCGGCGTCTCGACACGACAAACCTCCTCTACATAAGGACAACGCGTATGGAAACTACAGCCTGAAGGAGGATTGATGGGACTCGGGACATCGCCGCGCAGTATGATGCGCTCGCGCTCCTGAGACGGATTGGGCACTGGAACTGCCGACAGCAGAGCTTCGCTGTAAGGATGTTGCGGCGATGCAAACAGGCTGCGTTTATCCGTCAGCTCGACGATCTTGCCGAGGTACATCACTGCGATGCGATGACTGATGTGTTCTACCACTGCTAGATCGTGCGAGATGAAGAGATAAGCCAGATTCAGGTCACGTTGTAAATCCATCAGCAGATTGATGACCTGTGCCTGGACAGAAACATCCAAAGCAGATACCGGTTCATCTGCGACGATCAGATCCGGGTTGAGGGCCAACGCTCGTGCAATACCAAGGCGTTGGCGCTGGCCTCCTGAAAATTCATGGGGATATTTTGCCATCTGCTCGGCACGCAGGCCGACCCGTTCAAACAGTGCGACCACCGCATCGACCTTGTCTTGACCGGATTTGACGCCATAATTTTCCAGCGGCTCACCAACAATCTTTCCAGAGGACATGCGAGGGTTGAGTGACGAATATGGATCCTGAAACACCATTTGCATTTGTCGGCGCTGCTCTCTCAATCGATCACGCGGGATATGTGTGATGTCCTCACCGCTTAGGATTACCCGCCCGGCCGTCGGTTCCAGCAAACGCAACACGGATTTTCCTACCGTCGATTTTCCGCAACCACTCTCGCCCACCAAACCCAGGGTTTCGCCAGCATGAATGGAAAATGACACACCATCAACCGCATACACATAGCCCGACACAGTGGAGAAAAATCCACCCGTCACTGGAAAATGTTTTGCCAGCCCATCGACCTCAAGCACGGTCGATCTGGAGTCCGTCATAAAATGGTTAGCCGTATCAGCCATGATATTCCCGCAAACGATCGCTTTCCCAACAAGCTACGTGATGTCTGCTTTTCTTTTCTTCCAGCATAGGCAATTCTTGATGGCATTTGCTCGTCGAAAATTCGCATCGTGGCGCAAACGCGCAGCCGCTAATTTTCTCGCGCAAAGAGGGCACCGTACCTTCAATTTCCTGCAATCGAACGGGCGTGCCGTCGCTTTCAATAGAACTATTGAGACGCGGTATAGATCCGAGCAGGCCTGCCGTATACGGGTGTAATGGCGCAGAAAACAAGTCTTCGACCGGCGCCTCCTCGACCTTGCGGCCCGCATACATCACGACCACACGTTGCGCCATTTCGGCAACAACACCAAGGTCATGGGTGATCAGAATGATTGCCGTGCCCAAACGCTCCTTCAGATCAGACATCAGGTTCAGGATTTGTGCCTGGATGGTGACATCCAAGGCCGTGGTCGGTTCATCCGCAATCAAGAGACGTGGATTGCAGGACAATGCCATGGCAATCATGACCCGCTGGCGCATGCCACCAGACAACTGGTGAGGATATTCCCCTGCACGCTGTGCTGCTTCCGGTATGCCGACCAGGTCGAGCGCAGTAACCGCTCGATCAAAGGCCTCCTTTTTGGATGCACCTTGATGTAGCCGGATCGATTCTGCGATCTGCATCCCGACTGTCAAGACCGGATTTAACGAAGTCATCGGTTCCTGGAAAATCATCGAAATATCGTTGCCGCGTATAGCCCGCATGTCGCGCTCAGGGAGTGTCAGCAGGTCCTGTGTTTCGTACCATATTTCACCGCTTTCTATGCTTGCCGGAGGCATCGCGAGCAAACGGAGAATGGTCATTGCCGTGACACTTTTTCCACAACCTGATTCACCCACCACACCCAATGTCTCGCCCTTGCCGACCTCGAAGGAAACACCATCCACCGCGCGGACAATTCCGTCCAGTGTGCGGAAATGGGTGCGGAGATCATTCACGCGCAGGACAGCTTCATTGGCATTTCCAGTATTCATATTAGTCAGTCGTCGCGTCAACGCATCTGCCTTGCGATACGCGGATCAACGCCATCACGTAGTCCATCACCCATGATGTTCACCGCCAACACAGTGATGGCCAGGAAAATTCCAGGGAAAAAGATGATCCACGGCGCCCTTTGAAAATACGCTCGTCCCTCGGAGATGATGTTTCCCCAACTGGGAATTTCAGGCGGCGTGCCCGCACCGAGAAAACTGAGAATTGCCTCGGTGATCATGGCTGACGCACAGACGTACGTGGCCTGAACAATCAGCGGTGCCAAAGTGTTGGGCAGAATGTGGCGCAATAGAATTTTTGGCAAGCGCGCACCCACAGAAATCGCTGCCTCGACATAAGGCTGTTCGCGTATGGTTAACACCACACTCCGAACCAGCCGTACGACACGCGGTATTTCCGGAATACTGATCGCCACGATGACGATTTGAACGCTTGCACCGGTCAGTGACACCAGCGCAATCGCGAGCAAAATAGACGGGATCGCCATGATGCCGTCCATGACACGCATGACAATGGCGTCAAACAAGCGGTTGTAGCCTGCCATCAGTCCAATCGCCAGTCCAAAAATTGTGCTTACGACGGCCGCACTCAAACCCACCGCTAGCGAGATTCTCGAGCCGTGCAACGTGCGAGCAAAAATGTCTCGCCCGTACATGTCTGTGCCGAAAAGCATACCCTCGCCCGGCACTCGCAATCGTTTGATGGGATTGAGCTTCATCGGGTCCGACGTCAGATAAGATGCAAACAACGCAATCAAAATCATCAACAGCAAGAGCCCGCCACCGATCACGATGGTCGGATGTCGCCGGCAATACTGCCAGCAACGTCCCGGCCACGATGGTCCTTGCGACGCACGCTCTTCTAAAACTGCCGCACTCATAACTCAGTAGCGAATCCTGGGATCTAAAAACGTATAGGAGATGTCAACCAATAAATTGATCAACACATAAATGCCCGCGAAGATCAGTATCAGTCCCTGAATGATTGGATAATCACGGTGCAGAATTGCATCGACCGTCAAGCGGCCGAGGCCAGGAATGTTGAAGACACTCTCGGTTACCACCACCCCGCCAAGAAGCAAGGCAATACCGATACCAATTATCGTAACGATCGGCACAGACGCATTTTTGAGCGCATGCCGTATCAACACCACGCCAGATGCCAAACCCTTTGCATGCGCGGTGCGGATGTAATCCTCAGTCAGTACTTCCATCACACTGGCTCGAGTGATTCGTGCAATTAACGCAACATAAACGACACCGAGTGCGACGCTGGGCATTGCAATGTGCCGAGCAAATGGCAGCAAGCCACAACCCGGCCGTCCAGTGTCTCGGCAGACCCCTTGTATGGCAATCCCAGATTCGGTCAGGAACGACCTGTATCCTTGCACCGGAAACCATTGCAGGTTGATCGAGAAGGACCAAATGATCGAGTAAGCAATGATAAAAATAGGCACCGAAAAACCCAGGACAGCAAAAATCATTATCGAACGGTCAATCCACGTTCCTGATTTCCAGGCCGCCAATACGCCTAGCGGTACGGCGATTAATACCGCGAAAATAATCGTGGTCGCTGCCAGCGCCAAGGTCGGCTCAATACGTTGTGCGATCAACTTGGTCACCGGCATCTTGGAGAAAATACCGACACCCAGATCTCCCTGAACTAGCCGGCCGGCCCAAGCAAAAAACTGTACGTGCAGGGGTCTGTTAAGGCCCAATTGTTCGCGGATTCTTTCGACATCTGCCGGAGAGGCATAGTCACCAGCGATGACAGCGGCCGGATCGCCTGGCGTCAAGTGCAACAACAAAAAAACAAAGATGGCCACCACCCCCATGACGGGGATGGTGGCCAAAATGCGACGGATGATATAGGCGTACATCGAAACTAAAATTACTTTTAAGGTACGCCCTTTAAATCATTCTGTCACTGAATATTCCAGAAAAACGGCACCGGTGAAATCAGCACGCCCTTGAGTGACGAACGGAAAGCCGTTGGTTGGAACCATTGACCATAATTGACGTACGGAACAACTTCGTAGGCACGCGCCTGGAGTGCATCGCCGATCGCCTTCTGCTTGGCTGGGTCAGCTTCACGACTGAAGTCGTCGCGCAACTTTTCCAAAGTTTCATCACAAGGCCAACCAAACCACGCTTTTTCCACACAACCTCCAGAGATACCAATGTTGGCAATGGGAGACGACACATCAGCGCCCGTGCTGTATGTGTGGAAGATATTCCAGCCGCCGTCGGCAATAGATTTCTTCTCAGCACGACGCGAAGTGAGTGTGCTCCAGTCCATCGCCTGTACCTCAACCTTGGCACCGATCTCGCGCAGCATTTGCGCAGTGACCAATGAAGCACCGTGTAAAACGGGAATGTCCGTGGGGTCCATCAGAATCAAGGTCTCGCCGTTGTAGCCACCCTCTTTGAGCAACTGACGGGCTTTTTCCAAGTCCTGATTGACCAATGCCTCGGAACCGATATCCGTATCGAGCGGAGTGTTACACATGAAATAAGCTGGACAGGCCGACCAGAACTTCGGGTCACCGATGATCGATTGCAAATAATCTTCCTGGTTGACCATGTGCAACAAGGCCTGGCGCGCTTTGGGATTATCGAATGGTGGGTTCAGGTGATTGGGCCGCAGCCATCCCTGGGTACCCAGCGGGTCGATCACCTTGATGGTGACATCCTTGTTTCCTTCCATCAACTCTACGATGTCCGGTGTGGGCGTTTCCCAGAAATCGATCTCGCCCGCCACCAGCGCGTTCATCGTGGTCTGCGCGTCTGGGATATAAATCCACTCCACTGTGTCGTAGTGCACCACCTTACCGCCAGCAGCATAACTCGCCGGCTCTGAACGGGGCACGTAGTTCTTGTTCTTGCGGTAGACGACCTTGCTGCCTGGCACCCAGGCATCTTTGTCAAACACAAAAGGGCCGGACCCAATAATCTCCGGTACAGCTTCAAACGCATCCATCATGGCCAAGCGCACAGGCATCATGAACGGCACGTTGGATGAAATCTTGCCCAAAGACGCGAGTACCAGACCGTAGGGCTCTTTCAATGTAAGTTTAAAGCTCTTGTCGTCAACGCGTGTCAGAGACTTCGTGAAGTCGGCAAGTTTCTGACCCATGCCGTCGCGCTTGCTCCAGCGCTGGATACTGGCGATACAGTCTACTGATGTGACCGGCGCGCCATCGTGCCAACTGAGTCCATCACGCAGAGTAAAGGTGTAAGTCAGACCATCATCGCTGATCTTCCATCCCTCGAGCATCTGCGGCTGTGGATCAAGGTTCGAGTCCATAGCAATCAAAGTGTCGTACACCATATAGCCATGGTTTCGTGTGATGTATGCGGTTGTCCAGATCGGATCGAGGTTCTTCAGATCTGCGTGCGGCGCAACGCGGAGTACCTTTTCCGCCATTGCAGACCCTGCACTGAACCCGAGAACGGTGCTCGCAAAGAGCACACTGGCCCCAATCCTTAATAAGGATTTAAAACGTTTAGACATTGAATTTATCCTCCAACGGGCATCTCTTGTTGCAATTAAAAAGTCGGGAAAAATCGCTGACTGAGCATTCCCGATATAGGCCCAGTAATCCAGCCTTAGCTGAACTGCTAACGCCACTTTATATCATGACAGTCCCTAATCCGGTAACCATGGAACCAAGTGCCGTGCGCTATGGCGAGCTATTGGGCGGAAAAAGGAGTTCCTGGGGCTCATACTCTCGCCGGTCGGCAACAAACCCCAGTAATTAGGGCCATTTCAGAGCGCCTTGATTGTGCTGTTAAAGCGGACAACAATGGCGGCGCGTGGCGGCTTGGGCATCTGAATATCTCGCAAATGCCTGACCAGCTGGCGTACGCGTCTTACTAATTAATTCGTAAAATATATTGTCTGATCACCAGGAGGCAGCAACCATGAGATCTCTATTCCGCATCGCGGGCTCAATCGCCGCTTTAACTCTCGCCCTCGTATCTCTGCCGGCATCCGCCGCCGATATTCCTTGTAAGACAGCCAAACTCATCGTCCCATGGAAGGCAGGCGGTGGCACTCATGTAATCTTCTCTATCTTTGAGAAGACCATTCAACAACTCGACGTTACACCAAAAATCAAGGTTGTCACCATTCCGGGCCAAGGCGGTAACAAGGGTGCGAAAGAAGCCCGCAAGGCAAAGGCTGATGGCTGCACATTGTTCGCTATCCACCAGAGTGCGATTACGAGCTACCTCAACGGTCGCATCGATTTTACTTTTCCGGCATTTGCACCGGTCGCCCTGTTGACATCGACACCTGATATCGTGGGTGCCGCAGGCAACGCACCATGGAACAGCCTTGATGATCTTAAGAAAGCCGCCAAAGCCAATCCGGGTACGATCCTGACGGGTGCGACATTTGGTTCGACAAGTCAGTTCATGTGGCTGATCCTTGAAGACCTCACTGGCATGAAATTCAAGTACGTGCCCTTTGATGGCACTCGTGAGCGGATGACTGCGTTGCTGTCGAATGCCATTCAACTCGGTACGCTCAATGTTGCATCGGGACGTAAGTATCTCGAAAGCGGTGAACTCAAGGCCTTTGGTATCGCTGCAGAGACGCGCTCAACGCAGTTACCCGAGCTGCCGACACTGCGCGAACAGGGCGTTGATCTGGTTTACGCTCTAAAACGCGGAATTGTCGCACCCAAAGGTACGCCGGCCGATGTCGTCGACCACTGGTCACAGATTTTCAAGGCGGCTGCAGAAGACGCTGACCTGCTCGCTCAGATGAAGAAAAAGGGCACCGGCGTAAACTGGGTCGGCCCAGCGGACTACCGCAAATGGGCTGAGCACACTTATGCCCAACACGAGAAGGTAGCGATCAAGATCGGCATGTACAAGAAATAAGCCGCTACCAATTTGCTCCATTGTCATAGCGCTGGCCCGGGTGCCGTAGCAGCCGGACCAGCGCTTATACAACGGCGGTTGACTTAATGAAACGTGTCAACCAAGACACGATTGTCGCTATCGTTCTGCTTGCCCTGTGCGGTGTTTTTTTCTACGCCAGTTTCGATATCCGCCAACCCGACTACGGCGTACTCCTACCCTCAACCTGGCCACGAATCATCCTGGCCGTGCTGTCGTTCCTGTGTCTCATTTATCTTGTCCAGTCACTCCACCGCCGAGACACCAGTGAGCCACTTACCACCAAGACCTTAGCTCCCAGCAGATTGGCAGATTGGATTCGCTACTGGAAAAATCCATTGTGGTGTTTCGCATTGTTTCTTGCTTATCTTATTACCTTGCCGGTACTCGGAATGCTGGCCGGTGGTATCGCGTTTGTCTTCATTTTACAAAGCGTGCTCGGCGGCGGCGCGCTTGTTGCCGGCATTGTAGTGGCTTCTTTTACAAGTCTCGGCAGCGTCGCATTTTATTTTTATTTTCTTGGACCCATCGGCAACGAGGTAGCACTGAGCATTAATTATCCGAATCTCTTATTAGTGTTCTTGATAACTAAAAGAGCAATGGCACTGACGGTCTTGGTGATTTCGATAACGTTGATCGTCTGTCTATCTATCGTCCTGGTCAGGGGCCGATACCGCATCCAACAGCAGCTTAGCAATCTAACCGTCCATGCTCCGGTGGCCATCCTCTCGGTTGGCAGTATGTGGAGCGTGTTTACTTACGGACTGGACGTCATGCTGCCGAGCGGCATGATCATCGATATTTTTCGTTGAGCACCGTGTCCGAACAACCCAGATGATCTTAGAAAACATCGCCGAGGCTTTTAAGGTACTCGCAACAGTAGACACTATCATTTTGATGATGGTTGGCGTTGCCGGGGGACTGATTGCTGGTGCGATTCCGGGCTTCACAATTGCCATGGCTGTGGTCCTGACCCTGCCATTTACTTTCGGCATGCCACCAGCACAAGGCCTTGCAACCATGGTCAGTGTGCTTGTCGGGGGCCTGTCCGGCGGGCTGATGGCCGGCATTATGACCGGCATTCCCGGCACACCTTCTTCGGTGGCAACGACCTTCGATGGGTTTCCAATGGCGCGGCGCGGACAACCCGGCCTCGCACTGGGTATTGGGGTGTGGTCCTCCTTTTGCGGCGGCATCATTAGCGCGATCTTGCTCGTTACCCTGGCGCCGCAACTGGCCAGGATTGGACTTGAATTTAATCCCTGGGACTACTTTATGCTGGTCATGTTTGCGCTGACGATCACGGCCTCGCTGGCAGGCAAACACATGATCAAGGGCTTAATCGCAGGCGCTCTAGGGCTTTTTGTGCGCACCATCGGCGAAGACGATGCGGCCGGAATGGCGCGTTTCAACTTCGGATCAGACGCCATGTTGCAGGGCTTTGATTTTATTGCTGTGCTGATTGGGCTGTTCGCTTTCAGCCAGCTACTGAGTGATGTACGTGACCCCGAGAACGCCAGCAAATCGCTCAGCGAGCGAGGTCAGGTTCACGTGCGCATCGAGCACCGCCGCGCTATCCGTGAGGTCATCAGTCGTTGGTTGACGGTCGTACGCTCGGCACTGATTGGCGTCTTCACGGGCATCCTGCCAGGTGCCGGCGGATCAATCGCCAATATCCTTGCCTACGATCAGGCAAAAAAAGTATCCAAGCACCCTGAAAAATTCGGAACCGGCACACCAGAAGGGATCATTGCCCCCGAAAGATCGAACAACTCTGTAGAAGGCGGTGCGCTGATCACCATGATGGCCCTTGGAATCCCTGGTGACGTCACCACAGCCGTCATGCTCGGCGCGCTACTGATTCATGATGTGATCCCGAGCCCGACTTTCATTTCAGAAGAGCCGGTTCTCGCCTACGCCATTTTCCTGGCATTTTTCGTCGCAACCTTCATGATGCTCGGTCTGCAATCATTTATGTTGCGTGTTTTCGTGCTGGTCACGCGGGTGCGAATGTATATCCTTGCCAGCATCATTCTCGGATTTTGCGGTATCGGCGTCTTCGCAATCCACAATGTAGATTTTGACCTGTGGACACTGTTGTGGTTCGGTATCCTCGGATTTCTGATGCGGCAATATGGTTTTCCACTGGCCCCTATGATCCTTGGCGTTGTACTCGGTGACATTGCCGAGCTCAACCTGGCGCGAGCTTTCGCAATTACTACCGACCTGACCCCCTTCGTCACTCGCCCCTGGTCATTACTGTTCCTGATACTCGCAGTTTTCTCGACCTTTTTTCCACTGTATCAGCGCGATAGAAACCGTCGTCGCTGGACCCTCGGCTATACCCCAGTCATGGTAGCGGCTGTTTCATTACCGATGTTCCTGATGGGTGGGGTTGTCCGACCAATAATCGCACTGATTCTGTTGAGCACTGGAATCTATCTAATCATTTCCCGCGCTCGATCCGGCTGGCACCTGCATGAATCTACCACCGGTTAAAACCACCACTACGATGAAACTGCGTGGTAATGAAAATCCTCTGCGCGTCGCGATTGGAGGCTTGGGAACCATCGGTAAAGCGGTTGCTACACGGCTGGATGCCGGTATAGACGGGCTAACCCTGACAGCGGTTTCTGCGCAAAACGTGGAACGCGCCGAACAATACGTGCAATCATTTACGAATCCGGCCCCGGTTGTGCGCCTGACAGAACTCGCTGACCACGCCGACATTGTCGTGGAATGTGCCCCCGCTGCGGTCTTCTCTGAGGTGGCTGAAGCGGCAATCGCGCGCGGCTGCATCTTCATACCAAGCAGTATCGGCGCACTCCTCGATCACTGGCACCTGATTGAGGCAGCCAGCCAATCAGGCGCGCGCATCATTGCACCAACGGGTGCGCTTCTTGGTCTCGATGCGGTGCGAGCTGCCGCCGAGGGTACGATTCATCGCGTATCTATGATTACGCGCAAACCCCCTGCCGGACTCGCTGGTTCGCCACACCTGCAGCAGAATAAAATCAGTATTGAAGGTCTGACAGAAGCGGTGCGTGTCTTCAAAGGCTCCGCACAAGAGGGCATCAAGGGGTTTCCTGCCAACGTCAACGTGGCTGTCGCCCTTGGACTCGCGGGAATTGGGCCCGAGCGCACAGAACTGGAAATTTGGGCCGATCCTGGTGTCGTCCGCAATACGCACTGCATCGAAGTGGAAGCCGACAGCGCACGCTTTGAACTAAAGATAGAAAGTATTCCGTCTGTTGAAAATCCTCGTACAGGGCGTATCGTTGCACTCAGCGTGATTGCAACACTGCGGCGCCTAGTCCAGACATTCACTGTCGGCACATAGGCTTCAGAGATGTTGTGACCACCTACACGGCCTACTTATGAAAATCATTCTGCGCCCGCTATTGACGATGGGCTGCTTATACGCGCTCCTGGTGCTGCTGTTGTTCCTCTTCCAACGATCACTGCTTTACTTGCCTGACACGTCACCGCCTGACCCGGACGCTGCATTCAGCGAGTTTGGCATTCGCCCGGTTACGTTCGCCACGCGCGACGGCGTCAAACTTCGGTCCTGGTGGCGCCCCGCTTCGCAAGACGATTCTTCGCTAGCAGTCCTTATCATGCACGGCAATGCCGGACATGCTGGTTATCGGTTCGCCAAATTCACTCCTCTGATAAATGCCGGCTACAACGTGCTTTTCCTGGAATACCGGGGATATGGAGGCAATCCTGGCAATCCGACAGAAATCGGCCTGAGGCACGATGCACAAGCGGCCATTAATCACCTCACCAGCATCGGTTTTCGACCCGAACAAACAGTTTTATACGGCGAATCGCTCGGTTGCGGTATTGCCATTCATCTCGCTGCGCACCACCGCTTCGCCGGCGTTGTACTTGAAGCGCCCTACACATCGATTGCCGATGTTGCACAGGATCATTACTGGTTCGTACCCGCTCGCTGGTTGACGCGCGACAAATTTAACTCTCTTTCTAAGGTGCCGCAGGTCAAGTCGCCTTTGCTCATCATCCATGGTGAATCCGATGGGATAATTGATCGCGAACACTCGAAAAGACTTTATGCCGTCGCTAACGATCCCAAAGAAGTTTTCTTCGTAGCGGGTGCAGGCCATAACGACCTTTACGACTTCGATACCGCAAGCACAGTACTTCGTTTCCTTGAAGCTCTACATTAACTTCTCTTGCGAGCACCACTAACAATTCATCAACTAATCGCGAAGCCACGGTAGTCATTGGCTACGACTTCGTCACATTTTTGCTTGTACATATGCACACCACCGACGTATGGCATGAAAATTCGTGGCTTACCCGGAATATTGGCACCCATATACCAGGAGTTGGCAAGCGGATACAGTGTCGAGTCTGCTACTTCTCTAACGTGTGTCACCCAGTTCTCTTCGGCTTCTGGCTCAGCTACGATATGTTTTAAATAACGAGAACGCATATGCTGCAGACACTCGGCAATGAAATTGGTGTGCTGTTCAATAGACAAGATCATCTGACTCTTGACACCTGGAGAGCCCGGGCCGGTAATAGTAAACAGGTTCGGAAAACCTGCCATCATCAAGCCGAGGTAGGTGCGAGGCCCAGCTGACCACGCATCGGCAAGAGAAGCTCCACCTTCAACGCGAATATCGATGTCGAGCATCGCCCCCGTCATGGCATCGAAGCCGGTGGCAAAAATAATCGCATCGAGATCGTAGCTCGACTGAGTTGTACGTAACCCGGTCTTGGTGATTCCCTCAATTGGTGCGCTGTTGATATCGACCAGCGTGACATTGTCCCGGTTGAAAGTTTCGTAGTAATGGCTATCAAGAATGAGGCGTTTTGTCCCGATTGGGTGCGTGTCCGGTGCAAGCAACTCAGCAACCGACGGATCTGTTACCGTTTCGCGAATTTTCTGGCGCACGAATTCTGAGGCCGTGTCATTCGAAGCTTTGTTGGTGAGTAGATCATTAAAAGCAAACAGAAAACTAATACTGCCGCCCTCGGCCCACTTACTTTCAAATATGCGCTGTCGTTCCTGCGCAGAAACCTCCAGCGCCGACTTCTCCGGAGGAGGATAGCCGGCGATTCCGAACGGTGTGTCATAGGCTGCTTTGCGGCGCGCTACGTATTCAGACTTGTGTAAGCGCTCTTTTAGACTATTCATCGGGCCATTGCGGGCAGGCAGACTGAAGTTGGCCGTTCTCTGAAAAACATGTAGATGCTTGGCCTGGCGCGCGATGTGTGGGATCGACTGTACCGAAGAGGAGCCCGTACCAATGATACCCACTCGGCGTGCACTGAAATCAACGCCTTCGTGCGGCCACAAGCCCGTGTGGTACCACTGACCCTGAAAATGCTCGAGGCCTGGGAAATCTGGTTTTCTCGGCGTCGAAAGATTGCCTGTTGCCATGACGCAAAAAGGTGCGCGCACGACATTGTTCTGGTCTGTTGCAACTGTCCACAGGTTGGTATCCGGGTTAAAAACAGCTGTGCTGACCCGGGTGTTGAATTGTATGTATCGCCGAAGATCAAAACGAGTGGCGACATGGTTGACGTACTTAAGGATCTCCGGTTGCGTGCCGTAACGTTCTGGCCAGCACCATTCCTGTTGCAGGTCATTCGCGAACGAGTAGGAATATTCAAGACTTTCAACGTCACAACGGCAACCAGGGTAACGGTTCCAATACCAGGTTCCACCGACGTCACTGCCTGCTTCGAAAGCAATGACAGTCAGACCCAATCCACGTAGTCGATAAAGCAGGTACAGTCCAGCAACACCGCCGCCGACCACTATTACATCAAAATCTGCCCCTCTAACCGACGCACCATCTGTACCACCCCATGCCGTCGTCACCATATCAAGTGCTCTCCAAACGTCGCAACGCCCCTACAAGCGCTAAATAATAAACGACACATCGATGGACACAAGCGGTTGTGCGGACAATATCAGGTGCGATGTGTGTTCCAGTCGGTACCGTGATAGAGGATCTTGCGACGCTCTTCGGCAGCCGTTTCATGGAATGCTACCGAGATCGGGTCGAAGTCGTATCTTGGTTGTGGCTCAATTTGAAAGAATCCATGGGTATCGCAGCCCCTCACAAGCGCGGCGCTGTCATGCTCGGAACGAACCTGGCGCGCATCCGGCGGAATGTAGCGGATAGCGAGCCCTATACGGCGATCGTCGCTTTGGTTGGGGTGCGACGCGTGCGCAATGCGGAACGCAAAGATAGCTGCCTGCCCGGTATCGACCTCCAAGTTGACCGACTGATCCTCATCGATTCCATCTATTTGCTGACCCCGGGTCAACATATTGTCGTCATGATAGGTTTCAACGTGCGCCAGATCTGGTCCCGTGTGACTACCGGGCAACACACGCATGCAGCCACTGTCGACAGTCGACGGGGACAACGCAACCCACACTGTAACCAGCTTCGTCGTATCCAATCCCCAGTATTGGCTATCCTGATGCCAAGAAACGAACTGTGGAGAACGTGCTTCCTTGATCCACCAGTCCGTTGACCAAACCAACACATTGGGTCCGATCAGGTCTTCGACAGCGTCAAGTATCTTGGGCTTGCGGATGAGATCTGACATCCACTTGAACAAAAGGTGCCCCTTGTAGCGTGGCGCACCATGCAGCGGACCGCCTGTGCGGGACTCGTAGTCCTCTAACTGACGCCGCATCCCTTCTGCCTCGCCCTTATCTGCTGCCTGAATGGGCAGGTAATAACCGTCCCTACGAAATTGTTCGATTTCCTGCTTAGCCAGCACCTTTCCCATTGTGTGTTACTCCTGCGACCGGCCAGAGTGAGCCAACTGCTCCACTTTACCTTGCTTTTCGTCTCCGATGTAGATTCCGAACGCATCGCTTCGCCGCTCACGCACATAGCGCTGCAACATGGAGACAACAGCTGCATCACCGAACTGGTCCCACGGAATCTCATCGAGCGGAATTAGGTCTTGGCGGGCTGAGCGAGAGATTTGACTGGCAACACCACGATAATAAATACATTGACGATTGAGCCCATCATCCTCGTACACCGAATAGACAAACGACAGCGTTGCCTGGATGCCGGTCCTCGTCAATAAACCCTGGAGGCTACCCTCGTCCGCGGGTGACCCTAGCCGATCAGCCGAAGGTGGTCTGATCATGCCGTTGTTTTTCCGGGGCAGGTAGAGAGAAGCCTCGTACTCGACAATCGCGCCGATTTCTAGATGGCCGTGTTTCCCCGTCGACAGAAGGGCTTTGGCGGCGCCATCGAAGGTGATGTAATTACCTCCGCAGTAGCCTAGTGGTGTGTCACGGGTGTAGTCAAAATCCGTTACTCGACCGAGCAAAATCAGGTGATCACCAGCATCCATTTTCTCAATGGCCTGGCAGTCTAGCCAACTGACCGATCCCATCAACAACGGGTTAGAGGATTCCGAAAATCGCCAGTCAATTGAGTTGAATCGATTTCCACTGGATGATGCAAATGTGTCAGAAACTGCGCGTTGCTCTTCTGAAAGAATATTGACAGCAAAACCGCTGCAGTCAGCAAAGACAGGGAAACAGTTTGCGCTATGCGCTATGCACACGAGGATGAGAGGCGGATCGAGAGATACCGAAGTAAACGAATTAGCAGTAAATCCTTGCGGCTCACCATCGCTGTCACAGGTCGTCACTACCGTTACGCCAGTGGCAAAAGTCCCGACAGCGTTACGAAACTCCCGCATACGCTCTAGCGCGGCAGCATTTGGTTTTGACATTTGCATTGCTCCAGTTTGGAGGTTTCAAACAGATCAAGCCGGTTTACTCGCACTGAAACGAATGCCACCGAGATTGCCAGCCTCGAACAATCTGAGCACGGTCTCATAAAATGCGTGCAGCCCATCCACGATCGCATCACCGTGCACCAGGCGGTTGCGAGTGCTTGCTGCATGGAAACCCTCGAAACGATCTGCCACAAATGCAGTCCACGCAGTTGTCATATCACTGAAGCGAATATTCTCAAACCCGCTGTCGCTGAGTTCCACACGGTAGTCGGTCATCGTGGGTACACGGTCACACCAGACATCCTTTGCCAAGGTCGATCTCTCGTCCGCCGACAGAACGCCTCGCTCGAAATAGTCCTCCACCAACATTCGTCCTCCAGGACGCAACGCCTCGAAACAACGACGATAGAGCGTCGCGCGGTCCGGTATATGCAGAAAAGCCAGCCAGCTGACGATCGCATCATAGCCAGCGTCAGGCTCGACCCCCTTAAGGATGTCACCACATCGATGCTCGACAAGGGCATCTAGCCGACATCGGCGCGTCAATTCACGGCCGGTGGCGTCAACATCGGGCTGAATCTCAAGTGCAGTAACACGGCAGCCCGTACGATGGGCAAGGTAGCGGCTGGGTCCACCGATCCCGGCACCGACCTCGAGTACCAGACAATCGGACCCGACCTCCAGTATATCGATTGCCTCATCGACCGCATCAGTACCAAAATAATGGTACTGATCGTAGTGGCACAGCTGCTCAACCGGGATGGGCTGATCGTCCTGCAGGCCCATCGCACGCAGTTCGTTAAATACACGATCAACACGATGGTAAAGTTTCATCTGTTTACTGCGGGCGTCCATCATTTGTTTAGAGATCCCAGTACACGAGTTCAGCGATTCCCGGCGCGATCCCTGAACTAGCCTATCTTTACGCAGTGCCGGACTCAACCGCGTCGTCGCCATTGCAGTCTAGCTGACCCTACCCCCAGCGAATTCGACGGTCACAGAAAACGGTACTGATGAGCTCATTGACGGACAACCCTGGATCGCGTTTTTCAAATCCACTCTGGCCCAGCATAGGGGAATTTCATCGTCGGCGCGAACTAAACAGTACCGGCTGATATCCGTAGCTCCTTAATTTTCCAGATAACAGGTAACATTCGGTGAACCGTATTGATTTAGGCAGACCGTTGCCCATGGACTGGACCAAACGCCGTGAACGTTTTCGAGCACAGATCGCTGCAGCGCAGTGCGTCTATCCGGGCTCGGTCTTTGATCCGGTATCCGCTCGTATAGCCGAAGACCTTGGCTATGAAGTGGGCATGTTTGCCGGGTCCATAGCCTCACTGACTGTTCTCGGTGCACCTGACCACATCGTCTTGACGCTGTCCGAATTTGCAGCACAAAGCTATCGGATCTGCCGGGCTGGCGAACTGCCCTTGTTGGTCGATGCGGATCATGGCTACGGCAACGCGCTCAATGTGATGCGAACGATCGAAGAACTCGAATCCGCCGGCGTCGCCGCACTATCGATTGAAGACACCGAACTACCACGCCCCTATGCGCTGGGCGATAAAGCACGTCTGATTTCCCGCGCAGAAGCAGTTGGGAAAATGCGCGCAGCGCTCGCCGCGCGTCAAGATTCTCGCCTGGTGATCGCTGGCAGAACCAGTGCTGGCGCACTCACCAGTGTTAAAGACTGTATCGAACGCTGCCAAAGTTATGAAGACGTAGGTGTCGATATGACTTTTCTTGTGGGACTGCGCTCCATAGGCGACCTTGAAACCATTGCCGCATCCCTGCAGGCGCCGATTATCCTCGGTGGCGCATCATCGGAGATGCTCGATCGCGACTACCTGGGTCAACTGGGAGTACGAATCGCGTTGCAGACTCACAAGCCGGCGCTGGCAGCAATACGTGCCGCCTACGACACCTTGCGCGCTCTGCGCGAAGGCCAGAACGCAGATACTTTGGAATACGTCGTTGATGCTGCACTGCTTAGACAACTGACCCGGGCAGAGCAATACGACAGCACGATCAATACGTATTTGCAACCTGGTGATACATCATGAGCCACAATCATAAGGGCGGCTGCCTGTGCGGATCGGTCAGATACAAAGTTAGCGGTGATCCAGTCGTCGCCTCGACATGCCACTGCCGCTACTGCCAATTGCGCAGCGGCAGCGCCTTTGGCGTTTCGGTTTATTTCGCTGAGGGCCAAGTCGAACTATCCGGAGGTCCGACCAAAACGCATGAATTGACGACAGTGTCGGGGCGGGATTTCGACACTCACTTTTGTATAACGTGCGGCACCACGGTCTGGTGGACCATTGGCACGCGGCCCGGCGATATTGGTATTGCCGGCGGGACTTTTGACCCACCCTCGTTCTGGTACACCATCACGCGAGAGGTATTCACCCGCAGCAGTGCACCGTTTGTTTCTATACAAAGCGGTGAACAGCACGAGACCTTACCAACATTTGACCCTGTCCATCGAGCCCCGCCGCGCCTGACAGGCGGAAAATGATGAAGGCGTCCAGCGTAGGACCCGCAAGCGCACGCATATCGACTACAACGGCCACATGAATCTTGCACCGATCCAACAATGCCTGCTCATTGGCACAGACAGTTGCCGTGGCGGCCTGCTCCACCGACGAAGCCCGTAACAAACTGGGCATCAGCCACTAATTTTTGA
>CAZAHE010000026.1:17334-25431 GCA_964484965.1 uncultured Acidiferrobacteraceae bacterium | reverse complement strand
GGAGGCGGCACCATGGGAACGGGTATTGCCGTTAGTGCTCTGAGAGCTGGATTTGGTGTCGTATTGCTAGAACGTGATAGTGCAGAGTGTTCGCGTGCCGGCGCAGCGATTGAATTATCACTCAAGGAGTTCGTTTCACGCGATCGAATGAGTGAATCCGATTGCGCTTTAGCCTGCCAGCGGTTGGTGACACACACCGACTATCACCAGTTGTCGCATGCACAGCTCGTAATAGAAGCAGTGTATGAAGATATAGAAGTCAAAAAATCTGTCTTTCGAAAGCTTGACCAATTCTTGCCGCAGGGCACGATTCTGGCAACCAATACTTCCTACCTTGACCCCAATGAAATAGCTGCAGTGACCGCTCGGCCGAAAGATGTCATTGGATTGCATTTTTTCTCCCCTGCCCAGTTGATGCGATTGCTTGAGATCGTGCGTGCCGATAAAACCCACGACGATGTGGTGGCAACTGGTTTCGCATTGGCTAAGCGGCTTGGGAAGATTGGTGTACTCGCTGGAGTGTGTGATGGATTTATTGGAAATCGCATTCTTTTTGAGTCCCGTAAACAACTCGATTACATGCTCGAGGACGGTGCCTTGCCGTGGCAGATTGATCGGGCACTTGAGCGTTTTGGCATGGCGATGGGCCCGTTCCGTGTTATGGACCAAGCTGGTCTTGACATTGGCTGGGCAAATCGTAAGCGCCTGGCAGCGTCTCGTGATCGGCGTGAACGTTATGTGGCGATTGCGGATCGGTTATGTGAGCGTGGCTGGTTTGGACGCAAGTCAGGGCGAGGGTGGTATTTGTATGGAGAAGGTGGGCGGGTGGATCCCAATCCGGAAGTCGAGCAAATCATCTTCGCCGAGTCTGCGCGCCACGCGGTGAGACGCAGGATGATTTCAGATGAAGAAATTCAGCTACGGATTAATCTGGCCATGATCAACGAAGCGGCGCGGGTGCTTGAAGAGGGAATCGCATTGCGGCCACTTGATGTTGATGTGGTGAAAGTTTTTGGCTACGGGTTTCCTCGCTGGCGGGGCGGGCCGATGCAGTTCGCCGACGAGATCGGATTAGCGACTGTGCTACAGAAAATTCAGAACTACGAAAAAGAAGACCCGTATTTCTGGAAACCAGCAAAGTTACTGAAAAAACTGGCTGACAATGCGGGCAAATTTGCAGATCTGAACAAGCGGGCGTCAATCTAAACGCTGGTCGGTGTCGGTCGATTAGTTGCTGCTGTGACGAATCAGATGTCAAAAAAAACAGTCTCATCTCTCCCTTGAAGGACAATATCAAATCGATAGTGGGCCACGCTCTCAAGCATTGTTTCCTGAGTGGCGATTAATGTGTTACGGCGATTGTTCGCGCCAATCTGCTGCAGTACCGGATCTTCTGCATTGGCTTTTTCTTCGTCGTCGAAATAGATCCTGCTGCACAGATGAAAGTTAATTCCACGCGCAAATATAGCCAGGTTGATATGTGGTGCCATCTGTCGTCCCTCGCCGAAGGGGATCGAGCCTGGTTTGATGGAGGACACGGACCATTGGCCGTTCTCCGGATCGGTCACGGCGCGTCCGAAGGCGACAAGCTCCGGATCACAATCCCCAGCCATTGGGTCTGCAGGGTGTGGATAACGTCCGAAGCTGTCCGCCTGCCAGAATTCAATCAGTGCGTCCGTGACGTGCTCGCCCGCGCCGTCAATTACATAGCCGGATACCTGAATACGCTTGCCCAGCGCATTGTCACTGGCAAGCTTATTGCCGTAGGTGTGTGAACGCGAACTGATACCACTGCTCTCAGGGTGTAAGCCAATATGGACGAACGGACCGACGGTTTGGGACGCGGTTTCAGTCTGAATGCTGCTTTTCTTAGGCAAGGACTATTCGTTCTCGAAGTAGGTTTGCCGAGGCCCCCGCAGCACCAAATCAAATCGATATGCCAGGCAATCGAATGGCCGTGATCTGTCCATATCAAGACGTGCAATCAGACGTTTTTGCGCATCGGCGTCTGGGATCGACCCGAGCATCGGGCAATGCTCTATGAGTGGATCGCCCTCGAAATACATTTGCGTAACCAGTCGAGTCGCGAAGGCTGGACCGAACAATGAGAAGTGAACGTGGGAGGGGCGCCACGTATTGTTGCCGTTAGCGAACGGGTATGGGCCCGGGCGAATGGTAAGAAACTCGTAGTCTCCTTGTTCGTCTGTTAAGCAGCACCCATAGCCGCTGAAATTCGGATCTAACGGAGCGCGGTAGTGGTCACTAACATGCTGATATCGGCCGGCGGCATTCGCCTGCCAGACTTCAACTCGGGTTTGAATCACTGGTTGTCCGTCCTGATCGCTTACACGTCCGCAGATTAGTATCCGCTCTCCAAGCGGATCACGATCGAGACGCGCATTCGCGAGAAGATTCTGATCTAGCGCGTCGATGCTATCCTGAGAAAAGACCGGGCCGGTCACCTCCGACAAGGTGGGTTCTAGCCGTACCAATGGCATGCTGGGCGCACGCAAAATTGTTGATTTGTATTCTGGCCACAGTAATTTGGGTTGTACGGTCCAGTCGCGGGCTCGGAACCCGTTAGTGGGGGCATCTGCTTGGGGGTGTTTTTCCATGTCAGATCACAAAGAGATTGCCACGGCTAAAAAATGAACAGGCCCATTATGCTGAACTGGGCCTCGCCAGCACAATCCGTTGGGGTATAGCCACTGGCAAGGCATCAGGTAGGCCGGTCTTGGGGTAGGTCTGGGACCCACAGATAGCCGTCTGTGTCGATTAGGTACGCTTCACGAAGTCCGTGGGGCTTATCTGACGGTGCTTGGAGCACCTCGTAGCCAAGTGCACGTGCCTCGGTTGTCGCACGATCTGGATCACACCCATGCAGGCGCAGTTCCAGGGTGCCGCCGCGATATCGTGTTGTCTGCAGCCGGTGTTTTAGGGGGTGCGAATCATAGGTGTGATCGGCATGCAGCATCCATTCTGCACCGTAGCCCTCAATCAGCGCAAAATCAGGGTCGCTATAGACGACCCGTGCTGCGAGTACCTGTTGCTGGAATGGCAATGCGTCAGGTATATCACGCACTAGAAGGTTGACTGTCATGCCGTGTAGTGACTGACCATAGGCATCGGCTGACATCCATGGTTCGCGCTTTCGTCGCTTCATCTTTTGCCCTTAGCAGGAAAGGAATCGCGTAACGAAACAACCCGGTTGAGCACTGGAGACTGTGGTTTGCTGTCAGGATCGACACAAAAGTAACCAACGCGTTCGAGCTGAAACGATGCTCCGGGTGCTGCGCGAGATAGGTGAGGTTCAATTCTGGCGTTGCCGATCACAATACGGGAAGTCGGATTGATGGTGTCTGTTAACGAAGTTGCATCGTCCGCCAACGGGTTGCGGGAGAGAAACAGCGGTTCGTAGAGTCGAACTTCGGCGACAACTGAATGCGTAGCTGATACCCAGTGAAGTGTGCCCCGGACCTTGCGGCCGTCGGCTGTGCCGCCACCGCGACTATCGGGGTCATAGGTGCACCGAATAGTGGAAATATCTCCATGCTCGTCCCGTTCGAGTCCAACACAGGTAATGTAATAGGCGTATCTCAGGCGGACTTCCTGTCCTGGCGCGAGTCGGAAAAACCGTTTCGGAGGTTCTTCCATGAAGTCAGCCGCGTCAATATAGAGCTCACGGCCGAAGTGTAGAGGGCGAGTGCCAGCAGAAGGGTCATTGGGATGGTTAGGAGCGTCGAATACCTCAATCTCACCTTCAGGGTAATTTTCGATCACGAGCCTCGTCGGCGACAGAACGCCGAGAGCCCGTGGGGTCGTGCTTTCCAGGGATTCCCGCACGCATTGTTCGAGGGACCCAATTTCAATACGTTGGGCCTTCTTGGTGACGCCGATTCGATCACAGAATTGCCGAATTGCCGGTGGTGGATATCCGCGTCTCCGCATGCCAGCAAGAGTTGGCATGCGCGGATCGTCCCATCCCGAGACCGCACCCTCGCTGACAAGTTGTGTCAACAAACGTTTGCTCATCACCGTATAGTCAAGTTCGAGACGGGAAAACTCGATCTGCTGTGGGTGGCATGGTGCGCTGACGTTGTCCAGCACCCAGTCATAAAGCGGCCGATGATCCTCGAATTCAAGCGTGCACAGGGAGTGTGTGACATTTTCTAGTGCATCGGACAGCGCATGGGTAAAGTCGTACATTGGGAAAATGCACCACTGGGGACCGTCCTGCTCAGGCGGTTGATGACGAATCCGATAAAGCGTGGGGTCGCGAAGGTTTAGGTTGGGTGATGCCATATCAATCTTCGCTCGGAGCACGTGAGCCCCATCGGGAAATTCACCGGCGCGCATGCGCTGAAAAAAATCGAGGTTTTCTTCTACGGAGCGTTCTCGATGTGGACTATTGCTGCCCGGCTTGGTGAGTGTGCCGCGCGTGGCTCGCATCTCTTCGTTACTCAACGAGCAGACGTAAGCTTTGCCATCCATGATGAGTTCGACCGCCCAGTCAAAGAGTTGCTCAAAGTAGTCTGAGGCACGAGTCAAGCGAGTTTGCCAGTCAAATCCGAGCCACCGAACATCATCTAGGATCGCCGCGGCGTACTCGGGGCTCTCCTTATCTGGGTTCGTGTCATCGAACCGCATATAGCATATGCCGCCGTGTGCCTCTGCCATACCAAAGTTGAGGCAAATTGACTTCGCATGGCCGATATGCAGGTAGCCATTTGGCTCAGGCGGGAATCGAGTGATAATTTTCAGGCCATCGCGCGATTTGATATCTGCGCTGATGATTTGATCGATAAAATGGCTCATGGATTAGCCCCATTGCAGGGTAAATTCTGTGGCCGTCGTCACCAGCGAAGAATGCTCAGCACAATCTAACCGAGCCACGCCCCAGCTGGCGGGATCAGCCGCAGGCTTATACAGCCATCCGCTTACCAGTTGGTAGGGCTGGTCAGTGGCGATGTCTGGGATGAAAAGTAAGCCGCAAGATCTTCCATGTCGGTGCGCGACAGAGCTGTAGCGAAACCTTTCATGATCGGGTTGTTGCGTGCCCCTGATTTGTAATCCAGCAATGCGCGCACGATATATTCAGGATATTGTCCGGCAAGAATTGGGAATTGAGGATTAGTGCTATTGCCGTTGGCACCGTGACAACTGGCGCAAACGGCAGATTTTTCTTTTCCAACGTCAGCGTCACCGCCCGCCGCGGCTATTCCACTGATTAGCAACAGCGAAAGAATTGATACTAGGTGAAACATTCTGGTCATCACATCTGGGCTCCTGCGAATTCGGGCGATGATTCGATCAATAGCACTGGGATTTATTGCTTATTACCTAGGGTCGCAAAGTACGCTGCTATGTTCACCATGTCGTCGTCGCTGAGTGTAGAGGCTTGTGCCTGCATGGTGGGATGGGAGCGGTCTTTATTTCGATAGGCTTTCAATGCGGTGACTATATAGGCTGCGTGTTGACCACCGAGTTTCGGTACTCTATACGCAGGATACGCATTGCGTAGGCCCGGAGCGCCATGGCAACCCATGCAAGTATAGGCCTTCTCTTGGCCCGCATCGGAGTTTCCGTCCGCTATGGCCAGACTTGCCGTCGTCATCGCCAGCAGACCAATAGCGGTCAGCAACGTTTGTCTCATTCGCCTCAAGCCCCCGTCGGCTGTTTTCAGGAGCCGAACTTTAGGCAAGAGATGTCTTGGATGCAACTGTAGTCCGGGCACTAGCCCTAGTGCGTTTGGCAAAGGTGCTCTAACCTGATAAAGATCGAGTCAACGGATTTACCCTACACAGTTGGGATTTTGATGGGGCTTGCCCCTGGTCACAGTCGGCCAGAAACGGAGGGTGCAGCCTGAAGGTCCGACAATGGAAGTTGATTCAGTACGATTTTCGTGCTACCCCTAGGGGCTGAAACAATAACTACGCAGATGCGTAGAGCCAACGGTGATGCATGTGAATGTTGCCTGCTACCATGAGAGGCCCTGACAACCCATAGGGTGGGTTTGTACTGAGGAGGACAGATGGCGGATTACACGACAACAGACATTAGAAATGTGGCTCTCGTTGGCCATGCCGGTACGGGGAAAACTTCTCTGGCAGAAGCGCTGCTAGAGAAGGCGGGGGCAATCCATTCATTAGGCCGTGTCGACAAAGGGACCACGGTTAATGACTTCGACGTACTGGAACAAAAACACCAGCACTCATTGGAGGCGTCGATTGCCTCGTTCGAGTACCAAGGGACACAGATCAATTTAATTGATACGCCTGGAGGCCCGGACTTCGTCGGTGCGGCATTGAGTGTGTTACCGGCCGTTGAGACCGTCATTGGTGTAGTCAATGCCCAGAATGGCGTTGAGGGGACGACTCGGCGCATGATGGAGTGGGCGCTTCAGGCTAACCAGTGCCGCATGCTGGTCGTCAATAAGGTGGACGTGCCCGGGGTAGATCTCGAAGCTTTGTATGAGGAGATCCGTGAGGCCTTTGGCAGTATGTGCCTGGCCGTTAATCTGCCGGCAGCTGGCGCTTCAACGGTGGTCGATTGCTTTTTTGAACCGGACGGAGAGTCGGATTTCACGTCAGTAGAAGAAGCCCATACAGCGATTATTGATCAGGTTGTTGAAGTCGACGAAGAACTGATGGCGACTTACCTGGATCAGGGGGAAGTGGCACTAGAGCAGTTACATGAACCGTTTGAACAGGCCTTAAGAGAAGCCCACCTTGTACCCGTGTGTTTTGTCTCTGCTGAATCCGGGGCCGGTATTATTGAATTACTTGAGGTTATCTCTCGATTGATGCCGAATCCCACTGAAGGCAATCCGCGGCAGTTCGTAAACGGTAGTGAAGAAGCGACGCCCCTCGAATGGTCTGCAAATGGTGACGAGCCGCTGCTCGGCCATGTATTCAAAGTGGCGTTCGATCCTTTTGTTGGCCGCCAGGCTTATTTCAGAGTTCATCAGGGCACGATCAAGAAGGACGGTGCGTTGTTTGTAGACGACGCGCGCAAGGCGGTAAAGGCTGCCAACATGTCGAGCCCGCTGGGTAAGGACGCGCAGGAACGGTCAATCGCGATCCCGGGGGACGTCATGATGCTCGCTAAGGTGGATGCGATTCGACTTAATTCTGTACTGCAGCAAGCGCAGGATGATACACCACCACGACTCGACCAGTTGTCCTTACCAATGCCAATGGTGGGCCTTTCCGTCTCACCCAAGAATCGGGGTGACGAGCAAAAAATTGCGGAGGCCCTGAATAAGCTGATCGAATCTGATCCGTGCCTGCGTATTGAGCGGAACCCGTCTGCTAATGAAACGATCCTTCGCGGTATGGGTGATCTCCATCTTCGTATCGCGATCGAACGCATGAAGGAGCAGTATGGTATTGAAGTAGAGACGAGTACACCCACGGTCCCGTATCGAGAAACCATTAGTCGCAAGGCAGAAGGCCATTGTCGGCATAAAAAACAGACCGGTGGTGCAGGCCAATTTGGCGAGGTTTACCTGCGCGTAGAGCCAAGGGGTCGAGGGGCAGGATTTGAATTTACTGACGCGATCGTAGGTGGCGTTATTCCATCACAGTTTATCCCGGCAGTCGAGAAAGGTGTGCGTCAGGTTCTTGAAGGCGGTGCTTTTGCAGGCTTCCCGATTCAAGACATCCATGTCACGGTTTACGACGGCAAGTACCACGCTGTGGATTCGAAGGAGGTCGCCTTCGTTG
The DNA here is from genome assembly GCA_964484965.1 of uncultured Acidiferrobacteraceae bacterium. GTDB lineage: Bacteria > Pseudomonadota > Gammaproteobacteria > Arenicellales > UBA868 > UBA11791. The sequence continues at coordinate 17,707 of CAZAHE010000026.1, read as the reverse complement.
CAGCAGGTCGAAAGGCGTTTCTTGATGCGATTGGCAAAGCGAGCCCCGTGGTTCTTGAGCCGATTGCCGATGTTGAAATCACAGCACCAAGCGGCAGTATGGGTGACATCGCCGGGGATCTTTCATCACGACGGGGTCGAGTATCGAATACCGACTCTCGGGCAGGTGGCATTGTGGCGATTACTGGTCAGGCCCCCCTCGCGGAAATGGACGACTATCAGTCGAAATTGAAATCCATGACGGGTGGAGAAGGCGATTTCGCGATGCATTTTAGCGCCTATGAACCAGCGCCTGCAGATGTACAAAAGCGGCTCAGTAACGCGTTCCAGCGTCCAGAGGAAGAGTAGTACGGGGCGCCTGCAAGGACACTACG
>CAZAHE010000026.1:0-17234 GCA_964484965.1 uncultured Acidiferrobacteraceae bacterium | reverse complement strand
AAGATCTAATTGTGATAATGCGAGTGTATTTCGAGAAACCTCGCACGACGGTCGGTTGGAAAGGACTGATCAACGATCCAGATCTGGACGGTACGTTTAGGATTGAGAAAGGTCTTCGTCTTGCGCGTGAACTGTTGCTCGACCTAAATGAAAAACAGATGCCTGTAGGAACCGAATACCTGGATCTCCTGACGCCCCAATACACTGCTGACCTCGTTAGTTGGGGTGCGATTGGTGCACGAACAACTGAAAGCCAACTTCACCGAGAACTGGCATCCGGATTATCCTGTCCCGTTGGGTTTAAAAATGGCACCGATGGCAATCTAAAGATTGCCGTTGATGCGATTTCGGCCGCGAAGAACTCTCATCACTTTCTGTCTCTGACACAAGCGGGTCAGTCCGCAATTTTCACCACCACTGGCAATTCAGACTGTCATTTGATTCTGCGTGGGGGTAAGGAACCGAACTTTGATCGAGCGCATATCGAGAGTGCGGCGGATCTATTACAACATTCCGGGCTGACACCACGGATCATGATTGATTTCAGCCATGCCAATAGCCTGAAAGATCATCAACGCCAGATGCTCGTAGCCGAGGAAGTTTCGCATCAGATTTGCGAAGGCGATGATCGTATCATTGGAGTGATGGTCGAGAGCCACATAGAATCAGGAAGACAAGATATTGTTCCAGGCCAGGCCTTGGTATATGGCCGTAGTGTTACCGATGCTTGTATTGGCTGGGATGACAGTGTGACTGTCATTGACCAACTCGCTCAGGCGGTACGCGCTCGTCGTGCAAATCGTCAGGCCGATGGGGCATCTGATTAAAGTGCCTGGTGGCATGCCAGAATCCGTTACTCGTCAAATCGTCCCATGCCTGATTTGGCGCTAATCAGTCCCTATCAGTCCGATCAGTTAAAACCCCTTTTCGTTGCCGATGACGCGGAGCGGGAGCACCTGCACGCCCGTGCGCGAGCAGCCCCACCGATGGTCATCAGTTCCGCTGCGGCAGCCAATGCGGTGATGCTGGGGGCGGGTTATTTCACACCCCTCAATGGGTTTATGTCTAAAGCGGATGCGTTGTCAGTGGCCGATTCGATGCATACGAGTGAGGGATTGTTCTGGCCAATTCCCGTGTTGAACCTGGTGGATCACTGCGCCAGCTCGTTTATCAACAGGACAATCGCTTTGCGTGATCCCAACATAGAGACTCATCCAGTGTTGGCAGTACAAAAGGTAGATTGCTTGGAGGAACTGACTGATGCTGAAATTGCTTACATTGCTGAGCGGACTTTCGGCACAGCGGACCAGAATCATCCCGGGGTTAAGAAATTTCTATCTCAGGGGCGGTTTCTACTGAGCGGTCCGATCCAGGTCTTGAATTTCAGCTACTTTGAGAAGGAGTTCGCAGGCACGTTTCGCACGGCGACGCAGATTCGTGACGAGATAAAGGCCCAGGGATGGAGGCGGGTAGTGGCATTTCAAACGCGCAATCCGATGCACCGGGCCCACGAGGAGTTGTGCAAGATGGCCGCGAAGTCGGTTGCGGCTGATGGCGTGCTGATTCATATGTTGCTTGGAAAACTCAAGTCAGGCGACATTCCTGCAAAAGTGCGGGATGCCGCAATTCGAAAGATGGTCGAGCTTTACTTTGAACCGAATACGGTAATCATCGCCGGCTATGGGTTTGATATGTTGTACGCAGGGCCGCGGGAAGCTGTACTGCACGCAATTTTTCGTCAAAATGCTGGATGTTCCCATCTCATAGTGGGGCGCGATCATGCCGGGGTCGGGGATTATTACGGTGCCTTTGATGCACAGCTAATTTTCGACCAGGCTGTGCCCGACGAAGCTTTGGAGATTCGGATTTTTCGTGCCGATCACACGGCTTATTCGAAAAAACTTGACCGTGTCGTAATGATGCGGGATGCGCCAGATCACAACACTGAAGATTTTGTCTTGCTTTCAGGAACGCGGGTTCGAGAACTATTGGCGGCAGGAAAGCCTCTGCCGCCGGAGTTTGCGCGTCCCGAGGTGGCAGAGATTCTGCGACAACACTTCCTCGACTCTTACAATTGTGCCGCAGATTGAATCAGTATCGTCTCAGGTCAATTTGCCTGCAGCTATAAGCCGTCGATCTGTTCGCCGGAAATACTTTCGTGCTCAAGCATGATCGGAATATCGTCTTCAACCTTATAGATACGCGAGGCGTTATCCGTGATTAATCCTTCACGCAGGAGATCTTCCACCACTGTGCCGTCAAAAGTCGTGACGTCGCCGCTGGAAATAGCGGCATTGATTCGATCCAGCTGTTGGCTTGAAAGCGGCGTAACCGGTCTCTTGGTTACCGGGCAGCAGAGGATTTCCAGCAGTTTCCGATCTATGGGCATTACTCGTGCTACCTCAGGGCAGAGCGATCTCAAGGCTGGCGCTGAGTATACTGTGGGTGAGTGGCGAGAGTACTGGACGCTCATAGTATAAGGTTTGCCCTACACCTAATCATCGATCTGACGAGTACTACGCATGTCATCTGGTTCAAGAACTGCGGTTGTGATGGCAATTATTGGGAACGCCGGATTGACAGTGCTCAAGTTCGGAAGCGCCGTAATTAGCCAATCTCCATCGATGATGAACGAAGCTATCCACAGCTTTATGGATACGGCTAATCAGATGTTTCTGCTCTTCGGCCTGCGTGCAGCAACTCGAGGTCCTGACCAGTTATACGCATTCGGTCATGGACAGAAAAAATATTTGTGGAACCTGTGGAGTGCTATCGGTCTGTTTTCCATTGGTTGCGGTCTTGGACTGGCGCACGCTTGGCACAGCTGGATGCAGCTATCCGATAGCAGCGGATCAATGTTGCCTAATGGTGCACCTGTTATTTCGACCGGTTCCTTGTGGATGATGGGCGCGGTTTTGCTGATTGCCCTCGTGGTAGAGGCCTATGTGCTGCGTATTGCCTGGTTGGAATATCTTTCGCGTCTAGAGACGGCAGAACGAGCCAGGCCATTGCGACATTTGATGCAGTGCAATGATCCCACCCTGCTTGCAGTGCTGCTCGAGGATGCAATAGCTGTCATCGGGGTAATACTCGCTGCGGTGGGTATTTTTCTTGCCCAAGCACTTCAAAACCCGATATGGGATGTCGCATTTTCAGTTGTAATTGCCTTAATGCTCGGTGCTGTCGCAATCGTTCTCGGTAGAATCAACATGCGTTTTCTCAGTGACGTGCGTGATGTCGAGGCGGAAAATATGTTTTCTTCGATCGTCGCCAGTCATCGTGAGGTGGCTCATTGCCATGATTTGAGAAGTATCATCATCGATGAACGCAACACAGTGCTGGTGGCTGAGATAGAAGTTCGTGAAGAAGTAATGCTAGCAGGTCTACGCGAAGAGATTAATGATCATGAGCAGTACTTCCTTGAACGGGTTGCCCTGGAGCGCCAGACCGATCCGTTGTTGCGTGAGTATATTTCTGATCGCTCCGCAGTAGAGGCAACTTTGAAACGGACCGAACGCCTTATCGATGCACTTGAAAATCAGCTTCAGGAACGTTGTCCACGGGTATCACATGTGACTATCGAAGTGCAGGGTATTGTTGAAGATGCGCGCGAGCAATAGTCCGCTTCGCAAGCTCAATGTGCTGCATGATCTGCTGATTCCACTGAGAGTAGCCGCGGCAGAACCAAGCGGCAAACGCAACTCGTCTGATCGATTTCTCCGCTCTTGGCCAGTAGCCCGGGTCGTAGAGTTGCACAGGGGATGCTCTATCTGCTGGAGAGATCCATCCTGGAAGCATTACTACCCGGGTAAGTACCGTGGGTTTGCCATTTTGCGACCCTTACCGATGTTATGACGCAACCCGTCGGCTACGACTCTTTTACTCGAGGTCGGGCGAGCGGAAAATTGACACACTGTGGGGCGAGCTGGTTCGGACACTGATGTCTCGCTTGGGTGCCTGATGAAAGTACTGATCGCGGATAAGTTTCCTCACCATGCGTTTGAGCGCCTCAGCGCAATGGGCCATAACGTTGATCTGCAGCCAGCACTTATGGGGCCCAGCCTGATGACTGAGTTGCCTGATGTCGAGGTGTTGGTGGTTCGTAGCACACAAGTGACTGGTGAAATGATGGTATCAGCGAACCAGCTACGACTTATCGTGCGGGCCGGTGCTGGAACCAATGCAATTGATAAGGCGACTGCGCACGAGCATGGAATTTATGTATGTAACGTTCCGGGTCGCAATGCAAATGCTGTTGCTGAACTGACTATGGGTTTACTCATTTCCATTGATCGGCGTATTCCAGACAACGTCGCGGCACTGAGAGCGGGCCGCTGGGATAAGAAGGCGTATTCACTCGCGCGGGGGCTTTACGGACGACGTATGGGGATCATTGGCCTCGGCGCGACCGGTTGTGCAGTGGCCCAGCGGGCGCTTGCATTCGGTATGCAGGTTTATGGCATCGATCGGCCTGGACGAATCAACAAAAGGAGATCCGAGATAGAGGCACTTGGCATAAAAATAGGTTCAGACCTAGCAACGATGGTCGAGCACTGTGACATCGTAAGTTTTCATGTGCCCTCGACCGACATTACGCGGGGAATGATTAATAGTGAATTTCTCTCCAGCCTGATGCCCGGGACGATCATTCTCAATCTCTCGCGCGGTGATTTGGTCAATGAAAATGCACTAATTGAAGCAATAGAATCGAAACAGCTCTTTGTGGGTCTGGATGTATACCAGAACGAACCTACCGCATTGGAAGGGCCATTCGACTCGCCGTTGGCACGCCATGCCAATGTCTACGGCACTCATCACATTGGTGCATCGACTGCCGAAGCTCAGGATGCTGTAGCGGCTGGTGTGGTTGAGGTGATCGATCAGTTCGTGAAAGGCCATCTAGTCAACTGTGTCAGTCATACGATGGCTAATTAATTGAAGTGAACGATGAAACGCGTCCACAACTTTAGTGCTGGTCCATGCACATTGCCGCTTGAGGTGCTCCAGTCAGTGCGTGATGAAATGGTCGACTATCAAGCATCTGGCATGTCGTTGATCGAGATGAGTCACCGTGGTGGACATTTTGATGCAGTCTTCGAAGAAGCCGTGACACTGGTTCGAGAGCAGTATGAGGTTCCTGAAGAATTTGAAATCCTTTTCCTGCAGGGGGGTGCGACGCTGCAGTTCTCGATGGTGCCCATGAATTTGCTGACCGAAGGGACCAAAGCCGCTTATGTAAAATCCGGTTACTGGGCGAAAGGGGCGATCGCTGATGCACGACATTATGGCGACGTTTACGTGGCATGGGATGGTGAGTCTGAGGGCTATCAGCGCATGCCTGCGGCTGATGAAATCAAGATTTTGGGCCGCACTCGTTATCTGCATATTACTTCAAACGAAATGATCGGCGGCGTCCGTTACTGCTCGTGGCCGAGATCGAAGTGCCATTGGTCGCTGATATGTCGTCGGATTACATGTCTCGGCCTATTCCGTGGGAGCGCTTTGACCTTGTGTATGGCGGAGTGCAGAAAAACCTGGGTCCAGCGGGCTTGACTATGGTAGTGATACGGCGCTCTACATTAGCTGACAGTAGGACTCAACTTGGGCGTTACCTGAGTTATGCGGTCCAGGTCGAGAAAACATCGATGTTCAATACGCCGCCGGTGTTTGCAATTTATGTACTCGGAAAGATGTTGAGATGGATGAAAAAAAATGGTGGGCTACGAGGCATCGAACAGCAAGCCGAACATAAGGCAGGCCTGCTTTACCAAACGATTGACGCCAGTCAAGGGTACTATCAATGCCCGGTTCTGCCTGAATATCGCTCATTGATGAATGTTGTTTTTCGACTACCGAATGAGCAGCTTGAAAATTTGTTTCTCGAGCAAGCGCTTGCTTCTGATCTGGTCAACCTTAAGGGGCACCGCAGTGTCGGCGGTTGCCGCGCAAGTATCTACAATGCGATGCCGGTCGCGAGTGTTGAAGCACTGGTCGAATTCATGCAGTTTTTTGCCCGCCGAAACACGTTCTAGCAGCCTGATTCGGGCGCGCGCGTCATGACCAGTATTCAGCCTTTCCGGGCGCACACGCTCTCACCGGAAGTCGCGAAAACGGTTGTTGCTCCGCACTATGACTCGATGTCAGCGAAGGAACGAGGTCAGTTTGCCGACGACCATCGGGACAATTACTTGAACGCGATGCGTTCTTTGGAGGAGTACCCGCAAGGTCTAGCACCCCCAATCGATGTGTTGATGGCGAGAAATCGAGCGGTGCTCGAAAAATTTCTCGTTAACGGGTCCTATTCCAAGTGCCAATCGGCTGCGCTGTATGTCTACCGGCAGGAATCTTCCCATCATGTGCAATCTGGCGTTGTGGCTGAAGTGCCAATTTCGGAATATGAGCACGGTCAGATGTTGCCTCACGAACACACACGTCGAGAACGCGAGCAGCAGTTGACTGCTTACCTTGAAACTGTTGGGGTCAGTTCCAGCCCTGTATGCCTTGCCTACGACGCGGTGCCTGGAATCGATAGCTGTGTCGAACAAGCAATGTTGTCTCAGCCGTTGCTCGATTTTCGTACCGATGACGGGGTACGCCAGATGATCTGGCAGGTTCGCAGTGCACAATTAATAGAGGCGCTTCAAGCGGGATTTTCCGCAGTGCCGAGGACCTATATTACAGACGGACATCACCGAGCTGCTGCGGGTGCTGAGTTTGCAGCACGCAAAAGGAAAGCAGGGTTTATGCCGAGTCCTGAGCAACCGTGGACACGCCTTCTTGCGTTGCTGGTGCCACTGAATGAGCTACAACTACTCTCGCACAACCGCTATCTTCCCAATTTGGAGAATTTTGATAGCAGGAAATTTCTCAGCGCTCTGAAAGGCACCTTCAAGGTTGAAAAAATCGATTCCCGACTTGTTTCAGATGAAGGACTGACGGCGCCGGGGCAGTTTATTATGCTGCTTGCAGGCGAGAGCTATCGTCTCAACATCAAACCGCTGTACTTGACTGGCGACGTTGTGGGAGACCTCGACGTTTCATTGCTCCAAGAACAGGTATTGTCGCCTTTGCTGGATGTCCAAGATCCACGTTCCGACCCGAGATTGCATTTTCTCGGAGGAGATCTTGGCCTTGCTGGATTACGTGCGCGATGTGTGGGAGATCGTGATATAGGGTTCGTCTGTTTTCCGCCGACGCTGGCACAATGGTTGGCCGTCGCGGGTCAGGGGAAGGTCATGCCACCGAAATCGACCAACTTCATACCCAAAGCGCGGTCAGGCCTGTTTGTGCGGATGCTTTAGCCTTAACCAGGTGCTTGCGATCGATGGCTCTTAAAGAAAACTGTGATGCAGGCGCCGTTTAGCGCAGCACTAAAAACCCCTAACAACCGCAGGTATTTGTGTGTCGCGAATACGGCGTTTAATGTCGCCTGATAATGCCGCCTGATTGGTCCAGCGATGTGGTGCTGGTCTTCGAGTACCGCTAGAATTCTGCGCGGCTATAGGCCGAGCATGCTAATGAACGATACCCCGGAAGCGACAACGGCTGAAGATGAAGACGTTGACCTTCGGTCACTAAGTGACGACGAGCTCGTAGAGCAGATGCATGATGATCTCTACGATGGTCTGAGAGACGAGATCATCGAGGGTACCAATATACTGCTGGAGCGAAGTTGGCCCCCGGATAAGGTGCTGAACGACGCATTGGTGGAAGGTATGCGCATTGTAGGCATCGATTTTCGTGATGGCATACTGTTCGTGCCAGAGGTGTTGATGGCGGCGAATGCTATGAAAGGCGGTATGGAGATTCTACGGCCGCTATTGGCGGAAACCGGTGCGGTGACGATTGGTAAGATGGTGGCCGGGACAGTCAAAGGTGACATTCATGACATCGGTAAGAATCTTGTCTGCATGATGATGGAGGGCGCCGGGTTTGAAGTGATCAATATCGGTATTAATAACTCAGTGGAAGACTATCTAGCGGCGCTTGAGGAATATCAGCCGGACATACTGGGCATGTCGGCGTTGTTGACGACCACGATGACATACATGAAGGTCGTGATTGATACCTTAGTCGAAAAAGGTATACGCGATGATTACATTGTCCTGGTGGGTGGAGCACCACTGAACGAGGAGTTTGGGGAGGCGATCGGTGCAGATGCCTATTGCCGTGATGCGGCCGTTGCCGTGGAAACAGCAAAAACACTAATCGCGCAACGGCGTGGTGAGGCCGTTTCAGCCTGATCTTCTCCAGCCTTGGAGAATCCAATGCTCAGAGGCAAATCGCTGTTGATCATTGCCTGTGGTGCACTTGCCCGGGAGATTGCAGCGCTAATCGAGGTTAATCGCTGGCGCCATGTCACTGTCCAGTGTTTGCCCGCGGAATTGCACAATACGCCAGACAAGATCCCAGCTGAGGTACAGAGGAAGCTTCTTGCTCGGCGAGACGAGTTCGACGAGGTTTTCGTCGCCTACGCAGACTGTGGCACCGGCGGCAAACTCGATTCGTTACTGGAAGTTCAAGGTATAGAGCGCTTGCCTGGGGCACATTGTTACGAGTTCTTCTCAGGCAGTCGGCGATTTTCCAAGTTGCACGAGGACCAGCCGGGTACGTTTTATCTCACTGATTTCTTGACACGGCATTTTGAGCGCTTGGTGATACAGGGACTTGGGCTGGATCGCTACCCAGAATTGCGTTCGCAGTACTTCAAAAATTACACTCGCCTGGTATATCTGTCTCAGTCTGATTCTCTGGATTTGCTCGACAGGGCACGTCGTGCGGCGATGGAACTGGATCTTTCGTTCGAGCACGTGACGACGGGTTACGGTGAGCTGGAAAATTCACTGCTGCGAGTCGCGACCCTGGCATGAGACACGATTGATGGCCAAACTAACTATTATGTATTGGCGTGATATTCCCTCGCAGGTCATTGCTAAAATCGGTCGACGTAGTGCCAAAGTGCCTTTAGGTAGTCGCTTTCAAGAAGCGATTGATCGTGCTGCCATGCGTGCCGGCAAGGGTAGCAGTGACGCATATCTCAGTGAATGGCGACGCGAATCACGGAGCTGCAGTGCCGATTTAGAAGCTGAGGCAAAGGCAGCCGCGGATGCGCTTGATCGGCAATTCAGTGATGACGATTTATTGATGTTGATTCGAGCTAAAGGTATCGCGAATTCGGACGCAAAAGATAATTGATGACGACAACCCTAGTTAGTTCCGCCACTCGAGAGATAAAAATTGGCTTTGATCAGCCGTTTTGCATCATTGGAGAACGTATTAATCCGACCGGCCGTAAGCGGCTGGCAGATGAAATGCGTCACGGTGACTACAGTCGCGTGGAGGCTGATGCTCTGGCGCAAGTGGCGGCGGGTGCTCATATGCTTGATATCAACGCCGGCATTCCGTTAGCTGATGAACCTCGCATCCTTGCCGAATGCATCCAATTGGTGCAGTCCTTAACGGATGTGCCGTTGGTAATTGATTCCTCTATTGTGGCGGCGCTGGAGTCAGGTCTTGCCGTCTATAAAGGCAAAGCGCTTGTTAACTCAGTGACTGGGGAAGAAGAACGTTTGGAGGCAGTGCTGCCGTTGGTAAAACGTTATGGTGCGGCTGTGGTCGCCATCTCCAATGATGAAACCGGCATCTCGGAGGATCCGGCGGTACGCTTTGCGGTGGCGAAGAAAATTGTCGAGCGCGCACAAGATCATGGTATTGCGCGAGAAGATGTGGTTGTGGATCCTCTGGTGATGCCGATTGGTGCAATTAACAGTGCCGCCCGCCAGGTTATGGAAATCGTCAGGCGATTGCGTGACGAACTCAAGGTTAATACCACCTGTGGCGCATCTAATGTTAGTTTTGGCCTGCCGAATCGAGAGGGCCTAAACGCGGGATTTCTGGCTATGGCAATTGCCGCTGGTATGACTTCCGCTATTACAAGCCCGCTGCGCAGTGAAATCATCCAGGCGGTGATGGCTGCCGATGTCATGATGGGACATGATCCCCATTGTCTGCGCTGGATGGCACGCTACCGTGTCGCTGCTACTGAAGGCACTGAAAGACGACAGCGTGCACGAGGCACCAGGACGCGGCGACGTTCGGCATGAACAATGGAGCCGTTCAGGGAGGTTGCTTGTGCGGCGCCGTGCGCTTTACGGTACAGAAGCCTTTGCGACGGGTGTGGGCTTGTCATTGTTCCCAATGTCGGCGCACCAGTGGCCATTATTGGGCGGCCACAGCCACGGCGCTGGAGCGTTTTGAATTGACAGCGTCGCAGACGCTTCGCTGGTACCAGTCATCGGAAAACGCAAGTCGCGGTTTCTGTGCCCGTTGCGGTGCAAGTCTGTTTTGGAGACAGAAAGAGAGTAGTCAGATCTCCATCGGTGCAGGGTGTCTCGATGGACAGACCGGCCTCACCACGGAGTGGCATATTTATATGGAACATGCCGGGGACTACTATCGAATTCATCCGCAGGATCCGGTTCGGGCTGAAAGCGCTCTGGATGATGATTAATGTCGGCGCAGCATAACAAGACGACTCGGCAGTACGATCAATCATCTCAACAGGTGCGGGTCGTTTTTACACCCTCTGGCCGTCGCGGACCGTTTGCTGCTGGAACCAGTGTGTTAGAAGCTGCCCGCGAACTGGGCGTTGATCTGGACTCTGTTTGTGGTGGCCGTGGCATTTGCGGCCGCTGTCAAGTCGTCGTCAGCGAGGGCTCTTTTGCTAAGCATGGTATTGAATCGAGGCAAGAAAATCTCTCTGCGTTTTCATCGGTCGAGTCGGACTACGCGACAGCGCATGGGCTGGCGGTGGAACGACGGCTGGGTTGTTCGAGCCGGATACTCGGTGACGTGGTCATCGACGTGCCGCCCGAAAGTCAGGTCCATCGTCAGGTGGTACGCAAACGAGTGGAAGTGCACGATATCGAAGTTAATCCCCTGGTTCGGCTCTATTTTATCGAGGTTGCTGAACCGAATATGCACGATCCATCGGGAGATCTCCCGCGAGTGCTTGACGCGCTTGACTTCGAGTGGGGTTTGACCAATCTAAGGACAGATTTGACGGTGGTGTCACACTTGCAGTCCGCGTTGCGTGTCGGTGCATGGAAGGTGACGGCTGCCGTTTTCGATGGCCGTGACATCATCGCAGTCTGGCCAGGCTTCAAGGATCAGGCCCTCGGGCTTGCTGTGGATGTCGGTTCGACGACTATCGCTGCGCACCTCTGTGATTTGGCAAGTGGCGATGTAATTGCTTCATCGGGGATGATGAATCCTCAGATCCGCTTTGGAGAGGATCTGATGAGCCGTGTGTCTTATGTCATGATGCACCCCGAAGGCAGGGCGCAGATGACAGATGCCGTGCGGCATGCAATTGCAACGCTTGCCGGTGAGGTCTGTGAACAAGTTGATGCCGAACCGTTAGATATCCTCGATAGTACCTTCGTTGGAAATCCCGTGATGCACCACTTGTTGCTTGGTATTAGCCCGGTTGAGCTTGGTGTTGCTCCATTTGCTTTGGCTACCGATGAGTGCGTTGACCTCCCGTCGAATATTCTGGATCTTCCTTTTCACCCAGGCGCTCGGGCCTATTGCTTGCCATGCATTGCCGGACACGTCGGTGCGGATGCCGCTGCGATGGTGTTATCGGAAGCGCCTTATCAGCGTGATGAAGTAACGTTACTTGTTGACGTAGGTACCAATGCGGAAATCATTATTGGTAACCGACAGCGGTTACTCGCCGCTAGTAGTCCTACTGGGCCTGCCTTTGAGGGTGCACAGATTAGCTGTGGCCAGCGCGCAGCACCGGGAGCGATTGAGCGGGTGCGCATTGATCCGGATACGCTCGAACCGAGGATTAAGGTTATTGGCGTTGAAGCCTGGTCAGATGGCCTTGATTTCCCGGAGCTGTCTGCCGACACCGGCATCACTGGGATTTGTGGCTCTGGCATCATCGAAGCGGTTGCGGAGATGTTCTTGTCCGGCTTGATATTGTCAGACGGCAGCATCGATAGTGCGATGGCAGATCGCAACGATCGCATTATTGCCGATGGTCGGACTTGGTCCTATGTGCTGTACCGGGGTCATTCGGAGATTCGCATCACTCAGAATGATATTCGGGCAATTCAGCTGGCGAAAGCCGCACTTTATGCAGGTATTCAATTGCTGATGGAACGACTGTCGGTGGTCTCGGTTGACCGGATTCGCCTAGCAGGGGCTTTTGGCTCACACATTGATGTCAAATACGCCATGGTGCTTGGTTTAATACCAGACTGTGCGTTGGAACATGTCACCTCGGCGGGTAATGCCGCAGGTACGGGAGCACGTATTGCGTTGCTGGATGTCAACGCACGCCGTGAAATTGAGCGCGAAGTGAGGCGCATAGAAAAAATCGAGACAGCGGTAGAGCCTCAATTCCAGCACCATTTTGTCGCGGCCATGAGCCTGCCGCACAAAAATGCCCCATTTCCTGAACTTTCCAAAGTCGTGACGCTGCCTGATCGGAAAGGCAAAGGGACACAATCTACGCGGCGTGGACGACGGCGTTCGCGTCGCTAATAACCTGTTGTTGGCGCGACAGGTGCATACGCCCAGTTGTCACGCCCGCACGACAGGGCTACCCTGATATACGTGAATTCGCAATTTGAAGGTGATTCTGAACTTCCTGCGGCGGCGATGGAGTATCTTGGTCGGGTCCCGATGTTCGCCGGGCTGGACAGCGTCGCCCTCCGTGAGATTGTCAATCGTGGGCGATTACAGCAGGTTTCTCGTGGTGCTGTGGTGGTTACTGAGGGTGCGCAGCCTAACGCGCTTTACCTTGTTTTGTCAGGTCGATTGAAAGTTTTTCTGAATGATGAGGCAGGACGCGAGGTGGTTCTGACAATCGAGGAAGCAGGTAGCACATTCGGCGAGATAGCTCTGTTGGATGAAGAACCACGTTCTGCATCGGTAGCCGCGATTGAGCATTGTGAACTTTTCGCATTCTCCAAAGACGATCTGCTGGCACTGTTGAAGCAAAACCCTGATTTTTCAATTGCAGTCATCCGTTCATTGGCGGCTTTGATCAGACGTTTGTCGGGCAGTGTGCGCACGCTGGCCTTGAAGAATATCTATTGTCGTCTCGTGGATTTGCTCGAAAGTCGTGCTGAGATCGATGGTGACCGCCGCATAATTAGGGAGCGCTTAACGCATCAGTTAATCGCGGACATGATAGGCGCTTCGAGAGAGATGGTCAGTCGAATTATGAGTGACCTCGGCAAGGGCGGTTACATTGAAGCATCCCGCGAATCGATTATTATCAAACGTCGGCTGCCGTCGGGCTGGTGACGTGGTGATACCAACAATTTATCTAAGGGGTAGATGTTCAGGATGGGAGTCGGACTATGAGTGAGGAATTTGGCGCCCTCCGCAAGATGCGAGTAAAAGCCGACGATCCAGTATCGTATTGGCTACCTGTTGGCAATAGAGAAATTGAATTGGCATCGTTGCTTGGCCAGTCGATTAGCCTCGAGTACGACGGCCATATCAACTGTATCGAGTGCGGTCGTTCTACGCGTAAGAGTTTTAACCAAGGTTACTGTTTCCCTTGCCTACGCTCTTTGGCAGCTTGTGACATGTGTATCGTAAAACCTGAACTGTGCCACTTTCACTTGGGCACTTGTCGTGAGCCGAACTGGGGCGAGCAACATTGTATGCAGCCACATGTTGTGTACCTTGCAAATTCCTCCGCACTCAAGGTCGGTGTCACGCGCCAGAGCCAGGTGCCAACACGCTGGATTGACCAGGGTGCGACGCAGGCACTACCGGTCTTAGAGGTTGTGAACCGCTATCATGCGGGCCTGCTCGAAGTGATAATGAAATCCTTTGTCGCCGACCGGACAGACTGGCGACGCATGCTGAAGGGTGCGCCTGAAGAGCTCGATTTAGTGGCTGAAAAAGAAAAGCTGTTCGATGCTGCGCAGTCACGCTTGTCTGATAAAGGGGTGCCATCATCGAATGAGGGTGTGCGCCGATTAGACGACGTCGATCCTATGAAATTTACCTATCCTGTTCTGACTTATCCTGACAAGGTGCGCGCGCACAACTTGGATAAGACGCCGCGAGTCGAGGGAACCTTGCTCGGAATCAAGGGGCAGTACCTGATCTTTGACAATGGTGTTCTCAATATTCGAAAATTTGCAGGTTACAGGGTTCGCGTGTCGGTTCAATAGGTCGTTTTCACCTGCCAAGCTCAAGGACAGTGCGGTTTGATAATCTTGCAACGAGTTGGAGAAGGTTAAGGGCGCGCGGATGACAAAAAGCAACAGCCAACGTGAGGTGTATCGCGGCCTGCGTGGTGTTTATTTCGATCGTTCTCTTACCAGCGATATCGATGGTGAGGCAGGTGAACTTCGATACAGAGGATATTCGATCCACGAGTTGGCGATGCATTCAAGCTTTGAAGAGATCGCATACCTCTTGTTACAGGGTGAGTTGCCAACGGCTGACCAACTGAACGGATTCGATGCTGAACTAAAGGCGGCGCGCCAGCTGCCTCCAGCTATGATTGATGTAATAGTGGCAGTAAAAGAAGCTCATCCAATGGATGTGCTGCGAACTGCTGTTTCTGCGCTGAGTGCCTTTGACCCAGAGCGTGGAGACAATTCGAGCGAAGCCGTGTTCCGGCGTGCAACTAGGCTGATGGCCCACGTGCCCTTGGTTGTGGCAACACATCATCATCTGCGTCATTGTCGCGATCCAATGCCGGTTGATTTGACAATGGATCACGCGGCGCATTTCCTCTATTCGATTACCGGTGAGAAGCCTAGCATCGCCAGTGCAAAACTGATGAATACGGATATGGTGCTACATGCCGAGCACGGATCGAATGCGTCATCGTTCACCGCTCGAGTAGTCACCGGTACCGATGCGGATCTACATGCTGCAATGACCGCGGCGATCGCGGCACTGTCGGGTTCCGCACACGGCGGAGCGGCGGAAAACGTCATGCGGATGGCACAGGAGATTGGAGATCCAGGCAATGCGGCTGCCTACGTTGCGGACAAGCGTAAGCGGCGCGAACCGGTAATGGGGTTCGGACACCGGGTCTACCGTACCGAAGACCCCCGCGCAAGACACCTTCGTGACGGAGTCGCCCAATTGTCTCGTGAAATGGGACAGCCGCAGTGGTTTGATATCCTGCAAGCGGTTGTCGCTGCCATGGCGCCCTACGGCCGGCATGGTGTGAACGTTAACGTCGATTTTTATGCCGGCGTGATTTATTTCTTGCAAGGCATCCCGGAAGACCTGTTTGTTCCGATTTTTGCCGCTGGCCGCATTCCAGGTTGGGCAGCTCAGATTATGGAGCAGCTCGAGAACAATATTCTGATTCGGCCATTGACTTTATATGCCGGGCCGGCACCGAGATCCTATCGGCATGTCGAAGATCGACAATCTTAAGGCGGGTCACAGTTGTGTCGACAGCACTTGAGCGGTCATAACGATCTCCGCACTGGTGGCACCACGGGATAAGTCGCTAAGCGGGCGCGCAAAGCCCTGCAGGATAGGGCCAATAGCGCGTGCCCCCGCCAGGTGTTGAACGAGCTTGTAGCCGATATTGGCGGCCGCAAGGTCTGGGAACACCAGTACGTTGGCCTGGCCGGCAACAGGTCCAAGCTCGTTGATTTTCTTTTCCGCAACTGCTGGGATCAAGGCAGCATCTGCTTGGATTTCCCCTTCGACAGCTAGCGCAGGATGATCAATTTGCAGGCGGTTGACGGCCTCGCGTACACGTTCAACCTGAACATGTTTTGCGCTACCAAGTGTTGAGAACGACAACATAGCGACACGTGGTTCAAGGTTAAAAATCCGCTTCCAGCTAGCTGCTGATGCAACGGCAATATCTGCAAGTGACTGTGGGTCAGGGTCTACATTTACAGCGCAGTCAGCGAAGAGGAGTACCCTCTGAGGCTGATGGTTTGTCTTTGGCACCAGCATCAGAAAAAAACTTGACGGCGTTCTTATACCCTTGGCAAGGCCTATACATAAGTGGCCTGCTTCTATAACACGGGCGCTGGGATATGCAACACCGGCGATCAGTGTGTCTGCGTAGCCTGCTTTGACTATCATTGATCCGAAGAAAAGAGGTTTGCGCATCAGTCGCAATGCCGCTTTTGCCGACGATTTTGGGCGTTCGGTACAATAGAGTCGGGCCAGTTCTGGCAGTCGTTCATCAGTTTCAGGGTCTAGCAGTTCACAACCGGATAAGTCCAAACCCTGCGCATCGGCTTGGGCTTGTATGAGCGAGGGTTTGCCGACGAGTACTGGGCACATGTTATGTTCTGCAGAGAGATCGGCAGCAGCGGCAAGAATGCGGTCATCATCAGACTCAGGCAGGACGACTCGGGTGTTCGGATACCGATGACCGAGTTCGTCTAGCGTCGAAAATAGATCTATTGCGGGCATGATCTACATTATTCATCAAATTTGGCCTTCGTCTACAAGGCGGCCACAGGGCGAGAACGCTGACCATTGGCATAATTGGTCACTCCATGTGAGAGTATCTGCCCTTGCCGCAGGCTCAGTTCCTGGATAATCGCGCTTAAGGCCTGCGGCAGCGCGCTGAGAGCAGTGCTACGATGCGATGCCTGTCCAGCGTGTTCGCACCTGCTATGAAAGAAGAAGCCGCCGACAACAAGACAATCGAGGTAGGTCTTTTTGTGACTTGTCTTGTCGATTTGATGCGCCCAAACGTCGGCTTTGCTGCAGTGCGCCTGCTTGAAGCTACAGGATGTAGTGTTACTGTGCCGGAGATGCAGAGTTGCTGTGGGCAACCGGCCTACAATAATGGCGATGATTCAAACACACTTGGCATTGCACGTCAGGTGATCGAGGTATTTGAAAACTTTGATTACGTTGTTGCGCCGTCTGGATCATGTGCCGGAATGCTGCGTGAACACTACCCGCGACTGTTCGCAACGGACCTTAAGTGGGTCAACCGGGCACATCGCCTCGCACAAAAGACCTATGAACTGACTCAATTCCTGGTCGATGTGGTCGGCCTGCAAATAACCGATACCCGCTATGACGGGTTATGCACGTATCATGATTCGTGTGCGGGGTTACGTGAATTGGGTATTAAAAAACAGCCGCGCAGGTTGCTCTCAAATATCGCGGGCCTTGAACTGGTAGAGATGAAGGACACAGAGATCTGTTGTGGGTTTGGCGGCACGTTCTCGGTTAAATATCCTCAGATTTCC
>CAZAHE010000025.1:0-27195 GCA_964484965.1 uncultured Acidiferrobacteraceae bacterium | reverse complement strand
GTCCTATTCCAGCTGATCACAATTGGCTTCGCGCTTCTCAGCATTACGTTACTGAGCGGTATGCTTTTCAGCGATCAACTGTCAGGACATGCCTTTGTTTTAAATCACCACGTGGTCCTTGCTTTCTTGGCATGGGGTAGTTTTGCAATCCTGCTCACTGGGCGGGTGATTGCCGGCTGGCGCGGCCAAGTCGCAGTGAAATGGACTCTGGGCAGTTTCGTACTGCTGTTACTCGCTTATTTTGGAACCCGATTCGTCATCGAAGTACTGCTTACGACGCCATGAAGGAATCAAACTCAGAGGTGATTCTGGATTTCTGGTTCCAAGATGTACTCAACGACCCAGACAAGGCCGACGCCCGTCTAGATCTGTGGTTCAAGCACCATCAAGCTTTCGATGATGAGATCCAACGCCGTTTTGGCACTCTTCCGGATACCGCTTACCGCGGACAACTGCAACGCTGGCCCATGGCCTGTGAAGATGCGCTGGCCCTGACACTGGTGCTAGACCAGTTTCCGAGAAACCTTTTCCGCAAACAGGCTCGCGCTTACGCATACGACACTGCTGCACTGGAACACGCACGCGAGACGATCAAACGCGGCTGCGATAGACGGATTCATCCGCTTGCTGCTTCTTTTTTGTATTTGCCTTTTGAACATGCTGAGGATATCTACGCCCAGGATGCTTCCGTCGCTCTCTACGAGCGGCTTGTGCAACGATCTTCGGCTCGTCAAAAGCCCATATTCGAACGGTTCTAGGATTATGAAGATCGGCACCGTCTAGTGATCACCCGCTTTGGGCGCTTCCCTCACCGCAATTGGGTGCTCGGGCGCATCTCGACAGATGAGGAGCTAGAGTATCTCGATGCCGGCGGGGAGGACTTTTCTGACTCCTCAGAGAAAACTTCCGGCTAAGATCTGATGGCGCCTTCCGCCGGGCAGCCTCGCGCAACCCAGCGATGAAAATGGTGTGTTGGCACATCGAGAACCGGAGAAAAACGGCCACCGTCAAAAGCAGTTGAATCACGCCCCCGCTGCATCTCTTCAACCGGCGCAATATCTTCACTAAAGACCTCTCGCCAACCCTCGAGCATCAGCTGACGGGCCTGAGAGTAGCGATCGGCAGTCGCACCATCGTCCAGGTAATAAATCTGCAACGTCTCTTTTGTTTGATCATGACGCACGGGCAGGACAATAGCACTGTAAAAATGATCAACATGCAGTCCCAGCAATACGTTCGGAAACACTGCAACGTATTCAGCATGGGCGCGCTTGTCCTGAGGCCATCTACTGAACCCAGGCAACTCAATACCTATTCTTTCGCTGAATACGAACCTTGAAGTACCCTGCCCGGCACCCCATCCATCGCCGACAATATTGTAGTGGTCGTCAATGCGTGAATAACTATTCAGACCGGGATGGATCCAGGGCAGGTGATAACTTTCGCAGTAGTTCTCTACCGCGAGTTTCCAGTTGGCCTTGATGTTCAGTTCCAGCGCCCCCCCTTGTGTGGCGGGAATGGCATCAGCCAGTGCGCCCCGGCCAGTAAATGTGGACCATCGCTCTTCCAGGGCTGCAATATGGTCACGGAAATCAGGCGCATCACCTGCTAAATTTACGAATACCATACCCAACCAAGTGGCACTGCGGACCGACCACAAAGCGTAATCGGTCTTGTCAAAACCAGCGCAGGTATGCTGACCGTGCCCCCCAATGTGGGGCGTATTGCGCAATGATCCATCCAGATCGTAAGTCCAACTGTGATAGGGGCAGCGAAGAACCTTTCCCACGACACAGTCGTTGATAGCCAATCGATGTCCACGGTGGCGACAGACATTGTGAAAGACTCGCACCGCACCGGCTTCATCTCGGACAATCATCAGAGGCAGGCCAAGCAAATCGACCGTCCGGACGCCACCAGTCAGAAGGTCGTGGCAGTACCCAATACAAGTCCACGAGGAAGCCAGCAATGTATCGCGCTCAACACGCGCCCACTCGCCGCTGGTATAGCACATACTGGGCAGACCGGATGCGTGTTCAATCGAGCGGTGTATTTTCGCGTACTGCTCCGCCGACAGCGCCATCGGGCTCGGTGATATGTTAAGAGCCTTTGAATCGTGGTTTTCGTTTTTCGTAGAAGGCATTAACCCCCTCCCGGAAATCCTCTGACGACCGAAGACGGCCATAGGCGCCACCTTCAATCTGAATGCCCGCTTCCAGAGGCACATCCTGTGCTGCATTGAGTACGCCTTTGATGGTGCGCTGTGCCAGTGGCGGAAATTCGCGCAGCTCCTCAACAAATCGATCGACACTCGCTTCCAGTTCGGAATCAGGCACACAGTCAAGAACCATGCCCCACGCTTGTGCCTCATCGGCAGTCACTCTGCGTGAGCGGAAGACCATGTCTTTTGTTCGTTGCATACCGATCATGTGCAGCAAACGAATAGAACCTCCCGAACCAGGGATTTGGCCAATACGTTGTTCAGGCAGAGCAAAACGCGCTGTTTCTGAACAGATACGAAAATCGCAAGCCAATGTCAATTCGAAACCAACTCCAAAAGCGTAGCCCCGTACCTGCGCTATAACCGGCTTCTGGCAGCGTGCAGGTGCGGCAATATTCCAGGCAAGATGCGAAACTTTTTCTGGACTCGCATCGAGAAATCCCTTGATATCACCCCCCGATGAAAAATGATCGCCCTCGGCACGCAACACGATGATACGAACTCTGTCATCCTCATCGAGCATTTCAAACGCGCGGCACAGCTGGTCCCTCTGTGCCATCGACACGACGTTCAGCGGCGGCCGATCTAGCACGATATCACCGCGTTCATTGGCTTCGTTTATTTCAATTCTAAATCCGTCGCAAAGCTTGGAAGTAGATAGCGGTGATGCGCCCCCGCCCGGCGATGATGCAGTCATTTTTCGATCGAATTTTTCAGGCATTGCGCCCGTTTAGGATGCGGCTCGATTGTAATCCCCTTCGACCAACTGGCGACGTAGAATCTTTCCCACTGGTGACTTAGGAATTTCCCGGATAAAAATATATCTGCGCGGGCGCTTGAAGTCTGCTAGATCTGAATCTAGGCACCAGCGATCCAGCATTTCGGCGCTGATTTCTTTGTTGGTACTGGTCACTACAAACGCCGTGACAGCCTGCCCCAGGCGTTCATCCATAAGCCCGGCGACGGCGACCTCTTTGACGGCCGGGTGCAAAGAAAGAACACTCTCTATTTCTGCAGGCAAAATGTTTTCACCACCGGAGATCATCATATCGTCTATGCGACCTGTCACGTGGAGATCACCATCGCCATCAAAATAGCCGATATCACCGGTAAAATACCATCCCGCATGTAACGCCCTT
The DNA here is from genome assembly GCA_964484965.1 of uncultured Acidiferrobacteraceae bacterium. GTDB lineage: Bacteria > Pseudomonadota > Gammaproteobacteria > Arenicellales > UBA868 > UBA11791. The sequence continues at coordinate 23,835 of CAZAHE010000025.1, read as the reverse complement.
GAATCTGCTTCGGCGCGCTTCCAGTAGCCCGAAAATGATTCGTCGCCGTCCAATGCGGCAATAATTTGTCCCTCAGTGCCCGCTAATAGCGGTTTCGACGGGTCGGTTGCATCAATATCTACGATGCGTATTTCCTGGTTCAATCCAGCCTTACCTGCCGAACCGGGCTTGCGACGAACATCTGGCTCGACAGTAAAGGTATAAATTTCCGAGGATCCGTAATGATTGACAAACTGCTGGGGACAAAAGGCTTTGTCTAGACGCGCTATAAGGCCTGCGGTCATCGACTGACCGGCGAAACCGAGCTTGGCCACTGAAGTGACATCCGCCTGCTCGAAAGCAGCTGACTCGAGTAGATCGTGGTACAGCGTTGGCACGAGAAAAAGATTCGATACTCGGTGTAACTGGATTAGTTCGAGACTTTCATCTGGCAAGAATCGCCGCTGGCATACGAAGTGGCCGCTGACTAACGCAGAAGCAAGTAAGGTCCGCACACCCATTGTGTGATAGAGCGGCATCACACCCAGCGACACTTCGTGCGGGCCATACTGGTTCTGGGCAACATGGGCGACGGACGCGGCACGTTCAACGGCATGCTGCCGCGGCACACCCTTGCCCTGCCCCGTAGTACCAGAGGTATAAAGCATTACCGAGGTGTCATCCGGCGTCGAACGCGACTCGGGGGCTACCGGGGTCGCCGCACAAAGAGCTTGCCAGCTACATGTCGCGGCTCGACCGGCATCCACATCGATTCGTTGTATTTTTGCCGCCAGACGACAGTGCTGCACCAGCTCCGCCGTAATCTCCTCATAGACCACTGCGCTGGCCTCAGCATCCCTGATGATAAAGTCTAATTCTTCAGCCGTGCAGCGCCAGTTGACCGGCGTAATTATGATTCCGGCAAGCTGGCAGGCCCAATGCAGCGTTGCCGCCTCAGCCCGGTTTTGCAGAACACTGACAAGATGCTCGCCGCGCGCTATACCGACAACATCCAGGCCGCTCACTACGGTGCATATCAGGTCAAGCCACTCCGCATAAGTCCAACAGCTCGCCCCATCGGATAATGCAATGATATCCGGCGTACGGGCGGCGCTAGCAACAATGGTCCTGCCAAGGTCGAACACAGAAGTTAGTCACCCGCTTTTATTGCTAACGCAACTTCCATCGCTGCCGCGACGATTCCCTGATAACCGGTACAACGACACAAGTGACCGGCTAAAACTTGCCTGACTCGATCCTCACACACACTTCCTTCCTCTTCCAGGAGTTGGCCAAGTGACAGCAAAATCCCTGGTGTACAGAACCCGCACTGCAAAGCGTGATGTCGGCGAAAAGCTTCCTGCAAGTCATTCAGTGACCCATCGACTGCACACAAGTGTTCTACCGTCTCGACCGACTGGCCTTCGACCTGCACAGTTAGCAGCAGGCAGCCGCGTAGCGCGCGCCCGTTCACTCGAACGGTACACGCGCCACAAACACCGTGTTCACAGCCCACGTGCACACCTGTCAGACCAAATTGGTGTCTTAGGCAATCTGTTAGCAGTAGCCGCGGTTCAACATCAGCCACCACGGTTTCACCGTTGAGGGTGAAGGTGACCGCATGACGCCGATTCGATTCAAGCACCAGCATCAGCAATCTCCCTCACAAGTGCGCGCCCCAGATTTCTCACTAAGCCTCGCCGGTAAGCCGCGCTGGCGTGCAGATCATCGCGTGCCCCTAGCTGCCAGGCAAATTCATTGAGTGCGGTCTCAAGCGGTGCGCCTTCCAGCCACGGCAAATCAAGCAGTGTGGGTGTCTGCGCAACGCCGGCTACCCCGATCCGCACACCACGAGCGTCTGCCACGAGCGCCATTGCAACCATTGCAAAATCACCGTGACGCTGGCTGACTTCCCTAAATGCGTAAACCTCGCCTGTGCGACGTTGCCGGATTCGACAAGCGACAATCATCTCGCCCGGCGCCAGCGCGGTTGCCATTGCGCCAAGTTGGAAGTCCCTTGCTTTAAGTATTCGCGTCTTTCCTGAGCGTTGCAACACCAATTCCCCATCGAGTAGCGCCACAATCAAGGGCAGCTCGGAACTGGGGTCCGCGTGTGCGAGCGATCCACACACGGTGCCCCGCTGCCGGGTCTGGTAATGGCCAACGAGCGGCAGCACAAGCGTCAACAGCGGTTGTAAATCTTCAATCCCAGGCCATGCAAGACACGCAGCCTGCGTGACCGTGGCCCCGATCTCGACGCCATCGGGGATCTCTTTAATTTTCTCAAGTGCGGGTATTTGCATCACATCAATCAGCAACGGGGGTGTGAGCAGCCGCATATTGAGCATCGGTATCAGCGATTGGCCTCCAGCAAGTAAACGAGCACCTGGCCGGTGTGCGAGGAGGTGCAGGGCTTCGTCCAGAGATTGTGCAGCCACATAATCGAAAGGTGCGGGTTTCAATGCAGGCTCCGTGCCCAACGAGCGATGCGCGCAAACACACCCGGGCGTGGTGATCCGTGTTCCAGGTAAAGTGCAAGATCCGACAAGAATCGCTGCACTAGTGTATGTACCGCCGTATCCACCAGCCGACTACCCACCACAACGATCTTTCCCGTTACACGGACTTGATAGTCCAACTGGATGTGTGCACCGGTTGCCAATGGATCGATGCTGATGACCCCACCCAGCGCAGCCACACCAAGTGGTCCCTGGGCAGTGCCCGAGACCCGAAGAGAGCGCGGCTCGTCCAGATCAGAAAATTCCAACCGTGTTTGAAAACGACCACGAACCGGCCCGACGCCGACACTGAGATCCGCGTAATAACCCCCATCCGGTTGGCGCTGAACCAGATGACATCCCGGCAACACATTGGCGAGAGTGGCTTCGTCGAACAACGCCTGCCATACACGCAACGGCGTCACCGCCACCTGCGAAGTTCCAGATCCCTCGAGGACACTGCCACCAGACGCCACGGCTTGGCCTTGGAGACTCGCAGGCGGTGCTGGCTCGTCGGAGCGTATCCATCCATCCACGCGAGATGCCGTCATTGGCAGTGTATCGACGCAATAGTCAAGCGCATCAGCAACAGCATTGGCCAAGCAGACCGGCGTAGACATCGAGTTTCCCTCGCCCAGGCCTTTCGCGCCGAGAGGAGTGAAACTAGAAGGCGAGCCAAAGTGAAGTATCATCGGTTCGGGCACCTCAAACACAGTAGGCAGCAGGTAATCTGCAAGTGTGCCGCTTAGAAAATTGCCGTCATCGGAATAAGCGAGTTCCTCGTACAACGCCGCTCCAACCGCATGGGCAAATCCGCCTCTAATTTGCCCATCTGCAAGCATCGGATTGAGCAAAATACCCGCGTCATGCAGGGTGACATATTTGTCGATTTTGACCTGACTGGTAACAGGATCAATTTCAACACCACAAAAATCGAAAATGAAGCCATAACTCCCGGATGAGTTAATTCGATCGGCTGTGTCTGGTTCAGTCAGTTGTGGCATCGTCCAGAAAACAGTTTCACGAAGCCCCGGCGGCTGATCTTGCTCCAACGACAGCGGTGACCAGTGCGCTGCGGCGGCACAACGCGCCAGTGAAGTGTGGTTGTCTGGATTTACCAAAGAACTGATGCGGTTATCTCCGAAATGGATGTCATCGGGCAGTACATTGAGTTCGTTGGCAGCGATGCGTGCCAACCGCTCTCGCAACCGGCATGCTGCTTGATAAGCGGTACCGGCCACGACGGCGGCGAAACGGCTGGAATAGTTACCCGCGGCAATAGACCACGGGTCGCGTAACGTATCGTGTTCACTCACCACCGAGATTGTCGCAGGCTCTACGCCAAAAACGTCGGCAACAACTTGTGCTAATACTGTCCGATGCCCCTGACCTTGGGGAATCGAATCGCTCGTCACCGCAATCGAACCGCCAGGATCGAAACTAACGGTCGCCGACGCCAGCGCTCCGTTTTTTGGGCCAGATGCCTCCCGTTCGGACGGCGTCAAGAGCGTTGTGATGTAGCCCATATTGGAGACCGAAGGCTCGACGACCGCAGCGCAACCGATACCATAAAGCCGCCCGCTGGTGCGCGCAGCTGTGCGCCGCTCAAGTAGTGCCTGCCAGCCGCCGTGTTCAAGGGCATAGTGCAGCGACGCGGGGTAGTCACCTGAATCGAGCAATGCGCCCGATGCCGTTCGGTACGGCATCTCCTCGGGTCGGACCAAATTGATGCGGCGGATCTTCAACGGATCAATACCGAGCGCAGCTGACGCCATATCCATGATCCGCTCAAGAGGAAAATATACCTGTGGTCCGCCGAAGCCACGCATTAGCCCTGTCGGTGTCTTGTTCGTGACCACGACCCGATTACGAATCCGCAGATTTTCGACCCGATACGCACCCGTCATATTGCCGTGCATACGATACAAGGTCGCTGGCTCTGGCGCCCTGAGGTATGCACCGCAGTCCTCGATCTGATCGTAATCGAGGCAGGTCAATCTTCCGTCGCTGGCGAACGCAGCCGTCAGTGTGGTTTCCCGATTGGTTGCCGACGTCGTTCCAGACAAGTGCTCAATGCGGTCCTCGATCCATTTGACCGGCCGACCAGTCACCTTGGCCGCAAGCGCAAGTGCCACTACATATGGAAAAACCGCCTGTTTAACACCAAAGCTACCGCCTGAGTCAGGCGGTGTTTTCAATCTCAGGCGATTGGTAGGCACATTGAGTGATCGCGCCATCACCGTATGCAAGGTATAGGGTCCCTGAAAGTTGGCCACAACCTCGTAAATATCCTCTGCCTCGTTATACCGAGCCATAACACCACAGCATTCAATCGGAGTACAGTGGTTCCGCGGATAACTAAAACGATGGGTAATAGTGTGGGCCGCTTGTGACACCGCCATCTCTGGCTGGCCGTAACTGAAGCTGCGGTCGTGAACGACGTTACTGCTCAGAGAAGAATGCAGACGTTCACAATCCTTCTCAAGTGCGGCAGTTGGCCGAGATACAGCTGCCCTGGGGGTATAAGCGACCGTAATTGCATCGAGTGCATCCTCCGCCCGGTATCGGTCTATAGCGACCACCATAGCCAGCGGTTCACCGACGTAACGTACCCGGTCAGTTGCCAAAGCATACTGCGGCGCATCGATTCGAACGCCGGTAATAAAGGGACGCGATAACCGAACGATGTCCTCGCCCGTGATGACAGCGATCACTCCATCGAGTTCGAGTGCTGGAAACGTATTAATCGCATCAATATCTGCATGGGCCAGCGGTGATCGCAAGAAGGCCACATGGACCTGCCCAGGCGGTACCGGCAGATCGTCGATAAATTGCCCCGCACCGCGCAACAGAGCGGCATCTTCAAAACGCTCAAGCGACCGGCCGATCCATCGCGTTGAACCTTCATCTCTCGAGTGACTGTCTTCAGGCGGCATGGCAGCGGCTCACAATCGCAAAGACATCCGCTAGACAACCGATTGCAGGATGCGGCAACGCCCACCGTTCTCGTGATCCGAGTAGGCATTGGCAGGCTTTGGAGGTTGAAAGGAGCATAGGCTTGCAAACGCTATAGTCTACAATTGTGCTGACCCTCGCTACTGCAGATCGACAGCACCGAGGATCGATACAACTGAAAGAGCAATTAAGGACTGCGAGAATGGCACAAATGACTTACGGCGATGGCGACCTCAGGCACCCCATCGACCAACCGGATATTCACATCTCTGTACGGCAGCATTTCGGTCTCGATGCCGATCTAGAGGTTCCTGCATTCAGTCAACGCAGCGAACATGTACCGGATCTGGAGGAGGCCTACTGCTTTGATCATGACACGACACTGGCAATCCTGGCTGGCTTCACTCACAACCGACGGGTGATGGTGCAGGGCTTCCATGGCACAGGCAAATCCAGTCACCTTGAGCAGATCGCGGCACGTTTAAACTGGCCGTGTATACGCATCAACCTCGACAGCCATGTCAGCCGGGTCAGTCTGGTCGGCAAGGATGCCATCGTATTGCGTGATGGCCACCAGGTCACAGAATTCCAGCAAGGACTATTGCCGATCGCAGCACAAAATCCGTGCGCACTGGTCTTCGACGAGTACGATGCCGGTCGGCCTGATGTGATGTTCGTTATCCAGCGAGTTCTGGAATCTGACGGGCGCCTGACCTTACTCGACCAGAACCGCGTGATCCGGCCACATCCATATTTTCGCCTGTTCGCCACCACCAATACCATCGGACTCGGTGATGCGACTGGGCTGTACCACGGCACACAACAGCTGAACCAGGGTCAGATGGACCGCTGGAACATCGTAGCAATGCTCAATTACCTGCCGCTCGATGCGGAACGCAAGATTGTGCTCGCGAAAGTTCCCGATTTTGATAATTCGGAGGGCCACGACACCGTCAGCGCGATGATCGCAGTTGCCGAACTGACGCGCGCCGGCTTTGCAGCGGGTGACCTGTCTACCGTTATGTCTCCTCGAACTGTGATCATGTGGGCCGAAAATACGCGCATATTTTCTGATCTCGCGCTCGCATTTCGCCTAACGTTTCTGAATAAATGTGACGAGCTCGAACGCGCGGTCGTGGCCGAGTTCTATCAACGATGCTTCGGTTCGGAGTTGACTGAATCCGGCGTGCTGGTGGCAGAGGCCTGACCGGCGATGGGGCGTCCCCCCTCGGTTGATAATTTCTGCCACGCAACGGCCGGCGCGATGCGGGCCATAGCGCAGGATAGTGACTTGGCAGTGTCCTTCGCTGACGGCACGATCGGACTGTCCGGCAACGAAGCACAATTACCCAGCCCTCCCCCGGACCTATCACATGGCCGTGTCACTCGGGTGCGCGGTAAAGCCGATGGTATTGCTCTACGACTGCGATACCACAACCGTGCGGTCCATGCCCGTTACCAGCCTGGCGGCGGTGACGCACGCGAAGCTTTTGAAGCGCTCGAGACCGTTCGCGTTGAGTCGCTAGGCTGCCGCCACCGCATCGGAATCGCCCAGAATCTAGCGGCCTGTCGCCAGGAACAATACCGAGCGCAAGGCTATGACATCGTCACTGAACGCACGGACAGCCAACTCCCCGATGCCCTGGCGATACTAGTTCGAGAGGCTCTGACAGGCGAAACACCCCCACCGTCAGCACGCACGATGACGAATCTGTGGCGTGCACAGCTCGAGCCGCGCCTGCACGCCGCCGTCGAGGCCTTCCGCAACAACCTAGACGACCAGGGTCAATTTGCCGAACAGGCTCGGCGACTGCTTTCTGAACTAAAGCTCTTGGATGACGATCCAGCCAACGACCTGTCGTCGAGCGACCCTGGCGAAGAAGACATGGACGACCCTGGCGAGCCAGCACCTTCTGAAGCTGAAAGCAGCGAGCAACTGGCGCAAGAGCAGGCACTGGAGGAAACGGCGGACGGCGATTTGTCCGATGTCGATGCCAACGATCTTGCCCTGGAACCGATCGATGAGGAGGAAGTGCCGGAGGACGCTGCCTTGATCAAGGCACTGCATGGCGATACGGAAACGCCCTACGAAATTTACACTGACACCTTTGACGAGATCGTGCGTGCCGAAGAACTGTGCGACAGCGAAGAACTTGGACGCCTGCGAGGGCGGCTGGATGACCGCCTCGCACAATTCGCTAGCGTTATTGGACCGCTTGCCAATCGGCTACAGAGAAAATTGCTTGCACGTCAGCAGTTCGCCTGGCAGTTCGATCTCGAGGAAGGCACATTGAATACCGCAATGCTTGCCCAATTGGTCTCCAACCCAGGGGACGCGCGTCCCTTTATGGAAGAGATCGAGACCGATTTCCGCGACACGATCGTATCCCTCCTAATCGATAACTCCGGCTCGATGCGTGGCCGCCCGATCACAGTCGCAGCCATGTCGGCTGACATACTGGCACGCACACTTGAGCGTTGTGCTGTCAAAGTCGAAGTCGTAGGTTTCACTACCTGTGCCTGGAAAGGTGGTAAATCAAGGGAAAAATGGCTGGCAGACAATACGCCGCAGAAACCCGGTCGGCTTAACGATCTCAGACACATCATTTACAAGCCAGCATCGGTCCCTTGGCGTCGCGTCCGCAATAACCTCGGCCTAATGCTGCGCGAAGGGATTCTCAAAGAAAACATTGACGGAGAGGCGCTACTTTGGGCACACCAGCGCTTGCTTCAGCGACCGGAACAGCGGCGGATTCTGATGGTAATCTCCGATGGGGCGCCGGTTGACGATTCGACACTGTCAGCCAATAGCGATAACTATCTGATCAAACACCTGAAGACCGTGATTCAGAAAATTGAGGCAGAATCCCCCATCGAACTACTCGCAATCGGCATCGGCCACGACGTGACCCACTACTATCGCCGAGCAATCACCATCGACGATGCCGAACAACTCGGCGGCACCATTATCGACGAACTATCGACCCTGTTTGACTGACCTGCGGCGCACGTGCGCCAATGCTGTTAGGGAACCACAAAGACCGACTCGCGCGTCGCGCTCAACACGCCACAGCGTATCCGAATTCTCCGGCGGCCGACAATAATGCCTCACATAAGCTGACAGCGAATCCCCGCATGACAAGTAATTCGAAGCCGGGTGCGTGATCCGTATTCGCGATGTGTACTGCCATGTGGTGCATAGTGGTATTGGCGCAGCTACCCGTGTTGAAGACCTTCGCATGGAGATCCAGCGGACACAGTTTGGCCAACGTCGAACGTGCTCGCGTCCCAGACAATTGCAACACGCAACGAGCGTGACTGAGGTCAACCACGGCTGCGAAACGACCGACGCGCTCCTCGAGTTCATTGAGCAAAGCGCCCTCCGGCCGGCCTGATGCATTCACTAGCCAGGTGTCTGGACCGTACCAGTGCCAGGCCTGCTCACCGACTGCGCCTATCGTTCCCGGTGACCTTGGAATTGCAAGGGTCTCAATCAGGCTCTGTGCAGCATTGCGTCTCGCCGTAACGAGCGAGAGTGACCGTCCAGCAACAACTTTAAGATATACACCCGGTGCATCCTGGCCCGACAGCAGACGTTCGCCCGCCTCGATATGACGCCCGAGTGGCGATTCGATAGCGACGTTAGACGGCTTCTCACTCACGCAAGCGCTCTCCCTCTGGGTCGTAGAACAACGGTGAAACCAGCTTTACGGGGTCAGCCACAGACCGTAGCCCTTCAATTGCCAGCATGCGCTCGCCGATGCGTTGTTCTCCGCCCGCGACCAGCGCCAAACCGATCCAGTGCCCCAGCGTCGGGCTGTAGGTTACCGAGGTCACAAAACCTTCGTCGTTCTCCGCCGTCGCTGACCGACCGGGTTTCACCAGATGGGCACCGGCGAACAGCCGGTTCGCCGATTTCTCGGGAATAATTCCGACCAAACGCTGGCGCGCCGCATCCGTCATTGCCGGTCGTGACGACATAAAGCGGCCGATATAATCCTTCTTTGAACTCAGCATGCGGCCCAGGCCAAGATCATGCGGAGTGGTCTGTCCATTCAGTTCTTTTGCCGTGACGTGCCCTTTTTCGATCCGCATGACATCCAACGCCTCGGAGCCGTACGGCACAATACCCAGCGACTCACCAGCTGCCATGATCTGATCGGCAAATACGCGTGCGTAGCCAGCCGGCACGTTGATTTCATATCCGAGCTCTCCCGAAAAACTGATCCGGAAGACCCGCACAGCGATGCCTTCGATCGTAAACTCAGCGGCCGCCATATACGGGAAACGATCGTTATCCAGCACAATCCCGGGCAGCGCTTGCGACAACACCTTGCGACTCTTAGGACCAGCCACTGCAAGCCCAGCCCACTGCTCAGTGACCGAACAGAACTGGACATCGAGATCCGGCCAGACACACTGATGGTGGAACTCCATATGAGCTAGCACGCCGGCTGCATTGTTCGTGGTGGTGGTCATGAGATAGCGGTCCTCGCCGAGCCGGGAGGTGGTGCCATCATCATAGAGAATGCCGTCTTCGCGCAGCATCAGACCATAGCGGGCCTTGCCAATTGCGAGCGTGCGGAAGCCGTTGCAGTAGAGCAGATTTAGAAACTGTCGCGCGTCGGGGCCTTGAATATCGATTTTGCCAAGCGTCGATACGTCACACACCCCTACGCCACCACGTGTGGCCTGTACTTCCCGCGTCGCGGCCTGTGCCATGTTCTCGCCCGGCTGCGGAAAATAGCGAGACCGGTACCACAGACCGACCTCGACAAACTCAGCGCCAAGATCGGCCGCCCAGTCATGCAGTGGGCTATATCTAACCGGCTGAAAATGCCTGCCACGACTGTCTCCGGCGAATGCTCCGATCGACACCGGCGTGTAGGGTGGGCGAAAAGTGGTTGTGCCGACTTCTGCAATACTAACCCCGGTTTCCTCTGCCAGTATTGCCAACCCGGCTGTGTTGGAGTTTTTGCCCTGATCGGTCGCCATCCCCAAGGTGGTATAGCGTTTCATTAACTCAACCGAATCGAAACCCTCCCGTGCAGCCAATGCGACGTCCTCGACGGTAACGTCATTCTGAAGATCAACAAACGCCTTCTTCGAAGCCTCGGGTACACGCCACAATACCTCAGCTGGCGACGACGACTCGGCACACTCCATCGCGGCTGGCTCACCGCTGCAAGTCACACTCAGCCCGCAGCGGAACACCGCTTGCGTGCCTCCTTCGTGTCCAGAGCGGATGGCTTCGGCAAGATCAAAACGGCCCGACGCTGCACCCACTACTTGCATTGTGTCACCGACATCACCGGCAACAAAACAATCAGTTGCGCTGGAAAAAACAGGCCGTACACCGGTATGGGAAGTCAGGTGTATACGCGGATCGCTGCCCCCCGACAGACATAGGAGATCACAGTCGAACCGCCGTGCTCGGCCACCAGAACGAGGCCGAACAACAACGCCGTGCACCTGTGTTCGGCCATGTACACGCGTCACCACGCTGTTCTCAAGGACCTCGGCGCCAATCGACTCAAGTTGTCGGTGCGTCACCGTTCCGACTGTGGATCGAACATCGACCAACGCCTTCACCTTTACTCCGACTGACGCAAGATCCATGGCCGTACGTACGCCGCTATCGTTATTGGCAAAAACTACAGCCGACCGTCCAGGCACGACAGCGTATCGATTCACGTAAGCGCGCACGGCACCGGCCAACATGACCCCGGGCCTGTCGTTGTCGGTAAAGTGCAGCCCGCGCTCAAGCGCACCGCTTGCAAGCACCACCTGGCGAGCAATGATGTGCCACAGGCGTTGCCGAGGTTGATGAGGCGGGGGTTCAGCGACGTGATCGTTGACTCTTTCCACCGCGCCGAAAACATTGTGGTCATACTGTCCGAAGACCGTGGTTCGCGGTAACAGTGTGACCTCTTCACATCTCGTGAGTTCCTCGATAGACGAATCGACCCATCGAACACCGCTGTCCCCGGCCACCTCTGTCCGTTCATCAAGAAGAGAGCCGCCGAAACGCGATTGTTCATCGGTCAGCATCACCCTTGCGCCACACCGCGCGGCAGCCAGTGCGGCGGCAATACCGGACGGTCCGGCGCCGATTACAAGCACGTCACAGTGATGCCAGGACGCCTCATAGGTATCCGGATCATCCGTCGTTGAGGCGCGACCCAGGCCAGCAGCTCGCCGGATCTGGGGCTCATAGAGCTTTTCCCAGAACGAAGCGGGCCACATGAAGGTTTTGTAGTAAAAGCCAGCAGGCAGCAGCGCAGAAAACAAACCATTGACAGCGCGTATATCAAACCGCAGATTCGGCCAACGATTTTGGCTGCAGGCGGTTAACCCTTCAAACAACTCTATCACGGTCGCTCTGGTGTTTGGTTCTCGGCGCGCACCTTGACGCAACTCGACGAGGGCGTTGGGTTCTTCAGAGCCACTGCTGTAAATCCCCCGCGGCCGATGATACTTGAAGCTGCGCCCTACAAGGCGAACGCCACTGGCGAGCAGGGCAGAAGCCAAGGTATCGCCCGCGTAGCCCGACAGAGTCCGGCTATCAAATTGAAATCCTAGTGTCTTTGATCGATCGATCAGCCCCCCTTCGGGCAAACGATACGGCTGTGTCGTCATGTCGGCCCACCTTCCTTGTCAGCAAGCGTGCTCAATTCAACCGTCAGAACCTCATGGGTGACAGTGTCGCGTTGCAGACGAAACCACGAGCGGCAGCCGTTTACATGGTGCCAGTATTCCCAGTGCATGCCATCGGGATTTGATCTCAAATAGACATAATCCATCCAAGCTGATTCAGACGGAGGCTCAATCGATGTCGGTCGTCTGACCGTCGCATCGCCGCGGTAGCTAAACTCCTCAAGCCCGCGCTCGCCGCAATGTGGACAGGGAATACGCATCACGAAACGATCAATGCAGGTTGGGTTGCGGCCCCATGCCCTTCTCATCAATCACGTGGCCCGTGGCAAATCGATCGAGGCGATAAGGCGCGTTTAACCGGTGGGGTTCATTACGAGCAATCGTGTAGGCAAATACCCATCCTGACCCGGGGGTCGCTTTAAAGCCGCCATAGCACCAGCCACCGTTCAAATAAAGCCCAACGATGGGAGTCAAGCTGATGATAGGACTGCCATCCATCGACATGTCCATGATTCCTCCCCAGTGTCGCACCACACGCACTCGTCCAAGGCAAGGCATCATTGCCATCCCCGATTCCATGATGTGTTCTAGAGTCGGCAGATTGCCGCGCTGAGCGTAGGAGTTGTAACCGTCGAGGTCGCCGCCAAATACCAGTCCGCCTTTGTCGGATTGCGAGATATAAAAATGCCCAGCACCGAAAGTGAGCACAGTGTCGACTAGCGGCTTGATGCTCTCGGATACAAAAGCCTGCAGCACGTGGCTTTCGATCGGCAGGCGCAATCCCGCCATCGCAGCAAGCCGCGATGAGTTACCGGCCACTGCAATGGCGACTTTACCGGCACCGATGTAACCGCGTGTGGTGTCCAATCCCTCGACCGCACCGTTCTTGACCCTGATTCCGGTCACTTCACAGTTCTGGATCACATGCACACCCAGTTGATCGGCCGCACGGGCAAATCCCCACGCGACTGCGTCATGACGTGCCGTGCCACCACGCGGCTGACACAAGCCGCCGAGTATGGGAAAGCGCGCATTGTCGAAATCCAGATACGGCAATTGCTTTTTAAGTTCACGGCGATCAAGCATCGTTGCATCCGCACCATGCATGAACATAGTGTTCGCACGACGAACAAAGCCGTCTCGCTGGGGGTCCGAGTGGTAAAGGTTAATGACACCACGCTGACTCATCATCACGTTGTAGTTGATTTCCTGCTCAAGGCCTTCCCACAGCTTAAGCGACCACTCATAAAAGGGCTCGTTGCCATCCAACAGATAATTGGATCGAACGATGGTTGTATTACGACCCGTGTTTCCACTCCCAATCCAGCCTTTTTCAAGGACCGCGACGTTGCGAATACCATGTTCGCTCGCAAGGTAATAAGCCGTCGCCAAACCGTGCCCGCCGCCACCGACGATTACAACATCGTAGGCTGCCTTCGGTTCCGGGCTCGACCAGGTCCTCGGCCATCCGCGGTGTTTGCTAAAGGCCTGACGAAGCAACTGCAGTGCGGAATATTTCATGCGCTCTTTCTTGGATCTCACGTTACAGATGCTACTCCATAGACTCGCCGACGCAAACTGCCACTATCAACAACCTTCGGGTTGGAGCCTCGTTGATACAGCAACCTGGTTGTCAGTGACATTAGACAGACTGCAGCCGCGACATTGGCGGATGTCGGAAAACGGCATGAATCGCAACCGTGCCGGTCAGACCAACACCGACTGCGCCCGCAACAAAACCAATTACCCATATTGATACACCCGGAACGAATGTCACGCCGAACACCTGTTGCGCCAAGACATAACCCGACAACCCCGCGAACAGTGCGGCGACTATTCCTGATGCCCCACCCAGGATGACAAACTCAAGCAACAAGCCTGTCTGGAGTCGACGCTGGCTGGCACCTAGTGCACGCAACACTGCGACTTCCTCCAGCCGTTCCCGTGCACCAGACTGAACAGCAGCTATCAATACTATGATGCCAGCCAGCAAAGTGAAGGCGAATACGTACTGCACCACCACGCCGACCTGATCAATGATTTCACGTACCTGAGTAAGCAGAATATCTACATCAAAGACGGTCGCTCCGGGAAACTGACGTACCAGATTGGCAATTACGCTGTGTCGCTCCGGTGGCATGTAAAAACTGCAGATATAGGTCGCTGGATACGCAGCAAGCGAGCCAGATGACGCAATTACAAAAAAATTGACCTCGAACGAATCCCACCTTACTTGGCGCAGGCTCGTCACTTTGCCACTGATTGTCTGACCTGCAATTTCGAAACCTAATTCATCGCCAAGCCTGACACCTAATGTCTGGGCGAGACCTTCTTCGATAGACCACTCTGTTTGCCCGTCACCGGTCGGCGTAAACCAACGCCCCGCAACAATTTTATTGCCACTGGGCAACTTGGCTGCAGCCGACAAATTGAATTCTCGGCTGGCAAGCCGCTGTGCACGCGCCGTGGGAAAAGCCGAATACTCCACGGCTCTGCCGTTCTGATCGATCCAACGACCCCGGACCATGGGGAACAGACCCCTGCTCACTAGGCCCGCACCTGACAATGCGGTTTCGAATGCCTTTACCTGCTGCGGTTGAATATTAATCACGAAATGATTCGGTGTTGTCGGCGGAATACTCGAAGACCAGCTATTCAGCAGGTCTGTTCGAATGATCATCAACATCAGCAGAGCCATAATTCCCACGCCGAATGCGCACAATTGAAGCGTCCCGACAGCAGGCCGACGCCCGAGACTTGCGAACACATAACGAATCGACGACGTCCCGAAACGCATCCGGCGCAGGGCGGCAAAAAAGCGCCAACCGCTCGCAGATAGACCCAGCAACAGTCCCAGTGTCACCACTACAACCCAGGCCGCCAGCACGATATCTTGCGCCTGCCAAAAAATCAGTCCTGTTGCAGAGAGCATCGCCAGAGTGAACAAAGATAGACTCGACACGTTCGGCGCGGACGATTGCTGTCGCATCAGGCGCATCACACTCACCTGACGAAGAGCCGCCACCGGTGCGATGCCGAAGCCCACGGTCATTACCAGCCCCGCAACCAGTCCAGCCAGTACCGGCTGTGGTGAAGGCCAAGGCAGTGCCACAGCAAGCGCCTGGGCTGCAAAGTAACCAAGTCCCGCTTGAGCGATCAAACCAAGCAATAAGCCGATGAGCGTTCCCGCGCACGCAACCAACACAAGCAATACAACAAACTCACGCAGCAGACGCGATTGGGATGCACCAAGTGCTCGCATGACTGCAGCAAGGTTGGTCTGTCGGCGGGCGTAGAGCCTTGCGGCAAGTGCAATCGCAGCGCCCGCAACAATCACAGCGGTGAGACTCGCAAGCCCAAGATAACTGGCCGCGCGATCCAGTGCCGACTGCAAGACGGGGCGCTCATCACCCACACCTTCTATCTCCAGGGCCGTGCCTTGTCCCTGTCCCTGTCCCTGTCCCTGTCGAGCACTAAACCACTGCCGATACCGCTGCAATGCCTCGGGATTTCCCGACAACAGCAGCCGATAGCGGACGCGACTGGCCGCAGTCACGAGCCCTGTCGCAGGCAGATCTTCAATTCGCATCATGATGCGCGGGGCCGCTAGGTCAAAGCCAAATTGACCGCGATCGGGCTCCCGCTCGATCACACCGTCGAGCGTCAGGTCCAACCGACCCAAGGTGAGTACCGCCCCTGGCGCCAAGCCACCCTGGATCCACAGACGCGCATCACCCCATGCTCGGCCCGGCTTTAAACTCAACGGCTCGTTCAGCGGCGTCCCATCCGGATGCGCTGCGATGACTAATTTCCCGCGTAACGGGTACGCCGAACCCACCGCCTTGACCGCAACCAGCACGGTACTATCGTCACGAGTCACCATGACACTAGGAAACTCAACCAATAATGCATGTTGCAGTCCGAGTTCACCGGCCGCAGCAATGTAGTCCGGTGGAATCGACGAACGGGAGCGTACCACCAGGTCTGCTGCCATAACCTCCGCTGAACGTTTTGTGATCGCGCTGTCAACCCGATCGGTGAAAAATCCAACCGATGTTATTGCCATCACCGCCACCGCGACGGCCGTCACCAACACCCGTAATTCACCGTAGCGCCACTCGCGCTTCAAGCGTTGTAGTGGCCAGTAGAAAGAATTCACAGGCTAGAAATCTCTCCGGCGCGCATCCTACAAACACGGTCACACCGTCCCGCCAAATGTTCGTCGTGTGTCACCAGCACCAAGGCTGTGCCTCTATTGTGGCGCAGCTTAAACAGCACATCGGCCACTTGTGCACCGTTTTCGGCATCCAGGTTGCCGGTCGGCTCATCCGCAAAAAGGATCCGTGGCGAGACGGCGAACGCACGTGCCAATGCAACGCGCTGCTGCTCTCCACCAGACAATTGTCGGGGAAAATGGTGCAGACGATCTGCTAACCCGACCTCTGTCAGCGTTGACCGGGCAATTGTTTCTTGCTGGTTTTGCCCGGCAATTTCCAGTGCCAACATGACATTCTCAAGGGCCGATAATGACGCCAGCAGGTGGAATGCCTGGAATACGAAACCGACGTTGCCAGCACGAAGAGCCGCTTTGCCGTCTTCACTCAATTGCGCGAGGTCATTGCCGAGAAGATGGACCGTACCCGTGGTCGGCCCATCGAATCCGGCCAGCTGCCCAAGCAGAGTTGACTTGCCGGAACCAGACGCGCCCGTTATAGCTACCGCCTCACCGGTAGCGACCGAGATATTTACGCCCCTTAAAATAGTCAGTTTCCCGCCAGGAGCATCTACTTGCCGCGTCAGATTGTTGGCAACGACAATTGCATCCATGTCACGTATTTTCCTTTTCATTTTCTCGAGTATTATCGCAACTGCGGCACCCGGCGAAACCGTGCTTGTCGTTGGCGACAGCTTAAGTGCCGCCTACGGTATATTTCCACAAGATGGCTGGGTGCATCAGTTACGGCGCCGTTTGAAAGCCCTCGATGACGGGCACCAGGTAATCAACGCCAGTATCAGCGGCGAAACCACCGCAGGGGGCCTGAATCGTATTGGAGCGCTTCTGAACCGGCATCATCCAACTATCGTGATCATCGAATTGGGTGGCAATGACGGCTTACGTGGCGTGCCAATCAGTAGCATCAGAACGAACCTTGCTTCAATGATCGATCTGTCACTCGCCAACAATGTCGCAGTAGTGCTTCTCGGCATGCGGCTACCGTCAAATTATGGACCGCAATACACGAACCGGTTTAAATCACTATTTACCAAGCTGGCCTCAACCAGAAAGATTGCTTTCGTTCCATTTTTTCTCGAAGGTGTGGCCGACAGCCCCGCCCTCATGCAAGCCGACGGAATTCATCCTAACAGCGCTGCTCAAACGCGCCTGCTGAATAATGTTTGGCCCGCTCTCATCGAACGACTAGGAAATCAGGGGCAATGACGTTACGGCAGGTACTGGTGCTCGACGCTGACCAGTTGTCCGCCTTGAGTGTGGTCCGTTCACTTGGCCGCAGTGGATGGACCGTATTCAGTGCTGGTATTTCACACCGCGCGGTTGCCTTTCGATCACGTTACGCTGATCGTTGCCTGCGCTATCCAGATCCGCTGCGCCAACGAGAAGAATTTCTCGAATGGCTACAACAAGTTCTCAGCGAACACTCATTCGACCTTGTCGTCCCCATTACCGACTCGACAATTGGGCCGATACTACGGGTACGCGAAACGCTGGAGACTCTGGCGCCAATTGCGATACCACCGAATGACGCGATGGAGAAAGTGCTTTCCAAATGTCATATGCACCGCCTGGCTACCAGCATAGGACTGCGCCAGCCGCAGAGCTGGATCATCCAAGACCGCGCTGAACTCCAACAGATATCAACGCCGCACAATTTTCCGCTGGTGATAAAGGCGGAATATTCCAGAGCTTGGCTAGAGGGATTTGGTCAGCAATTCGAAACGCGGTATGCCGACAATTGGCAGGCACTAGAGCAAAACTGGGCCCGCTATTCGCTCTACGGACAGGTTCTTGTTCAGTCTGTGGTGCGAGGCCATGGCGTTGGCCTCGGCATACTTGCCCGTCATGGCCAGCTGGTCGATTGTTTCCAGTATCGGAGACTTCATGAACTGCCACTAACCGGCGGCGGTAGCGCCTATCGGGTCAGTGAAGACCTCGACCGTGACCTGGAACGGCAGGCCAAGCAGCTGATCGAAAACCTTGGCTGGCACGGGGTCATCATGATGGAATTCAAATATGACCCGGAGCAAAAGATTTACTGGTTCATTGAAGCAAACGGCCGTTTCTGGGGCGCTCTGCCCCTGGCGCTTGTCGCCGGTGTGGATTTTCCGGCGCGGCTGGCTGCGTTATACAGAAACGAAACCATCCATCCTTCGACTTACGTGGCTGGGATTCGATGCCGCAATCTGGAGCGGGATATCGACTGGATACGGGCAGCATGGTCACACCCACAACACCGTATGACACAAATTCTCGCAGACACACTGCGTATCGCCTTTCCACGAGAACACCTCGACAGCTTTGCCGTGCGTGACCCACGCCCGCTGGTAGCGGAACTGCGTCGCATTGGCTGCCGCCTGTTATCAGCCTGTCGGCGACGTCTAGGTGGCAGTGCAATTAAGGCCCGTATCAATAACCTACGCATGCACCCTGAGCAGCTTACCAAGCAGCTGCATCACACCAAACGTATTGTTGTGGTTTGCTCTGGCAACATTATGCGCAGTGCCTTCGCCGCCGGCTACCTGAGGCATAAGCTGAGCTGTGTTCAATATAGGCCCGATATCGTCTCGGTCGGGCTCGATACACAAGCGGGCAGACCGGCTGATCCGTTAGCGCGCGAGGTCGCTCTGGAATTTGGATTTTCTCTTGAACGTCATCGAGCACGTTCGATGGACACGCTACCTCTCGGCGCGGATGACATTATCTTCGTCATGGATCACGAACAGATGGCAACCCTGACACGTCGTTATCCAGCACAGGCTTCTCAACTCTACCCAGTAACCTGCCTCGCACCGAAGCTGCCGAGAGATATAACCGACCCCAACGGCGAGGGCCCATTGCTATGCAAACAGGTCTTCTCTCAGTTAGCCGAGGCACTGTCTCCAGTTGTCGAAGCACTTTCCAGTCACACCCATCGGGCGCCCTGACCTGGCAGGCGCCGAACCCCATCAATCAACGTCACTGCTCCAGCACGATTGATGGTGTGGAACCCCTCAAGATAGGGCGTTACAAACGGCGCTAGTTGATCAATCTCTGTTTCCCGGTAATCATCCCGCGACAGGTGATCAACACGGTTCAACACCACACCACCACCATAGGTGCGAAGACCGTTCTGAGCCGGGCGCACAAGCTGGCCGTTGTGTTTAAAAAAGTGCCCTGCCATGCGAGAAGAACCGAGACAGGCTTTAACCGGATTAGCGTCCAGCGGCTCAAATACGCCATCGAAGGAGGGGCTGTGAAAGACGTGTAGATTGTTGTCGACGTTTGACCCGGAACGATTCGTGCTGAATAACCACCAGCGACCCTCGTGCTGCAGAATCATCGTATCGAGGCCAGGGAAGCCGACTAGAATTTCTCGTTCTAGTGACCACTCACGGGGGAAACGGGTGGCTCGGTAGAGGCTGACACCGCCGCTTTCACTCTGTTCCGGCAGCATGAACCACTCGCCCTGGTGTGTAAAAACCAACGGAAAAGATAGGTGAAAAGGCTGCTCTAGGACCACTTCAGGGTCAGACCACCCACGACGGGTAACATCAGAAAATACCGCGATCTGTCCGCGACCGACATTAAGGTCAAAGAGTTCGACAAAAACGTACAACTGCCCGTCAACCCATACGGGAAATGGATCGGCAATATCCACGTTCAAAGGTGGCGTATACCATCTTGCCGAAGCAGCATCGAGGGTAGGAGCAATGGTTGCGACGGACCACTGCAGACGGTCATTGCGTTGACGGCGCGTGGCGATCAGACGTTGCGATAAGAAGCGGGCAGCTTGTATCGAGGTCACCTTCGCGGAGCAAATGACGTCGTCAGGCTGTGCCGGTAAAGAGCGTGGCGCTGCTCCGTGCTGCACCCTAACAATGTTGTCGACGATGAGCCCGAGGGCTGCGTTCCCCAGGTTGGCGACAGAACGTGACGGCGAATTACGGTCCAGTCGGATGGTACGCTGATCGACTGGTGCCTGGACTCCATCGGTGACTGAAATAAGCCGTACCGAGGCTACAGTCAAATTTCCTATCATCGATTCAAATACTGTCATGCGCGCAGTTAACGATTGCAGAGGGCATGGCTCGAGCCGCCACACAAGTCGACTGATATCCGCCCAATAGGTTTCATGACCGGACAAATCGAGCACAATGTCACACTCGGGTAACTGCCCGCGTATCTGTTCATTATCGATAACGACGAGATCAGGATCAGCGACCCTAGTCAGCCAGTCTCGATAGCAGCGGAATCTCGCGCTCGGCAAACAGTGTGCATTCCTAGCCGCGTCCCAGTTAAAGTAACGGCGAATGAACAGCGGGCAGTCAATCGATGTCGGCTGAGACGCTATGGTGCAGTCGATGGAAAGAAAAGTGAGGACCCGCCGGCGCAACAGCCAGTCCAGAATATCCTCAATCCAACGGTCACAAAACCGCTCAGCGACGACAACACCGACCCGAACGGTCAATTTCTGCACAACCCCGGCATCGGACTGATTGAATACACTGATGAGGAATCCCCTGGTAACGGTGCTGATGTCGGTCTACAACGGCGCCCGCTTCCTTGGTGAATCGATCGACAGCATTTTAGGACAAAGCTATGGTGATTTTGAGTTTCTTATCATCGATGACGGTTCGACCGACGACAGTAGCAACATCATCGTGGACTACGATGACCCGCGTATCCGGCTGCAGAAACACCCAAATCGGGGCCTCGCAGAATCATTGCGCCAGGGCATCCTCGACGCGCGCGGGGAGATTATCGTCCGCGCCGATCAGGACGATATCAGCCGTCGCGACCGGCTTGAAAAACAGGTGATCTTTTTTGACCGCCATCCCCGGGTCGGCCTGCTACGCAGCTTACTGGAGACCATCGACGCCCAAGGCAGAACGATCAGCCGTTGTATCGGAGAAACCTCAGCAATGAGCAGTGCCCCACGCTGGTGGTTCCTGTGGCGGAATATCGGCAGCCATTCGTCCGCTGCATTTCGCAAAAGCGTACTAATGGCACACGATCTCAACTACCGACCAGGTATGGATGGTGCCGAGGACTATGACCTATGGTCAAGGCTGATTCGTTATACCGCTTTTGGTGTCGTCGATGAACCTCTCGTGAAATACCGCATCCATACATCTAGTATGATGCAAAGTGCCAACCAAACGACCCAACAAGACCGCTTTGCCCGCGTTGTGAGCGAAGCATTCGATGCGATTGGGGTACCCGTATCATCCGAAATTGCTGCAGACATCGCTGTACTATCAGGGCAAACACTGACCAATCCTGCGCGCTATGCCTATCCGGCACTGGTGAATAGTCTACATACACTTGCAACGGAAGCGGCGCAGTCTCTCGAGGCAATGGATCAAACAATTACTGCGCGGATGCGGGCTAAACAATTGCTGCTCTGGGCCCGTTATCTGGCCAGCAGTTCTCGACCATACGCCCTGCAGCTGTTAAAAGAAGCAATACGATTCTATCCGCGAGTAGTGGCCTCATCGGACGGCCTGAAACTGGCAGTCCAGTTGATATTTGGTTGGATATCGGCCAAGCGCGGTTAACTCGCCTTCGATGCGCTATTCAATGAGATAAGAAAGATGCATATCGTGCTTATTGGTGGCGCCGGATTTATCGGCCGCGCACTGACGAAACGTTTGCTCCACCGCCAGGCAACTACGGTTACGTGGTGCCAATCGGGTGAGGTCGTGGCACGACCCGAGAACGTCACCATAGTGCCTAATCTTCTAGCTCTCTCAACCAGCGACCAGGACGCTGTTTTTAGCAGCGCAGACTTTGTTTTTTATCTCGCATCAACCACTACTCCATCAAGTGGAAATACAAACTTCGCTCACGAGGCGTCAGCCAACCTTGGGCCCTTCTGCAGCTATCTCACTGCTATTGTCAGACAACCCCGGCTTCGCCTTATTTATCTATCATCCGGCGGCGCACTCTATGCCCCTTCATCACCGCTACCGGTCAACGAAGACAACCCGCTTCACGCATTGTCTTCCTATGCCGCTGGAAAAATTGCCATGGAAGCTTTTCTAGCCAGCGCGTACCGACAGCGCCCCAATCAGCTGTTGATCGTCCGGCCCGCCAACGTTTTTGGCCCTGGCCAGCCCTACAACGCGAACTTTGGTTTCATTCGCGCACTTTTACAGGCTGTGATTGAGGATCGCGACTTTCCGATATGGGGAGACGGCGGATCCATCCGTGATTACTTGTTTATCGATGACTTTACGAGGTTCTGCGAGCAGCTCTTGTCGCCCGATTGGCCTGCAACGATCTACAACATTGGTTCGGGACAAGGATTGAGCCAACTCGACGTGTGCGCGGCAGTCGAAACTGTGACGGGGAAGACGCCGAAAATAAAATTTGTGGCACAAACGACACCAGCTGTTCGAGGAATAATTCTCGATAGCTCCCGAGCAAACAGTGATTTCGGCTGGCAGGCACAAACGCCCCTAGCAAAAGGAATCGGCAGAACATGGCACTGGCTTCAGTCACTGGTAGCACGACAGGAATAACCCTTGACGTTTCGCGATCTGTTGCTTGCTCTCGTTGTTCCGCTGACATGGGGGATGGGCTTCACGATAGCCAAAGCCGGGTTGGAAGAATTCCCCCCGATTTTTCTCATGGCCCTGCGTTTCATGCTGACTGCATTAATTCTGGTCTGGTTCGTGCGGCTTCCACGCGGTCATCTGGTCAAAATATTCTGGATATCAATGGTCGGGTTTTGCATTCAATACGGCCTCACATTCACCGGCTTGTCGATGATTGATGCATCCCTCGCGATCATCATCATGCAACTCGAAGTCCCATTCGCTGTACTTTTGGCAGCAGTTGTGTTCAGAGAACGGCCGGGCTGGCAGCGCCTGGTCGGGATGCTGATTGCCTTTGGTGGAGTTGCATTGATCGCGGGCCTGCCTACTCTCGAGGGACAACTGTCAGCCGTACTGCTGACTGGAAGTGGCGCCATGGTTTGGGCGGTCAGCCAGATCATGATTAAGCGGCTCGGCACAGCAGTACCGCCAATGACGCTTATCGCATGGATCGCTTGTTTTGCGGGACCGCAAATGCTGGCGGGATCGTTCTTGGTTGAAAAGGGCCAATGGGAAGCTCTTCAATCAGCAAGCTGGATCGGCTGGGGCACGGTCCTTTACCTCGGGGTCATTATGACGGCGATCGGTTACACCGCCTGGTACCGAGTCCTGTCTCGAAACCCGGTTTCCCAGGTCATGCCGATACTGCTTCTAACGCCGGTTATTACCATCGTTGCCAGCATCGTGTTACTCGGTGAACAACCGGCGACGGCTACTCTGCTGGGCGCTGCC
This sequence comes from uncultured Acidiferrobacteraceae bacterium, assembly GCA_964484965.1. Taxonomy (GTDB): domain Bacteria; phylum Pseudomonadota; class Gammaproteobacteria; order Arenicellales; family UBA868; genus UBA11791. Next base: position 199 of record CAZAHE010000025.1, on the reverse strand, counting down.
GTCGTGATCACAGGCGTAGCGATAATTTTGTTTTCGCGTTCGATAAGCGCCGCAACCGCGTCGACGACCTGACGGGGGGTATTCCCACAGTTTCTTCTATGAGCGCCGCACCAATTCTGCCGTTGACCGATGGGGATGTAGACATCTGGCAAATCTCACTCGCGAATTCGATCACACCGATGGACGAGATGCGCGCGGT